>PHAT01000003.1:0-343829 GCA_002840435.1 Deltaproteobacteria bacterium HGW-Deltaproteobacteria-6
CATCCTGTCCATTCACATCTTCATGAGGCGTCTTCGGCCCATGGATCATGTAATGGAGGAATGCGCCGCCCAAAACACCGCCTGCGGCAAGCAGACTCAAGGGTTTTAAGAGGTCTTTCCAGACAATCACGGACAGAGGTACTTTCGGATTCACCGGCAGCTCATCGTAAACATCCGGTTTGAATTGCAGAACGTAAATCACGTGCGTGCCGACCACAAACTTGTCGCCGTAAACATTGGCATCACCGCCCAACTGTTTCACCCGGGCATAAGCTTTTTTGATCATCGCGTCCTTGTCGCCGATGGTCAGAGCGCCGGTCGGGCAGGATTTCACACAGGCAGGAGCATGGCTTTCCTTGATGCGGTTATAACAAAGATCGCATTTGTAAACCTTGTCGGTCTTTTCATCATACTTGGGAATATGGAACGGACAGGCCGCCACGCATTCCTTGCAGCCGATGCATTTCTCATGACGAATCCCGACAGTTTTCATCTCGGTGTAATAAAGAGAGCCGCTGGGGCATACTTTTACGCAGGCTGCGTCGGTGCAGTGCATACAGCCGTCCTTGCGGAAGATCCACGTGAAATTTTTATTTTTATCCTCATATTCCTGGAAGCGAATCAACGTCCAGGTATTCCACTGCAAATCAGGAGGATTCTGATAGGTGCCCAACTGTTTCGTTCTGAAGCCGGGCAGTTCATTCCACTGCTTGCAGGCCACCTGGCAACCCCGGCAGGCGGTGCACAGGGTGGTATCAATCAATTTTACGAGTTCAGGTTGTTTATTCATAGTCGCTTCCCTCCTACAACTTTTCCACGTTGACCATGAACGCCTTGTACTCGGGGCAGAAGGTGTTCGCATCGCCAACGGTTGGGGTTAACATATTCGTGCTGTCGCTTCCGCTGTCCTTGGGAAACAGCCAGCCATAATTGAAGGGCATACCGACCTGATGAACCGTCTTTCCTTCGACGGTAAAAGGTTTAAAGCGCTTCGTCACCATGGCAACACAGGGAGCTTCGCCACGTATCGAGGAAACCTTGATGCGCTCGCCGTTTTTAATGCCTTTTTCCCTGGCGAGTTGATCGCCGATTTCCACGTAGAGTTCCGGCTGCATTTCCAGGAGCCACGCCTGCCAGCGGGTCAAAGCGCCGGTGCACCAATGTTCCGTGCAGGAATAGGTTGTGCAGACATACGGGAATATTTCACTGGCATTAGCCGCTTTATCCATATCGCTTTTGAAGATTTCAGCAGCCGGATTCATCAGCTGTCCGGACAATGGATTCTTGCTGAGCGGCCCTTCCAGCGGTTCGTAATGCTCGGGGAAGGGACCTTCAGCCATGCCGGGTCCAAACAAAGCACCGACGCCGTCTTGCTTCATGATGAAAGGATATTTCCCTTTCTCCTTATCCGCCTGCGGCGGCCAGGGTCCATCCGGCACATCGCCCACCCATTTATCGCCCTTCCACTCCAGGATATTGCGTTTGGGATTGTAGG
The DNA here is from genome assembly GCA_002840435.1 of Deltaproteobacteria bacterium HGW-Deltaproteobacteria-6. Taxonomy (NCBI): domain Bacteria; class Deltaproteobacteria; species Deltaproteobacteria bacterium HGW-Deltaproteobacteria-6. Next base: position 1,496 of record PHAT01000003.1, read on the forward strand.
GCTTGCCGTTCACATCGCAGGAAGCGCGGTTGTACATAATGCGGCGGTTGACCGGCCAGGCATAAGACCAGTTGGGGAAGAGGCCAAGGCCCGTCGGATCTTCCTTGCCCCGAGACGCCATTCTGTTCAGACCGTCTGCGGTGTAGCTTCCGGAGATACACCAGTTGCCGCAGGCCGTCTTGCCGTCGGCTTGAAGATTGCCAAATCCCGGCACCAGTTGCCCCTTCTTGAATTCCGTCTTTGTCTTCTTGGCCTTGTCTTCGATAACGGTGTCTTCCAGGAAAACGCCGTTGATCCGTTTGGCCACTTTCATCACGTCCATGTGCCCTTTATTGTCCAAATAATCCCATTTAAGATTGACAATCGCTTCGGCGTTAGGACCGCCCTCCTTTTCATACAGTTTTTTGACGGCCGCCATAATCTTAATCTCAATTTCGCCGACGGGGAGAGCGTCGCCGGGAGCCTCAGCGGCCTTGTATTTCCACTGTACCCAGCGGCCGGAGTTACTCTGCGAACCTTCTTTTTCCATGCTCGCGGCGGCGGGCAGAAGGAAACATTCCGTCTTGTTCTTGGTTGGATCAACGCCGGGGCCTCTCCAGAATTCGTAGGTCTCATTGTTGAAAATGTTTTCACCGACCAGCCAGTCCAGATTTTGGAGCGCATTGCGGACTTTATTGGAATTCGGAGTGCTGACGGCCGGATCCGCGCCAATGGCAAAGAATCCCTTGATCTTATCCGCATACATCCTGTCGAACAAATGCATCGTGGAATAGTGCTTCCCGTCTTCCATCTTGGGGAGCCATTGATAACCGAATTCATTTTCCTTCGTTGCCTTGTCCTCCCAGTAGGATTTCAGGAAGCTGACAAAAAACTTCGGATAATTCTGATAGTAGTTTGCCGATTGCGGGTCCTTGGACTCCGGCGTGCATTTGTGTAGATACGCCTTCAGCGTATTGAGAGAAGCAGAGGGCGTTTTCAGATAACCGGGCAGAACATTGTACAGAATCGCATGGTCGGTGGAACCCTGAACGTTGGGTTCGCCGCGCAGCGCATTGATGCCGCCGCCCGCGATCCCCATGTTACCCAAGAGAAGCTGGATGATGGACATGGTGCGGATGTTCTGGCTGCCGGTCGTATGGTGAGTCCAGCCCAGAGCGTAGCATTCCGTTCCCGCCTTGTCCGGAACACCGGTGGAACTGTATATTTCATAAACCTTGAGAAGATTTTCTTTCGACACACCCGTGATGCTCGATACCTTATCCAGTGTGTAGCGGGAATAATGCTTCCGCATCATTTGAAAGACTGAACGGGAATTAGTCAGCGTCATATCCCGTTTGGGAATTCCTTTGCCGTCTTTTTCCAGCACCCAGGTTGCCTTATCGTACTTTCTTTTTTTTGCGTCATAACCGGAGAAAAGACCATCTTTAAAATAATAGTCATCCCCCACAATAAAGGAGGCATTGGTGTAATTCAGCAAATAATCTTTGAAGTATTTATTATTCTCGATAATGTAGTGTATCATGCCTCCCAGGAAAGCGATGTCCGTTCCGGAACGAAGCGGCACATGAAAATCGCAGCGTGCGGATGTTCTGGTATAACGGGGATCAACGTGAATGATCGTTGCGCCTTTTTCTTTTGCTCTCAAAATCCATTTAAAGGCAATGGGATGATGCTCCGCAGCATTGCTGCCCATAATGAGGATGACATCTGCATTTTTTAAATCGCAATAGTGGTTCGTCATAGAACCACGTCCAAACGACTCTCCCAGAGCCGCTACAGATGGGCTGTGTCAGACCCGGGCCTGATGATCTATATAGACCATACCCAGGGCACGGCATTTCGCAGTGACCAGCCAGCATTCCTCATTATCAATATTGGAACTGCCATAGTGACCGATTGACTCACAGCGATTAACCAGTTCACCCTTGTCATTTCGCTTAACAAAACCCTTGTCACGTGTGTCCTTAACCAAGCGGGCAATCCGGGAAAGCGCAAAATCCCAGTCTTTTTCCTCCCATTCTGTTCCATAAGGCTTTCGGTAAAGCACCTTGGTCAGACGATGCTTGTTGGCTTCGGTCAGATCGAAGAAACCGGCACCCTTGGCACAAAGCGATCCCTCATTAATGGGATGATCGGCATCGCCTTCGATGTTGAAAATTTTACCTGTAGCCTTATCCACGCTACAGACCAGACCACAACCAACGGAACAGTAACAACAAATGGTGGTTACCTGCTTGGCAATTTTAATACGATCCATTTTGCTAAGCTCGTCCGCGTATGCCCTGGTTGGATTCAGGTTGAGCCCTAAACTGGACAGGGCAACCCCGCTGTAAGCGGCGCCGGTCATGGTTAAAAAACCTCTCCTCGTAATTTGCATAAAAAGCCTCCCGATAACTATGTCAATTTTGGTCTATGTCAGACTTGGCATAATTTGACCGAAAGTCATAAAAAAGTCAATATGTTATAATAAGCATAGAACAAATACTCTGAAGTTCAATCATCCAGCTGTTATTAGATGAAATTGTCCTCATGCAAAAACTATCCAAAGGAATTTTATTGACATTTTGTCACAATCTTCCCTATAAGTAAAAATAGGCAAGCAGATAGGGGGTTCCTGATGGAAATCAAGTACAAGGTCTGGATTGAAAAAAACGGAAAAGTGGTCTTCGGCAAGGGACGAGACGATATCCTAAAAGCCGTCGATGAGCAGCGCAGCCTCAACGCCGCAGCAAAAAAACTGGAGATGTCCTACCGGGCCGCCTGGGGAAGATTAAAAGCCTCGGAAGAACGAATGGGTATGAAACTCGTGGACATTGGCGTGCACGATAAATCCATGCAGCTTACAGCGCAGGCAAGAGCAATCATCGATCGCTTTGAAAAACTTGAAAAAGACGTGGAAAAACTTCTACATACCGCAGATCAAGACTTTCAGAAATTAACCCACCAGAACGGGAAATAACTTCCCGTTAAAAAACTTAAGCCTTTATCATTCCTTTTATAAAAAGATTGAGACTGTCTCTGACAGTCGTATGGATTCTTTCAGCACGTTTTTCGGGCGCTCCCGTGTAAATATAAAGAGAGATAATGCCGTTGAGCGATCCCCAGATAGCGTTCTGTACTTGGCGTATATCAATATTTGGAACAAACTCGCCTGAATGAACACCCTTCTGAAGAATTTCAGAAACCGTACGGATATTTTCATTAGTGGTGTGAATCAACTGCGTATTTTGCTCCTCAGTCAGATTCATATTTTCCGAATGCAACATGAATGTCATAAGAATTCTGAACAATTCATTGTTATCAAGAAAAAAATTCACGTAATCACGCGCAAACATCAAAAGGAGTTCCGAAGCGGTTCCTTCCTGTTTGGCAAAATTTTCTACTTCTCGATGACGCTCGATATTAGCCGAGATCAATATCTGGGTATATATTTCTTCCTTGCTGTCGAAATATAAATATATAGAGCCTTTGCTGACTTCCGCTTTGGCGGCAATGAGATCAACGGTCACGGATTTAAAACCACGTTCAAAAAACAGCTTACGAGCTGCTTTCAGAATCGAGTTCTTCCGATTTTCCTTCTCTTTCTTTCTTCTTTCTTCTGAGCTCAAAATAAATTCTCCTCTTAAGTCAAGATGAAGACATGTTATATTTGAATTCTATAAAATAATGGAATCATTTATAATCTATCGTAGCCATACGCACTTATGACTTACGGTCACAAATGCGTATCGCAATTGGCTGCCTCTGTCAAGGGAAAATACAGATTTTTTGAATCCAAGATGGTCGAGTATAAATTAAACCGGCGAAAAAATATAGAAATATTTCAGGACCGGCGTTCGGCTAAACCGACTCCGTCCTTAAATTGTGAAACAGCTATTGCAATTTCTCAAGCTGGCGAATAATGCTTTCTAACGGAGGACGTTCGTTAATATCGTGAACATCAATATAGCGAATTATTCCTTTTTTATCGATGATGATAATTGCCCGTTCCGCCGTACCGTCGGAACGCAAAATGCCATACCGTGAAGCAACGGCACCGTGCGGCCAGAAATCGGACAGGACATCAAACCACAGCCTGCCCATCTGATTGGTCCAGGAATATAATGTTGGAATATTGTCCACAGTAATCCCCAGCAGCACGGCATTATTTTCTTCAAACAATTCCTGAACAATATTATAGCCGGGCCACTGGTCGGAACAAACCGGCGTCCAGGCGGCAGGCACAAAGGAAAGCACAACATTCTTTTTGCCGATATAATCTTTGAGAGAAACTTCTCTTCCGCTGACTGCTTTGAGCGTGAAATCCGGCGCGAGCTGTCCTACTTTCACCTTTAAAATACTATCCACCGGTTTGAGCTTACCGACCTGATAGATATTGCCCTTATAGGCATCGGACAGAGCAAAAGCATTTGATGCAAAAGAAACAACAAGAAATATCGTGACAAGAAATCGCTTGTTCATAGCCGCCCCCTATTTGACGTTCCCCAGTTTGATGACTTCAGCCAGAAACGCTTCGATATTTTCATGCGCGCCCAGTCTGGAATAAACTACTTCCGGTTTTTTTGAACCATTTAACTTCACAGCGATAAAATAAGGTGTGCGGACTTCGCCGACGATTTTATGAATCGAAAAATCCGCATCAGGAACCAGCGGAAACTCCACCTTATACTTCTTTTTAAAAGTATTCACTTCAAACTGGGAATTTCCGGCGCCAATACCGATAATTTTTATTTTACCCTTGAGTTTGGGATTATTTTCCATTAGGTCATAGAACCGGTTAACATTGGGTGCATCCTTCTGGCAGTAAGGACAATACATGCTGAAAATCTGGATAATCAGCACCTGCGCCTTAACCTGATTCGGCGAAAATGTTCCGGACCCGGAAAGGCCCAGATATTTGAGTTCCGCAGAATCGGAAGGTTTCAAAAGCTTCATATCGGGCAGCGTACTACCCACCTGCGGGGGCACATTGGAAGCGGCCAGCACGGCCACGCATGTTATAAGAAGCGTGATGGTTATAATGAAAGCTAATCTCTTTTTCATGGCTTATACCTCCTCATTTAATTGCGGGATATTAAGTGATGCACTGCTTTTTCCAGTCCGTCGAGAGACAATTCAAACATGGGAAAGATACCGGCAATCTGCTTGACTGTCCACGTGTAAAACCAGTGATCCTGGGATTGCGGATTGAGCCAGACAGCATGACGAAAGTTCTTGGACAAAAACTTCAGATATTCCACCGACGAGCGTGATTCATTCTGACCGACATAAATCGCCCCCCGGGGATCAGACAGTTCATAAGGCGCCATGGAAGCATCACCAACAATTATCAACCGCGTTTCAGGATCGGAGCGGGCAAATTCGTCCACCCGCACCGGTTTCTTGTAACGTTGCGCATCGAGCCAGACATTGGAATAAATCGTATTGTGGAAAAAATAAATTTCAAGTTCTTTGAACTGAAACTGCGCGTAATGAAAGAGCACCTGGACAATATCCACATAGGGATCCATCGACCAGCCGCCATTATCGATGAGCAGTTTGACTTTCAGGCGGTCGGCCAATCTGCGGTCGAAAATGATTTCTATTTCACCGGCGTTGCGCATGGTCTGATAAATCGTCTTGTCAATATTCACAATGTCCTTGGGTCCCGCCGGCTGAAGATGCTTGAGGCGTTTGAGTGCTTCTCCGATTTGTGAGGCGTTGATGGGACCGGATTGCGAATAGTCGCGGTAACGGCGCTCCATGGCGACTTTGATGGCTGACTTGTTGCGTGATTCACCACCCACGCGCATACCGCCCGGATGTGTGCCGGAATGACCGGTAGGCGATGTGCCGTGTGTGCCGATCCATTTATTGCCGCCGTGATGGGCTTCGGTCTGCTCCTTGAGACGCTTCAGGAAATGGGCAACCAGTTCGTCAGGCGTCATCTTTTTGATCTGTTCTTCGGAAAGCCCCAGCGCGTCGGCCATTCCCTCCGGATCTTTGAGCCATTCAGACAGCATCGCCTTAACCATATCGGAAAGTTCCGCATCCGTCGGCTCCACGTCGGCCATCCCGTGAAACGCCACGGCAAACGCCTGATCGTAAATGTCGAAATAGCGTTCGCTTTTCACCAGCAGAGAACGCGTGACACTGTAAAAATCATCAAGCGACGAAATAAGCCCCATGCCCAGCGCTTTTTGAAGCCTCAGAAAAGACGTGGGCGTCACGGGAATACCCTTGTCGCGCAACGTATAGAAAAAATTAGCAAACATGCGTTTTACCTTACTGATGGGATGCCAGGTAAAGATCCGTGCTCTTTTTGAACAACACACCTAAAAAAGGAACGCTGTTCGATTTCAAACTTTTAATCTGAAAATCCGGATCGGCCTGCAGGGCGCGCATCCAGTTGATCAGCTCGCGTGTGGCGGGCTTCTTCTCGACACCACGCACTTCCCGCAGACGATAAAACGCATCCATGCAGGCGGCGGTCAAATCCTTGTTCAGATCGGGAAAATGCACGCTGATGATCTTGCGCATCATATCGCGGTCCGGAAAAGCAATATGATGGAAATTGCAGCGCCCCAGAAACGGATCGGACAGATCTTTCTTTGCATTGGAGGTAATAATGATCACGGGCCGGTTTTTCGCCTTGACGGTACGGTCGACTTCCATGATGTCAAACTGCATCTGATCAAGAATATCGAGCATGTCATCCTGAAAATCAGTGTCGGCCTTATCGATTTCGTCAATGAGCAAGACCACTTTTTTTTCAGCCGCAAACGCCTGACCGATTTTGCCCATTTTGATATACTCTTCGATATTGCTCACGTCGCGCCCGGAATCGGAAAAACGGCTGTCATTAAGCCTTGTTAGCGTATCGTACTGATAAAGGGCATCGATCAGTTTCATGCTGGATTTAACATTCAAAATAATCAGCGGCATGCGCAACGATTCGGCTATCGCATGGGCAAGCATGGTTTTCCCGGTGCCGGGCTCGCCTTTGAGCAACAGGGGCATCTCCAATGCCATAGAAATATTAACAATTTTAGCCAGTTCATCATCCAGAACATAACGGGATGCCCCGGCAAATTTTGCGGAACGGTTTTCAGAGGTTGTCATTACTTTCTCCTTTAATACTTTTTAACCCGGCAGGCATTATTTGATTAAAGCCGCGGAGCATTTCATCAATACTTCATAAGAGCCATAACATGATTTGATGGAAAAATTAACATCGAATATCGGGTTAAACAGCACGGATTAAGAGGTGGCCTCTTGCAGGCTTCCGAATTCCCGGTCAATGCGGCGGTTCGGTCGATTTATAAACAGCTGACCGGACAACGGATCGCCAGGATAAAATAAGCCACCATGGCCTGTACCCGGGATAGCGAATACTTTGCCGATGGCAGCGCAAAATGGCGCCGCACCCCGTATTTTCCAGTCAAGATTTCCTTGACATACAAAACCCCGTTTCCTATACTGCTTCCTGAAAAAGCGCATTATTATCAAATCAAAACGCTTTGTCCAACCTGTAATAAAAGGAGACCGTTATGAAAAGATTATTAAGAACTATTTTTGTTATCGTCTTACTTCCCGTGATGGTGTCAATGATTGTAGCTTGCGCAGGCAAGGATCGTTTTATCGTCCATCACGGCAACGGAACAGTTCTGGATACAAAGACAAACCTGATGTGGGCGGGAAAAGACAACGGCAGCGACGTCAGCTGGACTGCCGCGAAATCCTATTGCGAGAATTACAGCGCCGGCAACTATAATGACTGGCGGATGCCGACAAACGATGAGTTGGCAAGTTTGTATGATGCACAACAAACCCAGAATGCGCCCTGCGCCGGCAATTTCAGTATTCACCTCGCCACGGAGTTGATTAAAATAACCTGTATCGAAACGTGGTCATCTGAAGCGCGCGATTCCCAGGCTGCCAACTTCAATTTCGTTCAAGGCAATCAGCGCTGGTATCCACAGATTCAAACCTATGGCACACGGGCGCTTCCGGTGCGTTCCAACAAATAGGCCTGACGGATATTTAATTTACAGCTTTGGCAACGCCCCGTCGCATTGCTCACGGAAATGTAACGGGGTGTTGCTTCTATTTCCATCAACCGCCTTGGCAAGCCTTAGGGGCATGAGATGAATGTCTTGATATTGCTCCAAAATGCGGTAAATTAATGCTCGTCCCGCGTGAGCGGGATTAAAAATAACGCTTGACTATTGTATACAATTACTCTAGGGTCCGTTCAACTTCGCGGGTCATACTGAAAAAAGCGAGGGAATAAGTTGAATGGTGTCATGATAAAGCGCAAGGTCGGCCGCCTTTGGTACTTTTAATTGGCGGCCTTTTTGTTTCTGCCACAGTGATAATTCGACTTAGGAAATTTTGAGAAAGGAGGATTAGTACTATGTCAGAAGGTAAAGTAAAGTGGTTCAACGAACGCAAAGGCTTCGGCTTCATCGAGCAAGAGGGCGGCGGAGATATTTTCGTGCACTTCAGCGCCATTCAGTCCAGCGGCTTCAAGACGCTGAATGAGGGCCAGCCGGTCAGTTTCGACGTGGTTCAGGGCAAAAAAGGCCTGGAAGCGGAAAACGTCAGAGCACTTTAGTCGTTGATTTAAAACCAGAGAAAAGCACGCCGTGTGTCATAACGCCGGCGTGCTTTTCTAATTTAATACCCTCACCCTCCCAACCCTTAATATTTCTTGACAAAAACAGAACATTCGAGTTAATCCAGACCAATTTTTTGGCTCGCCGTCTCGTGGCGGGTTCCCTATAAAAGACTATATTACAGCTAACGGATACGGCCGCGACGACCTGGCCACCTGATGACCTGAAGGTCACACAAGGTGGCCCGGGGCCGCAAACCGTCCTGTGATTCAATTAAAATAACAGCGTGCATCACGACTCGGAACAAGAGGGGGAGTAAATTGTATTTCTCGGATGAAACACAAAAGACATCAAGGCAACTGACCGAAAAATGGCAGGGCGATGTTCAAAAATCATTAAAAACCAATCCCGATCAGAAGGAGCGCTTTGCGACCGTTTCCGATCTGGACATCAAAAGACTTTATACGCCGGAAGATTTAAAGGACATGGATTTTGCCCGCGATATCAGTGTTCCGGGCGAATTCCCCTATTTGCGCGGCAACCAGGTTACCGGTTACCGCGGACGGCACTGGACTTTCCGCATGTTTGCCGGCATGGGCAGCGCTCAGGATACCAACGCCCGCTGGCACATGCTTTTGCGTGAAGGCCAGACGGGTTTGAGTACCGCCTTCGATTTCCCCACCCTCATGGGCTATGACAGCGACTCACCCCGATCTCTGGGTGAAGTGGGCAAGTGCGGGGTGGCCATCGACACGCTGGAGGATTTTCTGGCATTGATTGACGGCATTCCGCTTTCTCAGGTAACTACCTCCATGACCATCAACCCGCCAGCCACCGTGCTCTGGGCCATGTATTGCGCGGCAGCCGAAATCAAAGGGGTGCCGCTTACCAGAATCGGCGGGACGATTCAAAACGATATGCTCAAGGAATTTATTGCACAAAAGACGTTCATGTGCCCGCCGGAACCCTCCATCAAGCTCATCTCGGACACCGTGGAGTTCGGCGCCAGATACGTTCCGCGCTGGAACACGATCAGCATCAGCGGCTATCACATCCGGGAAGCGGGCGCAACCGCTGTTCAGGAACTGGCTTTCACCCTGCGCGACGGCATCGAGTACGTTGAAGATGTCATCCGCCGCAAGAAAATGAATGTGGATGACTTCGCACCGCGTCTGTCTTTCTTTTTCAATTCGCACATCGACTTTTTTGAGGAAATCTGCAAGCTCCGCGCCGCGCGCCGCATCTGGGCCAAAGTGATGCGCGACCGTTTCGGTGCAAAAAACCCCCGTTCGCTGTGGATGCGCTTCCACACCCAAACCGCCGGGTGCTCATTGACCGCGCAGCAGCCCTATAACAATATCATCCGCACAACCGTCGAAGCGCTGGCCGCCGTCATGGGCGGAACCCAGTCGCTGCATACCAACTCTCTGGATGAAGTATTCTGCCTGCCGTCCGAACAAGCGGTGGAAATCGCGTTGCGCACCCAGCAGATTCTGGCCGAAGAAACGGGCGTGGCCAATACCATTGATCCGCTGGCCGGTTCCTACTTTGTGGAATCCCTCACCAATGAAATCGAGGAAAAGGCCTGGGAATATATCGAAAAGATCGACGCCATGGGCGGTATGATTGCCGCTGTTGAAAAAGGCTTCCCGCAGATGGAAATCGCGGACGCCGCCTATCAATTCCAGCGACAGGTTGAAACCAAAGAAAAGATCATGGTTGGCGTCAACAAGTATGTTACCGAAGCGCAGCATGCGGTGCCCTTGGTGGAGATCGATGAAAAAATGGGCGAGGAGCAGATCAAACGGGTTCAGGATGTCCGCCGCAAACGGGACAACCGCGCCGTGAAACAATCGCTTGACGACATCCGTACCGCCTGCAAAACGGGAGCAAACGTGATGCCGTATTGCATTTCGGCAGTCAAGAATCTGGCCACCCAGCAGGAAATCTGCGATGTTTACCGTGAAGTTTACGGGGAGTATCGGGACCCGGGATTGTATTAAGAGATAGATTTATATCGAGGAGATTAATGATATGTCGTCAAGAAAAATTCGAGTGATGGTGGCCAAACCGGGACTGGATGGTCACGACCGCGGCGCGCGCATCCTGGCCCGCGCATTTCGCGACGCCGGTTTTGAAGTCATCTATACCGGATGCCATCAAACCCCGGAACAGGTCGCCTTCGCGGCCATTCAGGAGGACGTCGATCTCGTAGGCCTGAGTTGTCTCTCGGGTGCGCATCGCATTTTGTTTCCAAAAGTGGTGGAACTGCTGCGCGAAAAGAACGCCTCCGACATTACGGTCATCGGCGGCGGCATTATTCCTGAGCAGGACTTTCAGATGTTGTATGACGCGGGCATCCAGGCCATTTTCACTCCCGGCGCATCGCTGGACTCCATTGTGGACTGGATTCGCACGCATGTCCAGAGCAGAGACTGACTGAAACCCCGATAAAAAACGAATGATGGAAACCACAAAAAAAATATGCGCGGGCGACGTCCGCTCCGCCTCCCGCCTGATCCGTGATCTGGAAGATAAGCTGCCGCAGGCACGGCCGCGGCTGAAGCAGCTTTTTGTCCACACGGGCAAATCGCTGATCATCGGCATCACCGGGGCACCGGGCGCCGGCAAAAGCACCCTGACTGACGCGCTCATCGGCGAATTCCGCAAGCAAAAAAGGACGGTGGGTGTTCTGGCGGTTGACCCGACCAGCCCTTTTTCCGGCGGCGCCATCCTGGGCGACCGCGTCCGCATGCTCAGACACGCGGAAGATGAAGGCGTGTTCATCCGATCGCTCGCCACACGCGGTGCTCTGGGCGGTCTCTCACAGGCCGCAGGCGACGCTATCCATGTGATGGAAGCCATGGGTAAGGATATCGTGATAGTCGAAACGGTCGGCATCGGCCAGCAGGAACTCGATATTATCCACCATGCCCACAGCGTCATCGTCGTACTGGTGCCCGGTATGGGCGATGAAATTCAGACCATGAAAGCCGGCATCATGGAAATTGCGGATGTCTTCGCCATCAACAAAGCCGACCGTCCCGGCGCAAAACAGCTGCAAACGGAGCTTACCTCGCTGCTCAACGCCTCACCGCTGCCGCCTTCTGCATGGCGGCCGCCGATTGTGAGCATCGGCAATCTGTATGAACCCGTGGGCTTTGCCGAAAAAACGGCGGAACTCGCGCAGAAGATATCGGACCATCACGCCCATCTGCTGATCAGCGGACAACTTTCCGAACGAATGGAACGCAAGGCGCTTATGGAAATCACCGATGCGCTTAAAGCCTGCATACTGGAACCGGTGCTGAATCAGCTGATCGCCGGCGGCGAATTGAAAAATATTGCTGAAAGAATTAAAAACCGGGAAGCCGATCCTTATACCGAGGCGGAAGCCATCGCCCGCCGCTTCCTCAAGTCAGGAGACATGCCATGACACCGCTCGTGAAGCAAAAAGCGAAAAAAACTAAACCGGCCCATCCCAAGAAGACAATATCCGCACCCGCTCCGGCCGCCCGTGGTCTGGTCATCGTCATTACCGGCAACGGCAAGGGAAAAACCACTTCAGCTTTCGGGCAGGCCCTGCGCGCCGTGGGCCAGGGCTATAAAGTCTTCATCCTGCAATTTATGAAAGGACGGGACTACGGCGAGTTTGTGGCGGCTGAAAAATATCTGCCGCGGCTGACCATTCTCCGCACGGGCCTGGACAGCTTCGTCATGCGCGACAAACCCGCCCCGGTGGATATTGAACTCGCCCGGCAGGGCTTTGAACTGGCCAGAAAGGCAATTGCTTCGGGCAAATACAATATGGTTATCCTTGATGAAATTAACGTCGCGGTCGATTTTAAACTCATCCCTCTGGCAGATGTAGTTAATTTGATTAAAGACAAACCGCCGGCGCTTGACCTGATTCTCACCGGCCGTTACGCGGCCAAAGAAATCATGAAGCTCGCCGACACGGTCAGTGAAGTTAAAGAAATCAAACATCACTATGCCGCGGGCATCAAAGACCGCGCGGGCATCGAGTATTAGTTTTCAGGAGAACGATTATGTTTGCATGGTTGACCAGCCCTGAAGCCTGGGTTGCTCTGGGAACCCTGACGGCCCTGGAGATTGTTCTGGGGATCGACAACATCATTTTTATTTCAATTCTGGTAGGGCGTCTGCCTTCCGAAAAAAGAAACCTTGCCCGTAACATAGGACTCATGCTGGCAATGGGCACCCGTCTGGCACTCTTATTTTCCATCGTCTGGATATCCAATCTGATCCAGCCCTGGTTTACAATCTTTGGCCAGGCTATCTCCGGACGGGATATCATTTTAATTGGAGGAGGATTATTCCTGCTGGCCAAAGCGACTCATGAAATTCATAACAGTTTGGAAGGCATTGAAGAAAATAAGCCGGCATTAAAAACGACAAAGATGGCGGCGGTTCTTGCGCAGATTGCCGTTCTTGATATCGTTTTTTCACTGGATTCGGTCATCACGGCGGTCGGGCTGGCCCAGCATATATCGATTATGGCCATCGCGATTATTCTGGCCGTCGCCGTCATGCTGTTTGCCGCCAAACCGATTGCCAACTTTGTGGATGGCCACCCGACCATCAAAATTCTGGCCTTGTCTTTTCTGATCCTGGTGGGCGTCACGCTGATTGTTGAGGGTTTCGACGTGCATGTACCGAAAGGCTACATCTATTTTGCGATGGCGTTTTCCGTAGCGGTGGAAATGCTTAATCTGCGTTTGCGTAAAAAACAGATCAAGCCCATCCAGTTGAGAAAAGAAATTACGGAATAACACGACAGGAAAAAACGGCCGTCGCGTGGACGGCCGCAGAAAATAAAAGGGAATCAGCACTCGTACTGATCCAGAAAATTATGCAGCGCCGTCTTCAGCCAGGCAAAAGACTCTTCACTGGTAACGATAAATAAATAACCGCTGATGTTTTTTTCATTAAATTCAAAGACGGTTCTTAATACAATGGCCAGATCGTCCTCGGCAAAGAGGCTATTCGATATAATGCCGCGCTGACTTCTCTCCACCACCACCCGGGGCGGGGAATAGGTGATGACATCACCCAGCAATTCGGCAATTTTCCCGATGCAGGCGCCGATCAAAATGTTGCCGACTTCGCGAAACGTTTCTTTTTCCAGTTCATTGATCGGGTCCGATTCAAAGTATTCATCCGAACCGTCGAGCAGAGACAGAATCTTTTTGCCGCTGTCCGCCGGAAATACCAGAAAGGCACTACCCTTGAACTTTCCCCAGAAATTCTGTTCGACCAGTGAAACCTTATCATAATCTTTGATCTCGGCACTGATATAGGGCGGAAGATCCGACGAGCGCAAAAGCTTGATATAAGGCACACTGAGAATAACAAATATGTCGATGTATTCGGCAAGATCAGACGCCGCACGGCCGAAGGCGATATTCATGATTTCCTGCAGAATGTCCGTTTCTTCCTCAGTGATCAATGATTCCTGTATACTTGAATCCATAAATTAGTCCCGTTCCTTCAGCACACTCTCAACTTCTAAAATTACAGCGGTGATATTTTCCCTGGTCGGTGGTTTTTTGACAACGGAATAAGCACCGAGGTCGTGCGCTTTGGCGATGGCTTTAACCTGAACATCGGCAGTGGCCACCACCACCATCGCCCGGGGATCCAGCCTGATGATTTCCTGCAGGGCATCAAAACCATTCATGACCGGCATGGTGAGATCCATGAAAGTCATATCCGGTTTGATTTGCTTGAACAGTTCCACACCGATCTGACCATTGGCGGCGTCGAACAGTTCATAGCCCCGGTCCTTGGGAATGCAGCTTTTGATGATTTTAATGGAAACAGGTGAGTCATCAACGATCAATATCTTTTTTATCATGAATCGTCCCTATACGCAGAGATAGACTATTTTATTTCCGGCACATGCATCTCTCTTGAATCGAAAGACAGGATTATTTTAATAACCGATACTTTCAGTGGACAACTTCAATCTGGTTGCGTCCCCTGTTTTTTGCCGTATACAAGCCATCGTCAGCTTTTTTCAGCAGCATATCGGGCGTTGTTGCATCCGGCCCCATGGCGGATACGCCCAGGCTAATTGTAACGCGAATCCCCTGTCCCTGATATTCAAAAAGATGATCGGCGACGGTTTTCCGGAACCTTTCAGCAAGGATCATGGCCGCTGAAACCGGGGTTTCCGGTAAAAGGCAGCAGAATTCCTCGCCGCCGTAGCGCGCCAGGATGTCCCCGCTGCGTGTGGTCTCGCTGATCAATGTGGTAATTGCTTTAAGAACATAATCGCCGCACTGGTGGCCGTATGTGTCATTGACATTTTTGAAATGATCAACGTCCAGCATGATCAGGCTTAAAGGGTGACCGTATCTGGCGTGCCGCTCCATTTCTTCCTTGATGTGCGTTTCAAAACTGCGGCGGTTGTTCACGCCGGTCAAAGAGTCGATCCTGTTGAGCGCCAGCAGCTTTTGTTCAAAATTAACCGCTTCCGTCATATCGTGCACGGCAATGAACAGATATTCAATGTCTCCATTCTCATTACGCAACGGCCCCATGGTGCAACTTTGCTGCATATGTTTGAAATCGGAATCAAACGAACTGATCGGCTTAAACGGAAACAGATAATGATGAAGTCTTTGAGAAAAGAAACAGAAATTACCAAAAGTGAAAACCGTCTTACAGTTATTTAAAAACCGGGGTCGTTTCAAGTTGGGAAAAACATCATAAATAAAGGATCCAATGACGTCTTCGGCCGCCGCTGTGCTGTGCAGCTGCATCCAGCGGTTCCAGTGTCTCACGCGCAGGTCACGATCCAGGATCACCAGACCGATATCCACCATGTCAAACACTTGCGAGAATACTATTGATTTGATGTTTTGTATCCCTGTGTCTGCCGAATCCGGTATCATAAGATTAAGGAGTATCCCTTCAGCGTCATTCAGATCGTTTTTGGGTACTTACATGAATTGATGATGCTTTTCAAGTCAATTTAAGCCTGTGCCGGATATCAGATCGCCCTGTTTATTTCGCCTGCATCCGCAAGGCGCCATCGATCCGGAGACAGCAGCCATTCAGCATGGTATTTTCGATGATATGTAAAACCAGTTTCGCATATTCCGCGGGTTTACCCAATCGCTGAGGAAAGGGCACGTCTTTGGCCAGACTTTTTTTTACCTCGTCGGGATAACTATCCATCAGGGGTGTTGCAAAGAGTCCGGGGGCGATCGTTGCAACCCGGATACCATAATCGGCGCATTCACGGGCTATCGGCAAGGTCATGGCAACAATGCCGCCTTTGGACGCACAATAAGCCGCCTGCCCGATTTGTCCCTCAAAAGCCGCAATGGACGCCGTATTAACAATCACGCCTTTTTCCCCTTCATCATTGACTGTATTGCCGTTCATCTCCTCCACAGCCAGCCTGATAACATTGAGCGTTCCCCCGAGATTAATCTGGACAACTTTATAAAAGGATTCCATCGACAGCGGCCCTTTCCTGCCCAGAATTTTCCCCGGATTAGGGATGCCTGCACAATTGACGGCCACATTCATTTTTCCAAAAGTATCCGTAGCTGTTTTAATGGCCTTTCGAATGTCCTCTTCGCTGGTCACATCCCCATGCACGAAGGCAACATTATCTCCCGCGGCATCCGCAACGCTTTGGCCTTTCGCATCATCAACATCCACAATGACCACTCTGGCTCCTCTGGCAACCAATTCCAGCATGGTGGCCTCTCCCAGACCGGACGAACCTCCGGTGACTAATGCGACAACGTCCTTATGATTCATATCCCCTCCCTTGAACTGCTGATTATAGGAAAGCTTAATAATAAAAGACTATTAGCATAAGACAAGCAGCATGACAACAAAATATGCCAAAACTTTTTCCATCAGAACATCAATAAATCAGACAATATAAGCATACGCGATATAATCTCCGTCATGACTGATACTGATTTCAATGCCGGATGGAACGCCCGCAATATAAAGGCGCGGCGGCATAAGCCCGCCGTCTTTGGTCTCGCGGATGATTCGCATATCCTCTTCCGGCAGTTGCAAAGCGGCGGCAAGTGAACGGACCAGCCTTACCCGGGCGAACAATGATGGATCCGCGCCGCCAGAGGTTTCCTGATCGGGCATCCGATCAACATGAGCAATGATATTATCCATCACGCAAAAAGCATCGACCGCTATGCAATGAAGGTATGAGAAAAATGGAAACAGACGAACGTAAACAGCGTCAAAACCGGGAACAAATACCGCTCCGTCCCGGTAATCTTCTTTTAACGTTTGAAGGCCAACGGGAGAATTGACAGACGCCTGAAAGCAAACAGACCAGCGGCGCGGCACAAAGGCCGCGCCGCTGGTCTGTTTCTGAATCACTTTATAAGCCGCTTCCTTGCATGCCCAGAAAGACCAGAGCGCCGCATCCGGATCACCGGAACTTCGGACCTGCTCAATTTCAGTATCGGTGAGTATTTTCCTCAGAAAGCGCGAATCCGTGCTTTTTTGTCCGTTCGGCTGACTGGTCAAATCCACGATATCGTTCCCGATGTGCGGCAAAATAAGTCTCCTCCATTTGCGCGAGCTTCTGAATAATCTGCGACGCATACTCCCGTTGCGCGCGAAGCCCTTCCTGAACCACCGGCGTGGGTTGAAACACTTCCATCTGCGCGTAAAACTTATCACCCCAAGCGGGGATCAGGCTGTATTTGTGCTGCTTGTCGCCGCGCAGATAGATGCACATGATTTTGCAGTCCTCCACATCCTGAATAAACCGGCCGACACCGTAGGAAAAATTTTCTTTATCGACACGGCCGGTGCGTGATCTTCCCCCTTCGGGAAAGATCATAATCGTGTGCCTGTTGCGTAAGAGATAAATGCATTGATCGAGAACCCGTTTCATCTTTTCGCGGGAACCGCCGCGATCAACGGGAACGCATTTGGACAGGTAGCATAAGACGGCCAGAAAGATATTGCTTTGAAAATTGCTTCTTTCCGGCAGATTCCAGGCCAGCCGCTTGTAATGAATAATGTGTCCGGCCAGACTGAACGAGACATAGCTCAGGATAAAAGAGTCAACCATGGTTAAATGATTGGCGCACATAATCCAGGGCCCCTTGTGTGCGGCAAACGCCGCCGCGCACTGACGGCGGAGTTCCCGCAGGTTCCTGATCCGGTAATGCATCGCATGCGCAAGGATAAAGTAAAAAGGCGCCACAAAGATAATAGTCAAACGCCCTAAAAAATTTTGCAAATGCAGCATAAATCTGGATCGCGTATCCATAGTTGTTTACCCGAGTTTCTGTTTTACAATGCTGACTGCATCGCCGATGGTGCGGATCTTATCCGCCTCATCATCATCAACGCTGATGCCGAAAACGTCTTCACATTTGATAATCACATCGACCAGACGCGCGGAATTGACTTTCAAATCGTTCAATATGTGAGTATCGAGCGTTGCTTTCTCTAAGAGCGTAACGTCCTTAGTGTATGTCTTTAAAATATTAACCATCTCTTCAAAAATCTTCTTGTCATCCATTTTCTTAACTCCTTTAATATTATTATTATTATTTTTCTTCCCACTTTTTAAATATGATACAACTATTCACATCTCCGAAGCCGAAACCGGCCTTGGCCAGATATTTCAATTCAGGAAATTCCAGACATTTCTGCGGAATTTTTGCCGCAAACGGCGCGATATCCGGGTGCACGTCTTCGCTGTTGATCGAGGGATGTATAAAACCCCGGTAAATCTGAAGCACGGCCGCCACGCTTTCAATAGCCCCGGCAGCGCCGAGGCAATGGCCGATCAAGGACTTGGTCGAATTAATATACGGAAAGGTATCGGGCGTTCGTTCCAGTGCTTCCGCCCAGTTCCTGACTTCAATGGGATCAGCATAGGTTGCCGTCAAATGACCGTTAATAGCATCCACCTGATGCGGATCAATCCCCGCGTCGGCCACGGCCATGCGGATGCATCTTTTCACGCCTTCAGGATTGGGAGCGGTCATGGAACCGCCCATTCGCTGCCCGCCGCTGTTCACAGCGCCGCCGATGACTTCGGCATAAATTCTCGCTTTCCTGGCCAGCGCGGTTTCCAGGTCCTCCAGAACCAGCATGGCGCCGCCGGAACCGGGAACAAAACCGCAGGCCGTGGCGGATAACGGACGGGACCCTGCGGTCGGGTTGTCGTTATACTTCCGGCAAATGACACGCATGGCATCAAAGCCGCCCCAGATATAGGGCGTGGCGCCTTCCGAACCGCCCGCGATCATCCGTTTGGCCAAGCCCGTTCTTATTCTCCAGAGAGCGTCGATAATGGCTTCGTTACCCGTGCTGCAGGCCGACGAATTGGATGTCACCTGATTCCCCGCGCCGATCAAACCACCGATGCGGGCGCTGGTGCCGCTGTTCATCACCTGCTCCACAACACGGCTGCCCAGTCGTCTGACCCTGCCTTCATTAACCATGGGCACGACGGTTTGCGCAATCGTGTCCATCCCGCCGATACCGGACCCCGCAATAACACCTGTGTCCCAATCCACGGTTTCATCATTGTTGTCCGGCATGCTGAAACCCGCGTCCTTCCAGGCATCCACAGCCGATACGGACGCATAACCGATATTGTCATTGATCGACAGCAGTTTTTCGTGATCAAAATAGCTCTTACGGATCGCATCAAAATTTTCCGGGACACCGGCGATCTGACAACCAAACTTCAATTCTTCCAGCAACGGCTGAAAACGGATACCCGACCGGCCTTCGCGCAACGCCTGTTCAAAATTATCCAGGCCATGAGCGTTAGGGGCCGCAACGCCCATTCCTGTCACGACAACTCTTGTTTTCATGTTTCCACTCCCATTCCGGCTAATTTTCCCGTGCAAACCACTTCGCCATTTTCTCTTTCCATACTGACATCCACTTTTAATGCCCCTTTACGCATGTATATTTTTTTTCCTTTCACAATCACTCTTTCACCGGGCAACACGATGCCCTTGAACTCAACATCATCGGCCAGTGAAAAAAGGCTCAGCGGACCTTTCATTTCACTGGGCCGCACATTTCTCTGGCAGGCCAGCAGGTACATGCCGTAAGCCACCACGCCGATCTGTGCCATCGACTCCACCAGAATCACGCCCGGCGTGATCGGCCTGCCGGGAAAATGCCCCGGATAGAAAAACTCGTCTTCGCGAAAACGGTAGGCTCCGACAATTTCCTCTTCATTCAGTTGAAGGATCTCATCAATGAAACGGAACGGCTTTTGCTGCGGCACCAGCGCAAGCACTTCCTGCTTGATGCTGTCATCAGCCTCCATAAAGGCCCCCGTTGACGTGAATCACCGAGCCATTGATGTAGCTTCCTTTTCGGGCCAGGAAGGCAACCACTTCTGCGATTTCCTCAGGTTTTCCGATGCGCCCAAGCGGTATGCCCGCCATGATTTTTTCTTTCACTTCCACCGGCAGTTCGAAGGTCATGTCCGTTTCGATAAAACCCGGTGCAACAGAGTTGACCAGGATATTGCGTCCGGCCATTTCCTGGGCCAATGATCTGGTAAAGGCGTCAAGCGCCGCTTTTTCCATCGTGTAGGGAATCTGTCCCGCATTGCCCGTATGGCCGACCACACTGGAGATATTGATGACACGGCCGGCTGAACTCCGGATCATGAATTGCCGCAGAATCCTTTTGGTCAGATACCAGACACCTCGCGTCAGCGCCCGCTGTTCGTCAAACTGCTCCACCTTCATCGATAAGATATCAGCGTTGATGGACTGCCCGGCATTGTTGACCAGAACATCCACGCGCCCAGCCGCTTCTTTTATTTTCCCGATCATCGCGTCAATCTGTTCGATACTCGACAAATCCGCCTGGATCAAAAAGCCGTCTTTGATTTCAGCAAACAGCGCCTGCGCTTTTTGTTCGCTGCTACGGTAATGAATGCCGACATGGAATCCGTCTGCGGCCAAAGCACGACAGCATGCGGCGCCGATTCCGGTGGCGCCCCCCGTTACCAATGCAACTGGTTTATCCATGATTGTTATCCTCTACTTTCAACATCAAATGAGCCCAGGACAGCCCGGCTCCGACGATGGACATCGCAATGCGGTCGCCCGGCTGAACATCCTCCCAGTGCGCGGAAAGCACAGACGGCGCGCCGCAGCAACCGGTATTGCCGAATTGATCAACGCCATACCAGTGATCCGCAGGCAAAATACCTGCGCGCTCGCAAACCGTCGTGAGCATGATAAGATTGGCCTGATGGCCGATAAATATAAACCGCTTCGCCTCATCGGCATAAACGTTCTTCAGATGTCTCACACCTTCGGTTGTCTTGCGGATGGCAAACCCCTGAACGGCATTGCCGTCCTGATGAAAACGCCATTTCCAGTCTATACCGACTTTTTCACAGGCCGATGGACGCGACCCGTAACTACAATCGCAGAATACGGTGCGTGACGGAACCTGTGCGGATACAATCGCGGCGGCGCTGCCGTCGCCAAACAAAACCGCGACTGCCCGATCGGAATAATCCACCGACTTGGTCAGGGTTTCCGAATCAACCACCAGCACATACGGCGGCAGAGTTTCCGGCTGCATTTTGGACAGAAAATTCATCTGCATCCCGAAAGAACTGCACGCCGAATTCATATCCAGGCAGGGCACTTCAATGCCCAATTCTGCGGCGACGGCGGAGGACTCCGCAGGCGCGATGTTGTCCGGCGAGGAACTGCCGGCGATCACCATGCCGATATCTTCAGGTTTAAGCGATGCACGTTCGAGCGCTTTCCTGGCGGCCTGCGCGGCCATCTGAGCATTTTTATAACACCCCGCTTCAAAGGCGGCCCGGAAATCGGCATTTTTAGTCTCTTTAATGTAATCCAGAGGCAGGACCGTGCGGCGATTGACGATGCCGACGCGTTCGAGAATCCAGTCGTTCGACGTGCCGATGTCCAAATCTTCCAGAAACTTGTTGGAGATGATGTTCTCCGGATTAAAATGCCCCATGGCATGTAGGTACAGCATAACCTAAACGATCTCCCGCCCGATGATCATGTTCTGTACTTCGCGGACGCCTTCATAAATATCAACGATGTGAGCGTCGCGCGCCAGTTTTGATATTTCGTATTCCGCGGTGAAACCGTAACCGCCATGCAGGTGCAGGCCTTCCGTTGAGCAAAACACGGCCGCTTCCGCGCAGGTGTTTTTCGCCAGCGACGCATAGAGACCGGCGTCGTCTGCTTTTTCCTGAATTTTGCAGCAGGCTTTCATCAGGGACAACTCCGCCAGTTCAACTTTCTTCCACATGGTGGTGAGCATGTCCCGGGCCACCGGCAAATCGCAGATGCGCTGGCCGAATTGTTTACGTTCGCGGGTATAGGCCAGCGTCACATCCAGCGTTCTTTTGGCCAATCCCAGTCCAATGGCCGCAACCATCGGACGCGCGAAATCAAGCACATCCACGATATATTTAAACCCAAAGCGGCGATCTCCAATGATCTGATCAGGCTGGATGATGACATCCTCAAAAGTAACACTGGCCGTGTTGGACAGCCTTTGCCCCAGCTTATCTTCCGGTTTGCCGATGATGATTTTCCCCCCGGTGGGCAGATCAATCTCCCTGACAGCGCTTCCGACATCAGGCAGTTCGGCGGAGGTCACGTGGGGAACGGGGATGACGACACACGCCATAAAGTTGCTGGTGGGTTTGCCGACTTTGCACAATACGGTAAATTGAGATGCATAAGATGCGTTGGTGATAAAACACTTGGAGCCATTTAAGACGTAAGTACCGTCATCGCGCTTCGCGATGAAGCTGGTCATCATGGAGTTATCGGAACCGGCACCCGGTTCAGTCAAACAAAATGAAGCCAGCAGCGGCTTTTCAACAAAAGGACGCAAAAATCTTTCCTTCTGCTCATCCGTTCCGTGCTGGCTGATCACAACATTGGCCAGATCGTTGCACATGGCGGATGTAGAAATGCCCGTATCGCCGTAGGATATTTCCTTGATAATCAGCGCCGAGGAAAACACATCGACATCAAATCCCTTGACTGATTCCGGAATGCACAAATTGATCACGCCCATTTTCCAGGCTGTTTCAATAATCTGCCAGGGAAACTTGTGCGCCTTTTCCAATTCCAGAATGTGGGGTGTAATCGAATTTTTTACCAGCTTGCGCACGGTATCCAGATAGAGCAATTGATTTTCACTGAAACTTAAATCCATAATCTGCCTTTCGTCTCTGTAATTTGTTTAAGCAATCCCGTATTTCGCCTTCAAAAACTTTTCCATCGTGGCGGGGTATAGAATATAGGCCAGCACATCTTCGTCGCTGCGGCCCAGATCGCCAAGCTTCTTTTTTGCGTCATCGATTTCCGGTTGAAGAAGATCAGCGGGCCTGCCGGTAATCGGCTCCGATCCCAGCTTGTAATTCTTCAGTAATTTTTTGGTTAATTCCGCGTCAATCGGCACAGGCGTTTTACCATACAAGCCCAGCACCAGATCTTTCAACTGATTGGACACCCGCACATAGCGGCCGAAAAGAACGTTCAGAACGGCTTGCGCGCCGATGATCTGCGATACCGGCGTCACCAGCGGCGGATAGCCCATATCTTTGCGCGTTTGCACGACTTCTTTCGTAATTTCCCCCATGCGGTGCAGCGCCTTCATTTCTTTGAGCTGGCTGGCCAGATTGGAAATCATGCCGCCGGGAATCTGATGGGCAAGCACTTCCGTATCGATGATGGAAAGTTTATGATCGGCCAGATGAACTTTATAGTTGGGAGCAATTTTCTCCAGATGTTCGCCTAAAGTGATCAGTTTGTATAAGTCGAGGCCGCTTGCGCGCTGTGTCCCGGTAAGGGCGGCAACCAGCGGTTCAACAGCGGGCATGGAGGTCCGAAGCGCAAAAGGCGCCAGGCACGTATCGACAATATCAACACCGGCTTCGATGGCTTTTAAATAGGTCATGGAGGCCATGCCGCTGGTATAGTGGGTATGCAACTGCACCGGCACCTTGATTTCCTTCTTCAACGCCGAAATCAAATCATAAGCATCATAAGGCGAGAGAAGCCCGGCCATGTCTTTGATACAAACGGAGTCCGCGCCCATTTTTTCCAGTTCTTTGGCTTTGGACACATAAAAACCAAGGTTATAGACGTCGCCGCCCAGGCGGACATCGGTCAGCGAATAACAGAGCACGCCCTGAAAGTGTTTTTTGTTGGCCTTAATGCTTTCTACGCAGGTTTCAATGTTGCGATAATCATTCAACGCGTCGAAACAACGGAAAATATCGATGCCGATCTCGCAGGCCTTATCGACAAACGCCCTGACAACATCATCGGCGTAATGGCGGTAGCCCACCAGATTCTGGCCGCGAAGCAGCATGGTAAAAGGTGTCTTTTTAATATATTTTCTTAAAATTCTCGGCCGCATCCACGGGTCTTCCTGTAAAAAACGATGCATGGTATCAAAAGTGGCGCCGCCCCAGACTTCCATCGCGTGAAAACCGCAACTATCCATTTCTTCAGCAATGGGAATCATATCGTCCGTTTTCATTCTGGTTGCATAGATGGATTGATGGCCATCGCGAAACGTATTGTCCTGAATTTTAATCGGGTTATTTTTTTCTTTAACTGAATTTTCCAAAACTAAAACCTCCCTTGTGAAGTACGTTTTCTTTTCTGGTTAATGTTATTGGGGATTGGCAAAACTCTTTTCGGCGCCCGCAAAACTAATAATGGATTCGCAAGCAACACCGATGGTTTTAAAGAATTCACGCAACGGGCGTCCCGGACCGATTTCATAAATCCGGGCTGCGCCGAAGGCCAGCGCCTGCATGTTTTCGCGCCAACGCACGGCGTTGGAAAGCTGACTGACCAGATTGCCGATCACCGCGTCGACGGAATCGGCATGAAATGACCCCTGATAATTGGAAGTCACCCTGGGAGCATTCTGCGCATTAAATGAATGACTGAATGCTTTTAAAGTCCCGGCAAAAGGCTCTTCAATCTTTTTCATAAAACGGCTGTGGAAAGGCGCACTGACATTGAGTTGCACAAACCGGTATGTTTTGGGCGCTGCAAATAATTCCCTGCATCGATTTTCCGCTGCGGGCAATGCGCCGGCGTCTCCGCTGATCACCACCTGATTGGCTGAATTGATATTAGCAACATCGATCGGCAGATCCGAGAGCATTTTCTTCAACGCCTCGACGTCTATTCCTTCGGATATCACCGCCGCCATCGAGCCTACGCCCACCGGAACGGCTTCCTGCATCAATTTTCCACGCTCGCGAACAATTTGTACTGTATCGGCAAAAGGCATGACGCCCGCCGCAACAAGCGCGGTAAACTCTCCCAGGGAATGGCCGCCGAAATAATCGGCTTTAAATCCGTATTTTTCCGCAAGTCCCCTTAACATGGCCACTTCGGTGGTCACAATGCAGGGCTGCGTATATTCCGTCAGATGAAGTCTGGCATCTTCATTAAAACAGATGGATGCAACATCCAATCCGAGGGCGTCTGACGCTTCTTCAAACGTCATTCGGCACACGGGAATCTGGTCGTAAAAATCTTTCCCCATCCCCTGCCTTTGCGATCCCTGTCCGGGGAAAACAACTACCGTGTTTTTCATTTCACTCATGTATATTCCTCAACACAAACGCTTCAAGAGAATCTATGGTTAACAACCAGCAACCGACCGCGATAAAGCACAATCCATACCACTAAAATAATATTCTGAACAACCCTCCAGAAGAAGGAATTCATTCATTATTTACGACGAGAACAGCTATTCATTCACCTCCTTATTCATTGTTTTAACGTGTAATTTATTTTGCACTGCGAACAGATATACGCACAAGAAAAGTTATGATATTACGCACACTGAAGTTGACATTATAATACTTCATGGTGCAGAAGTATTAAAACGAAGATTAACCTAAGTCAAGTTGAAATTACGGCACATTTTTCAGGAAAATGTTCACAATGCCGCTCCATAGAAAATTTTATAATCGCCCGACACTCACCGTCGCACGCGACCTCCTGGGAAAAAAACTGACCCGGCGAATCAACGGCGCGGAGCTGTCCGGAATCATTACCGAGACCGAAGCCTACCTGGGAACAAAGGACAGCGCCTGCCATACATACGGGGGGAAAACCCTTCGTAATGCAGTTATGTTTGGCCCACCGGGCCATGCCTATGTGTATTTTACTTACGGCCTGCATTACCTGTTGAACATGGTGACGGAAGAGGAAGGCAATCCCTGCGGCGTTCTGATCCGGGCGATTGAACCGCTTTCCGGTCTTTCCGAAATGCGGACGCGCCGCAAACAACCTGATAAGCTTCTGACCAACGGGCCCGCCAAATTGTGTCAGGCGCTGGACATCACCAGATCTTTTAATGGCTGGGACCTGACAAAAGGCATGCACTTATGGGTGGAAGATTTTCAAGCAGTCGCGCCTGAGTCTGTTTTATCCACGCCCAGAATCGGGATTGATTACGCCCAGAAGAAAGACAGGGAAGCCCTTTGGCGATTTCTGATCCGTTCCTGAATATCCTGGCAGCCTGAAGGCCACATGAGGGCGCTACTCCTAATCCTCTGATGTTTTCCGCTTTTGTTCTTCCTGAGAAAGTTCCAGCAGCAATTTCCAACTGGCCAGAAAAAATGCGGCAACCACCGGCCCCAGAACAAATCCGGAAAATCCGAAAACCGCAATACCTCCCAGCGTGGAAAGAAAAATCAACAATGAATGCATCTGAATATCTTTGCCCAGCAGAATGGGCCTGAGCAGATTATCTATGGAACTGATCACGATCGCTCCGAACACCAGAATGGCAATACCCTGCCAGATGTGTCCCAGAAGCAACATGATGATGCCTGCCGGCGCCCAGATAATCGCATTGCCGATGGCCGGCACAATGGAAAGACCGATCATCAGCACACCCCAGACCAGCGCCCCTTCGATGCCCGTGATATAAAAGACCAGACCGCCCAGCAATCCCTGAATACCTCCAATGACAAAGGTAAACTTCAGCGTGGCCTTCGACGTCACAAGGAACTCGGAGATGAAGGTATCCAGATGACGCCTGTCCACCGGCATGTAATGAGCGATGGCATCGACAAAATCATCTCCGTCGCGTAGAAAGTAAAACAGGCAGTAAAGCATCACGGCAAACTCGACGAAAAAAACAATCGTATTTCCCGTGAAGGCGGACAGGTTGGAGACAAGGAAATTGGTGGCAACTTTTAAAAGTTCAATGGATTTATCCGTAATAAATTGCTGATCCAGGTCGAACCGGGCCAGAATCGGGTGCTGACTCAAAGCGTTGAGCATGCCGGTAAGTGAATTCATCCAGGAACCCCTGCTGGAATTGATCGAAGTGTATATTTCAAGAGATTCGCCAACCAGCAAAGTGAGAAGGAGCACAACCGGTAAAATAAATGTGATTAATACAGCCCCGAGCGCGAGACCGGCAGAGAGATTGGGGCTTTTTAATTTTCGATGCAGCCGTCCATACAACGGAGCAAAAATCGCAGCCAGCAAAACCGCCCAGAAGATCGCAAAGAAAAAAGGTTTCAGGATATAACCGAATAAGAGCGTAACGATCCCCAGCAAAAGAAACAAGATTAACGTGGGAAAACCGGCAAACAGTTTATCAAACATGGCATACCTCTTATGGTGTCAGACCTTCCTAGAAAAACGGATTCATTTTACTTCTTCTGCGGTAAAAACTTAACTGCAATTGCCGTCTGATGAGGACGGATTTCACATGAATCACCCGGTAGCTGTAACGGATATTCTTTCCCAGGCGGTCCGGATAGGCCCCGGCATGAACATTCAGTTTGGCTGTACTTGCAGCCACCTTTCGAAACAGGTTGATTTCTTTGCCGACCACACAGACGCCGCCGTTCTTTACGGCATCAAGCATTGCGGGACCTGATTTTTCGCAGGCCGCATAGGTCACGACCTTACCCATATGATACAGCGAATGGCCGTCACTGCCCCCGGTAATCGCTTTTTCCAGATGCAATCCCAAACGCGCGCACCGTAAATTCCAGCGATGAATATTTTCGGCATTAATGACTTCCACCCCGTCCACGGATTCCAGAAGACGACCCAGTCGGGACTCATCGAAATTAATATTACAAATGCCGGTATAGGCCACGCAGAAGGGATGCGGGAAAATCGTCACGGAAGGAAAGAGCCTGGCGCAATGGATAATTTCTTCCATGCTCAGTCTGGTGGAGCTCATAATGTCCCGCCCGAGGAAAGGTTTGATGTACTTGGTATAAAACTTCTTTAAATGCTGGCGCGTGTAAAAATACACCAGGATGTGCGTGCCCTCGCGTGATGTAATCTCTATCCCGGGAATAAACGGCACATCTTTGTAGTTATCCATTTCCAGAGCGCCCCGGATGTCATTATGATCGGTGATGGCAATGCCGATCCCCAGAGCACGCGCCCGCGCGGCAATTGCCTGTACGGAATCGCGTCCATCCGTGTAACGCGTATGAAAATGCATATCAAAGACGGCATGACTCTTGCGCAAAAACGCAAGATCAGGTTTTTCAAATGCTATTTTTTTACCAGCCTCATCCGCCGCCATCATACCACCCTGCTTGTAAATTCCGATCACTGCCATATTCTTGAAACAGTTAACACATATCAACAATAATCTCAAACAGGCCGCAGACAATTGTTTGCGTGGAAAACCAGGACTGTGATATGATTACTCCGTAAAGGAGGTATCCTTGAAAAACGATTTGACCTTTTTTTTGAAAGCCCTGAATTTTTCCGCCGGAAAACACCGCCATCAGAGAAGAAAAGACACTGCCGCCTCGCCCTACATCAATCATCCGATCGAAGTCGCCAATATTTTATGGACGGTCGGCGGGGTTTACGATGAGAGCACGATCATTGCCGCCATCCTTCACGACACGATTGAAGATACGGACACAACCCCTGAAGAAATTCGCCTGAGCTTCGGCGACGATGTTCTGGCTTTGGTGCTGGAGGTGAGCGATGATAAAAGCCTGCCCAAGCAGGAAAGAAAACAAAGACAGATTACACACTCGCCGCATCTGTCCTGGCGGGCCAAACAAATAAAACTGGCGGATAAAATATGCAATGTCCGTGACATGGCTTTCGCTCCACCTTCTCAATGGCCGAGGCAACGGAGGATCGATTACCTGCAATGGGCCCAGAATGTGATTGACGGTCTGCGGGGCGCCAATGAAAAGCTGGAACAACACTTTGACGACACGCTGGCCGCAGCCAGACAAACCCTTACCGAAGAGACATAATAACCATCGGTGAAAAACTATTTGAAAGTCATCCCGGTGACCCGGCACTTGTGACCTTCAGGTTACGTGTGACCTTCAGGTTAAGCGCCGGGTTGCAGAGTTCAATAACGTCATCCTGACATGACGCGCTTTGGAATACTTTGGTCACTTCACGGTCATACCCACAACTTTGTAGTTAAACTCGTAATTCAGCGCGCCGCTCCAGTCCTCGGCAAAGACGCCTTTGTAACGTGTGCCGTAGACAGGCCCGACAGGCTTGCCGTAAGTATAAAACCAGTTCATGATCGGCGATCCTGAAAATCCCAGCGCGATCCAGTAAGCGCCGGGCATTAAAACCGGCTTCTCCTTATCGGCGAAGACAAAGTCCACCCAGCGGTAACCGGGCTTGCCGGATATATCATCCAGGTTGATCATCTGCGTTGTAAATAAAGGATCGCCGGGCTTGCCCCCTTCATCCTTGAACACATCCACCCAGAGCCAGCCCTCGCCGCCGAATTTATGAAGAGCCAGTCCTACTTTATGAAGCGTCACCGGCTTTGCCAATTCAACAACCTGAGCATACTGCGTAGCGTTAGTGGTGACATACTCCGCCGTTTCCACCAGAAAATTACGGGACATTTCAAAAGAACCCTTTCCCTTGTCTTTGGTCACACGGGGAAAGGCGAAGTCAATATTTTCGGGAAATTCCGTGTTGCCGTAAACATAAGGCACATTGTAGCGCAGCTCTTTCTTTTTGTCGGCGGAAATCACAATCGGAGGAGGCGGAGGAGGAGGCATTTCTATTTTCTTGAACTGCGCCTGAACATTGGGCCCCAGAAGAAGATTTTTCGGACCGTAGTTCTGGCGCGTAGCCGATACTTTTGTGGAATCGGAAAGGAATGTGCCGCCAATGTTTTCCTGCAGCTTGGGTTTGGTGCGCGCCCCGGCACTCTGTGCCCAGCGGACCAGACCGTCATTTTTTGTTTCGTTATTATCGACGCCTACTTCGATGCGGACAAAGCGGTTGGAAATGAAAAACTGCATATTCTGGGGATCATAGGGAATCCAGCCCAGATCGGGAAACCAGACCTCCACCCAGGAATGCCTGCCCTGCCCCATTTTAAACGTCAGGGTACCCTTTTCCCAGGCCACATTAAACGGCTGATTCATGGTGACGCCGTTGACAATCCGCACCGGAACCCCGACATTCCGCAGAAGCGCCGCGGTCAGGTGAGAAAAATTCTGGCAGTTTCCCTTGCCGGATTGCAGGGAATAAAGCGCGTCGTACTGTACGGGAGGATTAACGTAGCGGACATGATCCACCACCCAGCTCACCACTCTCTGGACGGCATCGAACTGTGTTTTGACATCTTTGGTCAGTTTGAGTGAAAGCTCCCGTATGGCCGGATCATTCGTCTGCACCTGTTCGGAAGCCTGCAGGTAAACTTTGAGATGATCGGGCACTTTGGTGAGCGGAAAAGGCGCCTCCGAGTCAATGGCTTTCAAGCCGGTATTGGTTTGAGCGTCGAAAGATATGACGGCGTCAACAATCCCCGGCACCGTGGTCCAGGAAGCCTGGATGATCTTATTGCCGCGGGCGTCGGTGTTTTCCGTTCTTTCCTCGGCCTCCGGCGTAAATTTGACTTTAAAATTAGTGATCTGCTGTTTGTACGTGGGAGAATCAAAGCTTTCAGGCGCGACAAAGCTTAAAGTTAATTTTCTCATGGAATCGCCGGCCGTAATCTGATGCTGCAATTCGTAATGGATCGTGGATGCCATATCGCCCTTCACCGTAAAATTCTCGGCCAGAACAGGTCCGGATGTCATAAGCAGCATGATAACAAGAATGGCTTTCAGGCTTTTCATCATAAAGCGTCTCCCTTGTCGGATATTTGAACGAAGAAATAATAGCTGAGGTAAGCAATGAATGTCAACAGAAACAAATTCTGTCTTTACTTAGTGAATACATCAGCTTAACAGGCTTGGGCAAAATTGTAATTGACAATGAACCATTTATGGATAAGTTAGCGAAAAGTTTGATGTCGAAAAGACATCGTTAATAAGGAGGAGTATAAATGCTGACAGTTACAGACAAGGCCTTGGAAGTCATTAAGGACTTTCTCAAGGACAAAAATGCTGATGCGGCGATTCGCATAACCATGTCAATGGGGTGATCCGGGCCCGCTTTGGGTATGGCTCTGGACGAGCCTAAGAATGAAGATGAAGTGATTGATGAAAAAGGAACGAAATTCATCATTGAAAAAGATCTATTCAACCAGGTTAAACCGATCAACATTGATTTCATTACGACGCCTCAGGGGGCAGGTTTTAAATTGACAGCCAACCTGGCCGAAGGTGACGGTTGCGGTTCCTGCAGTTGCCATTAATGAAAAGGGGGGAGAAGATTCTCCCCCCTTTTTTTTTGACATTATGATTCAAGACGACAAAATTATTCAAAAGCTCGACACAGCCGACGATCTGTTGAAACAGGGGAAGTACGGGGAAGCCATCGCCCTTCTCGAAAACATTCACGGAATTTATCCCCGGGAAGAATCCGTGCTGCTTCGTCTGGCCTGGGCGTCCTGGGATAACGGAGATAAAGCATGCGCCATTTCCTACTGGGAAATGCTGCTGGATCGGGAACTTCAACGCAAAGTCTTCACCGGGTTCGCCTATGATGAGCTGGTGCGGATCTACAAGCAGGAACGTCAAAATGAAAAACTGGTCGCTCTTTGCGAAAAAGCCGTGAGCGTTCAGACGCAGGATGTCGGGCTGCTGGAAGAACTGGGAACAGCCTATTTTCTGGCCGGCCGGAGCGATAAGGCCTGCGACGTTTTTAAAAAACTCGCGTCGCTGGAAGAAGACAATCCTGCTTTCTGGTGCCGCCTGGGCGAGGCTCTCTTTGCCGCCGGACGCGCAGAGGAGAGTGAAACCGCTTATTTGCAGGCGGGTAAAATTGATCCGGAGCAGGTTGACCGTTATTATTTCAAGATAGCCGATTTGTTTGCCAGAGACGGACGCCACGCCGAGGCTAAAAGACTGCTGGAAAAATGCACTGCCGCCAACCCGTCTCAACCGCTATATTACTGTTGCCTGGGAGATGAACTGATTGGCCTGGGCAAGACCGATGAAGCGCTGCTTGCCTACGAAACAGCCGCCAGACTCGATCAGGGCAGCGCCGGCACTTACTACAACCGGATGGGCAATACCTTCATGAAAGAAAAACTATTCGGCCGGGCGGCCGCTGCTTTTCAAAAAGCCATTGACTACGAAAACCTGCCTCCCTACTGCCAGAATCTGGCAGCGGCACGTAAGGCCCTGGGGCAAACATAACCGGCATAAGACACCATGCGGCAAGCCGGCGCCGTCAGGAAAAACGGCTAAACTTTTTGCTGTTTGCGTAAAATGCCATTAAACACATGATAAAAACTTTCATGCTCCGCTAAGGCTTTTTTAAAGATAGTCTCAATGTTATCCACCTGGCTTTTATTGATGATGACATTGACGCTTTTATTGTAAGCCGTCATATTATCCAATGTTTTCAAAGCCGCGCTGATCAGCACGACAAAAGTCTGCCTGCGGGTAACCATCGGCAGGCCTTCCAGATTCCACACAATGCTGTTTACATTGCCGGCCGGCGTATCAAAATTTTCATTGACGACTATGACGTTGAAAATTTGAAAACGCATGAATTTGATAGCCTCTCCGCAGGACTTCGCTTCCACAACAGCGTATCCCTTGCTTTTCAGCATGCTGACTATTTTTTCCCGGGCGGCGGGGTCCTGTTCACAAACCATAGCCGTATCGCCTTCCGGCGCCATGAAACCAAAAGGACGGCCTTCGGCATCATCCATTGCACCCGCAGGTGCCGCTATTGTCGCTTCAGCAGACATTACTGATCTCCTTTGCACTAAATTACCGGCAAGGCATTTTTATTTTTTCTGCCAGGGCGGAACACTGACCTGAGGCTTGCCGTACCCCTGGTCCACTTCCAGTTTTCCGATATCCGTTGTTTTTTCGCCACGGGTGTTCTTGATGGCGTCAATACCCCTGTTGACGTTCGATTTATTGGAGGCGTAAGCCTTGGCTGTATCTTCGGAAATCATTCCCTTTTGATAAAGATCGACGATGCAGCTGTCAAAGCTCATCATCCCGAAGGCCTTGCTCTGTTCCATAATATCGTAAAATGATTTCCCTTCGGATTCCCCGTGCAGAATCGTATCTTTCACCCGCAAATTGGATCCCAGGGCTTCAAAAGCAGCGACACGTCCGCCGCCTTCCTTGGGCAACAGGCGCTGGCAGATGATCCAACGCACGGTATCCGCCAGACGGATGCGGATTTGATTTTCTTCCTCCGAAGGAAACATGCCCAGGATACGATTGATGGTAGAGCCGGCGTCAACCGTGTGAAGCGTGCTCAAAACAAGGTGGCCGGTTTCCGCGGCGGAAAGCGCGATTTCCACGGATTCGCGGTCGCGCATTTCACCGACCAGCACGACTTTGGGCGCCTGGCGGAGCGCGGCGCGCAGGCCGCTGGAAAAGTTGTCGAAGTCCTTACCCATCTCCCGCTGATTGATGGTGGCCTTTCTCTGCCGGTGCGTAAATTCCACAGGATCTTCCAGTGTAATAATATGGATTGATTTCTGCTCATTTATTTCGTTAATCACGGCGGCAAGCGATGTGGATTTACCACTGCCCGTGGACCCGGTTACCAGCACAATGCCGTTTTTTTCGCCGGCGACGCGGTAATAGGCATCCGGCAGCTTCAAGTCCGCGCAGGATGGTATCGTGGTTTCCAGTTTTCTTAAAACAATCGAGTAATGACCGCGCTGTGAGAAAATATTGACGCGGAACCGGGCAACACCGGGCAGTTCATAGGATAAATCGCAGGAGCCTGTGGTCAGCAGATCATTGAGAAGACGGTGGTCCTGATTAATCAGGTTCAAGGCAAAAATTTCCGTTTGAAACGGCGTTAATTTTGTAAAGGGCGGCGTCAGATCAACACCTGTCAACTGGCCTGAAGCTTCCACCTGAAAAGGTTTATCCACCGTCAGATTCAGATCGGAAATGCCGCGATGAGACTCCAGCATTTTCATCAAGATATTATCAATTTCCTGTTTTCTCATAAGTAAACCTCGATATGTCTTATGCCTCGGTAAAGTCCGTGGGCGGACTTTTCAGGAGCTGTCGGAATTTAGATTTATCGTTGGCCTTGTTGTAAGCCTCTTCGCCACTGATCCACCCTTTATTGACAAGATCCATAATGGCGTCATCCAGGAGCTGCATGCCATATTTTTTACCGGTCTGCATCATGGAAGGAATCTGGAAAGTTTTGGATTCGCGGATGAGGTTGCGAACCGCCGCAGTAGCAATCAGAATTTCCATCGCGGCGCAGCGCCCTTTCTTATCAATTCTTTTAAACAGAACCTGAGCGATGACTGCCCGCAAACCATCGGCCAGAGTGGAACGGATCTGCATCTGTTCACTGGAGGGGAATACTTCAATGATTCTGTCCACCGTCTTGGGCGCGCTGGTCGTGTGCAATGTGCCGAAAACCAGATGGCCGGTGGAGGCCGCCTCAACAGCCAGAGAGATCGTCTCCAGATCGCGCAATTCGCCGACCAGGATGATATCCGGATCTTCACGCAAAGCGCCGCGCAGCGCCGAACTGAATGTTTTGGTATGGACACCCACTTCCCGGTGGTTGACAACGCAGCTCTGGCTCTGGTGGACAAATTCGATCGGATCTTCAACCGTGATAATATGGTCTTTGCGGGTCCGGTTTGCTTCATCGATGATGGCCGCAAGCGTTGTCGATTTACCGGAGCCGGTCGGTCCGGTGACCAGAATGAGACCGCGCGGCAGCTGGGCCAGTTTGGAACAAACCGTGGGCAGTGCCAGCTGTTCACAGGTCAATATCGTGCTGGGAATTTCACGGAAGATGCCGGCGATCCCGTATTTCTGCTGGAAAAAATTTGCGCGGTAACGGGCCAGTCCGGGTATTTCATAGGCAAAATCAACATCCCCCGTTTCTTCAAATACCTTAATTTTATTTTCGGGCGTGATTTCATACAAAAGAAGCTTCAAACTTTCATTGGTGAGAACATCGTATTTGATGCGTTCGAGGTCTCCGCGTATTCTGATGACCGGCTGCTGGCCTGAAACAAGATGGAGGTCGGATGCACCCTGTTCATGCATCAACTGGAAAAAAGCGTCGATTTTTGCCATGGCTGTCTCCCGTGTATTTTATTTTAATCTAAAAAAAACGGTTATTATCAAGATTTCTTTGTCGAGCGGTCAATCCATCGCATATCTGGTAATCCGATGATCTCCGACACGGGTGAGAGTATAGAAAAAACGGGTCTGTTTTGTCAAGCCAAGATTAAGATTTGCGAGGGGGGTTTGTTTTTTCAGCGCTCGTCCTTTCGCCAACTAATTCTTGACACTTGCGCAAACTATCTATATGCTCGCCACGTTTTTTCGGTCGGGGATGTAGCTCAGCTGGGAGAGCGCGGCGTTCGCAACGCCGAGGCCAGGAGTTCGATCCTCCTCATCTCCACCAAGACCTCATCCAATAAAGTCCAAAGAAGTCCACGAAACCCGCTTCCAGAGCGGGTTTTTTGTTGTTCTTTGTCCAATTACGTGCTATAAGATTTATCAACATCCGGCGTTTTTGGGGGTACAATTACCCAAAATACCCCCAGCATAAAAACAAGATACCCCCAAAACGAGGTAATCACATGCCACTCAATGAAGTGAAGGTCCGTAACGCAAAGCCGAAAGAAAAATCTTATAAGCTTTCTGACAGCGAAGGTCTTTATCTGTACATCACAGAAACGGGCGGCAAGCTATGGCGCTTCAAGTATCGCTTCGATAATGATGGCAAAGGGAAAAAAGAAAAATTACTCGCCTTCGGTAAATATCCCGAAGTAAACCTTTACGATGCACGTCAACGGCGCGACGATGCACGGAGGCTGCTTGCAAATAACGTTGATCCCGGCGCGGTTCGTAAGGCACAGAAACAGGCCAAGGTTGAAGAAACTGAAACCTTCGAGGTCATAGCCAGAGAATGGCACAACAAATTTAAAACAAAATGGGCGGAAGGCCACGCTCTAAAATACATGCGGCGCCTGGAGCTTGATCTTTTCCCGTGGATTGGCAAACGGCCAATCAAGGATATTACAGCGCCGGAGTTATTGGCGGCAATAAGACGCACAGAAGCACGAGGCGCGATAGACGGGGCGCACCGGTTGAGAGGTATCTGCAATATGATATTTAGATATGCCACTGCCACCGGACGCGCCCGGCACAATCTGGCGCAGGATCTAATAGGTTCAATACCACCTGCACAGAAAAGACATCTGGCAGCCATCACAGAGCCGAAGGAAGTCGCCAAGCTTCTCCGGGCTATCGATGGTTATCATGGTTCGTTTATCGTGCGGTGTGCTCTCAGGCTATCGCCGCTTGTATTTGTCAGACCGGGCGAGCTTCGCCACATGGAGTGGAGCGAACTTGATTTTGAAAATGCCGAATGGAATATCCCAGCACACAAAATGAAACTCCGGTTGCCGCATATCGTACCTCTATCAAGGCAATCTCTTGAGATTCTGAACGAAGTAAAACCACTTACAGGCGGCGGGGTTTATGTTTTTCCAGGAAGGACATCGAGCAGACCGATGAGCAATAATGCGATATTGGCCGCGCTCCGAAATATGGGCTACACTGCGGAACAAATGACACCGCATGGCTTCCGGGCAATGGCGCGAACGATATTAGATGAAGTTTTGCAAGTCCGTGTTGATCTTATTGAGGCGCAATTAGCGCATAGAGTTCTTGACGTATTAGGCAGAGCCTATAATCGAACGAAACACTTGCCTGAACGCCGGAAGATGATGCAGACATGGGCTGATTATCTAGATGGATTAAAGGTCGGGGCAAAGGTGATAGCCTTCCCGAAGGGAGGTTCAAAATGACGTTTACTGAAGAACTAAAGCGATGGCGTAAAATGACGCCGGATGAGATAGTAAAAAAATGGATAATTTATTTTCTAACCGAGCAATAAGTAGAAATGTGAACAGAGCACTACAGTTTTTGGAATCTATAGTACCATTGTAGGTTCCAAAAAAATACATTATTGCAAACTATCTGGGTCAAAAACAGGTACCAAAGTAATTCCATTAAAAAGAATTTTTTGATGAAGGGCTTATTTATATGGTTGAGAACAATGATCCAAAAAAAGTTTTAGAAATGTACAAGCTCATTGAAGCACATCGCTATAGTGAGTCGTGCCTTCCAATTTATGATTTTCTAATTGAAGTACAAAACGAACTCCTAAGGAATGCGAAGAAAGATGTAAAAATAATTATAAATGAAGAAGATATTTTTAATCAGTGCAAAAGAGCCTCTTTTGCAGACTCTAATTATTTTGGGATAAGTGTTGTAATTACCAATAACATTATTGTGCCATTGTTTATAGCTGATGCAATCCTGAAATGCGAAGAAGAAGATGTGATTGAATGTGAATATTCATCAAACCCTAACTTGCAAGATATTAACAATGCCATTGAAATAGCATGGCATTTTATAAGAAATAATTATGCTTTCAAAGATTTCAGTACGAAAGAAAAAACACTCGATCTTGTGCAATCGTTCTTTTTTTTAGATACAGTGACTGAAGATAATTATGATGCTTTTAAAAGATGTTTAGAAGATTGGATTCAAAGAGTAGAATCCTACGAAAAAAAGAATGATAAGGTTTGGAAAGTTGAAGAGTATTTTCGAGATGGCAATCGGCAAAAATTAGTTATAGAGATCCGTGAGTCAGAAAGATTATTAGAGAAATTGCTATTTACAATAGCCAAAGGCGAAAAATTTATAAGAGGATGTTTAATAGATATTGCAGAGGAATGGGAAGCGCAAAGATCAAGTCATAATTTAAAGAAAGTAGATGAACGAAGAGTGCTGTATGCCCGAGCACAAGTATCGTTATGGCCCGATGAAAGTTTGAAAGATAAGAAATTTATTTCAACTTTGAGAAACATGCAAATGGTTGATGATTACAGGGACAGGAAACTTACAATAAATATAGAAAAGGCTACAAATGAACTTCTTAAAATAGATAGAAATAAGAAGAATTATGGTCCCGGAAATAAAAAGCAAAAGAAATTTGTATTAACGATTGAGCATAAAAAACTTATAGAAAAAGCGATACCTGAAATACTGGTGATTTTAGATAAATTTTATCCTGTAAAAGATTCGACATACGAAGCCGAGGCTAAGAAATTTTCTGCCAATTGTATGGTATTAAAATCATCAGATATGAATTTTGTTTGGAAATCCGTACGAGATGATAAGGGAAAAGTAGATTTAGCAAAGCGTATACTGGAAAAATATATTAAAAGAATTACCAATGAAGATATTACACAAGATTCATTACAAAAATATTTATCTGGAAAATTAAGACATCAAGTATAAATATTAAAATACATTAGATTTTTCCTTCCTTACCGAAAATCAATTATCAATAATTGGTTAGTCTGGATTATTCAACGACAGTTAAATAAACTCCTTTACGCGATTTTGGTTGGCCATAAACATCCCACAAAATTAAAAAACAAAGGAGGATTTAACAACTAGTGAGTCATAAAAATCTACCTACCGAAGGTTATTTGAGGTTGCATACAATACTGGGAACGAAAGAAATGCCAGCTATAATTCCTGTATCTCGCTCCACTTGGTATGCCGGAATTAAAAAGGGCATCTATCCTCGACCTTACCGACTATCAGCAAGAATAAGTGTCTGGAAGGTTGAAGATATTCGAGATCTGATCAATCAATCTAATACTGCAAAGGAATGAAATATGATCAACCTTCCTAAATGCCAGACACAAGCAAATTGCTACTTGACGAAAGTACTCCGGCGTTCAGCGGTCACTTGTTAAAACAATAGGGTCACGGGTTTTTTTATAATAGTAATTGTAAATCATTTTAGGAGGTCTTGTGACATGACGGAAAAAACAAATCAAGACAAATTGGCAAAAGTAAAACTCCCCGGGATAAAAACGGGTGAGCTTTTGGAAAAGATTTACTTAAGCGAAAAAGAAGTGGCGGCGATGACAGGAATCGCTATTGCAACCTTGCGAAATGATCGGCATTTAAGACGGGGTATTCATTACTGCAAAGTTGGGAAAAAGACTGTTAAATATCGATGGGAGGATGTGAAATC
Organism: Deltaproteobacteria bacterium HGW-Deltaproteobacteria-6; assembly: GCA_002840435.1. NCBI lineage: Bacteria > Deltaproteobacteria > Deltaproteobacteria bacterium HGW-Deltaproteobacteria-6. Next base: position 40,617 of record PHAT01000003.1, read on the forward strand.
ATATATGGAGCAGTGCCTGATCACTTTTGATGAGAAGCAAAAAACATTCAAAAATGAATATTTAAAAACAACCTAATAAGGATAAAATATGACAGATAAAATAACTTATTTTTCGGTCAATAATTTTCGATCAATAACTTTTAGTTCAGCGACATGGGACACAACAGGAAGAGCACACGAAGTTGCTATTGAATTCTTCAATAGACTACCCGATGACATAATAGATGACTTGGGTATAGTATTTAAGGAAGATCCTTTCTACGAAACAACTCTCCATATCCCGATAGAGAAAGCCAACGCCATATCAAAAAAAAGAGGTCTGCCCTACCGATTTATTATCGACTTCTGGACCTTCAAGGAAGACTTGGTCGATGCATTTCTCCATACTAATAATATTTTATGCTGGGATGTGATGAGTGAGTTACTGCGGACAAAGTACGGCATGGAAGATGACGCAAGTATTAAGTTTTCTTTTAATATTTGGGAACATTTTATAAACGAAATTCAAAAGAAGTTACTGAATTATGTTTTGCAGTATAGTGTAGAAATAGATGAGTTTGGTGGTCACCGAATCATCGTTAAAAATCTATCAGCAGCACAAAAGGGAGCAAAAGACTTGATAATATCGATTGCTGAAGGATTTCTTGCTAATATTAAAAAAGTTGGAGAATAAAATGAATGTAGATATCCATATTAGATCAATGCTCAATGTCTTCATTCCCGCAGCCCAGCGGCTTGTGGGCCGCCGTAAAACAGGTTGGTCCATTATTTGTTAAGGACATATAACAATATATTCAATTATCTAACTTGACTTGGTCGTATTTCTATTATGTAATGATAATGACAGAAAACAAGAGGAGTATGCATCATGATATCAGATACGTTTTCTCATGACATCCGCCGGGCATTGAATTATCTGGCCAGTCGTTGCGACTACGCTCAAACCGCCGATGGCGTTGGATTCAATGGCTGCGACACAATCCTGGGCCATGCTTTGGTCGAAAAAGAACCTTGGACGGAACGCCAGCTACTGGCTGCGGCTGGCCTAGTCGTTAAGTATCAAAAACAATGGATTAGCAACATTAAACTTGATCTGAATGCAGTAAAAACCCTGCTGTCCAGTCGGCCAAAGGCAACCGAACGGCTCAAGAAGCGCGACTTAATCAAAGGCGAGATCTGGGTTGAAAGCAATCGCTTGTTTGTTAAAACGGACTACAATGAGAAGGTCCTCCATGTTATGCGCAGCCTCATAGGCTCACGCTGGGACAAGGAATCAAAGATTTGGTCAGCCGATTGTTGTTCTGAAAACGCCGCCGACGTCGAATCTCTTGCCCAGGAATTCGGTCTTACGCTCAACAAAACAGCCGAATGGAATAATTTTCAGAGAGTCCGGCAGGTCAAGGTTGACGGCAATGAGTTGATCATCAGCGGCGTCAATGCCCGCCGAGTGCGCGGTATGATCAATGAGATTGACGATGACAATCCTAGCGGTACCAGCGGCAGCGACGTGTCCTTTGGCTATCGCTTTCCCGACACCACCAGTTTTTCCATCCCCCTTAACTCTTGGAACGCTGGCAATGCATTGCTCTGGCTGAATGGGCTCGATGAGCACTCCTACCTCTCATGGGCGATCGAGTGTTGCGCCAAATTACTGTCAGAGCAGGTCGAACTTCTCCACCAGCGAGAGAGTGAGAACTATAGCCGCACGCAATCTTTGGCCCTTCCGGATGAGATCCGCGATTCGCTTGTTTCGACCTTGCCGCCCGACTTTGCGGCCAAACTGATGCCGCATCAGTGGGTCGGCATCCAATCTATTGCGAAACACCATCAAGTCATCCTGGCTGATCAACAAGGACTCGGAAAGACAATCGAGATCCTGGGCGCCTTGGAATCGACTAAAGCCTACCCTGCCATTGTCGTCGCCCCCGCCACAGCACTTCTGAACTGGCGCGATGAAGTGGCGAGCTGGCTGCCGCAGCGAAAGGTTGCTGTCCTCGGCGGCAAAATCGCGAAGGCGGATAAAGGAGTGCCGCCAGAGCAGGCCCACATCATCATTCTCAACTATGAGATGTTCGGCAAAGAGACGGATCGCCTAGCGATCACTCGTCCCGCGACTCTGGTGGCGGATGAGGCCCAATATCTTAAGGGCCACGATTCTGCGCGAACCAAAGCTGTCGCGTCTTTTTGCAAGGACAACAAGATTGGTAGGATCATCGCGTCGACCGGCACACCGGTCATGAACCGCCCAAGTGAACTGCTAACCATCTTGAAGCTGCTACCGGAGATGCTCCAGGAACTCGGCGGCTTCTGGTACTTCGCCAAGCGATACTGCGCGGCCGTTCACTGCCGTGCTTATTTCGGTGGGTACTGGGATTTCTCCGGTGCGCAGAATCTCGGGGAACTCGCCAATAGGATTCGCGCAACGGGCCGGTTTGTCAGGCGCGAAAAAGCAGCGGTGCTCAAGGATCTGCCAGCAAAGCAGCATGATTTTCTGCCGATCGAGATCCACAACCGCGACGAATACCAGAAAGCGACGCATGATTTCTCGGAATGGTTAAAGACAGTAATCAAGATTGACAAGAAGAAACACAATGATGATGAAAGTACCCAGTTGCAGATGGCGGCCAGGTGCCTTGGAATCGATGAGGATGACGAGTTCTTCGACCTTAATCATATCTATATTGCCAGCCAGTCGGATCGCGCCGACGCGCTCCGGCGGCTGACCGCACTGCGACAGCTTGCCGGGACAGGTAAGGTTCGGGCCGCAGTTAAGGTGATCCGCAAAATTGTTAATGACGAAAAACAGAAACTTGTTGTGTTTGCCTATCACATTGAGGTGCAGGACGCTCTGATTGCGGCGCTGGGTGCGGATGGGCAAAAACCGCTATCCATCAAGGGCGACATGACACTCAGTGAGCGACGCAAAGCTATCCATACCTTCCAGCACGACCCAGGGGCAAGGCTCATCATTTGCAGCCTCAAAGCCGCCCAAACGGCAATCACGCTGACCGCCGCCAAGCGGGCACTTGTGGTGGAACTGGATTGGACGCCCGGCGCACTGGACCAGGCTGAGGACCGCATTCATCGAATAGGTCAGGTTGATCAGGTGGTGATCACATACCTCATTGCTGACGGCACTCTGGACCAGCGCATGGCAGAGATACTGGAACGCAAGCGAACGATTATCAACAAGGTGTCCGGTGCTGCAATGTATGGATACAAGAAGGATGGCAAGCCCCGTATGCAGGCACCTGGTCCCGGGCGCAAAGCATTGACTACTACAGAACGCAAAGCACGACGCGCCGGGACTAAGGCGTTGTGGCAAACCAGGAACCTTGATTACATGCGCGATTATATGCGAGAACGACGCAAGAAAGACAAAATCCGCGTTGCCCAGAATGTTATAGAGGAGTATAGGGACATTCGTAGCCTAGGTTACAAAGGTATGGTGCGCGAACTGAGTGAACAGTCTAGTCGCTACAGATTTTCGAACTACCGAGAAGACATGCTGGCAGCTTACAAAACCGCACTGAAGGCACAGGCCGCGCTCAAAAAGTTGGGCATCGAGGAAACGATTGAACCGCCAGAATAGCCGCTTTTTCTTGGTTATATTTGTCGAATGAATCTATATAAAATCTGCGCATAGCCGAATCTATTTATTTTGAAGATGAAATCAATAATCAAGGCTGCACTTTTTTGACAGCCAGTGTCTAATTAAATTTTATGACAACCATTTCTATAAGTCTCGACATTGGACAGCCCGCCGAATCAACGATTATCGCTCAAAAGAAAGCACTGGTTATCATTCGAGACTGTTTGTACAGATCGGCATGTATGACATCCGCTTTCCACCGCTTTAGACTATATTAAGACGGCAAGAAAAGGGGCGGTCGGCGGCTACTGACTAATCATAATAATGCAGCTTTCTCCTTGATAATCTCAATCGTTTGTCACGAAGCTAAATCATTATTTTCCATATTTCTTCTCGATTTGGCCAGACGGCAGCTTCCATGTGCCAAGACCAAACTTGTATTAATTTAGCATGATTTGCATCAGAAATCTGTTACAGCAGCGCAATGATACTTGCATAAGACTTTCAGAAAGTTATGTGTAAGTTTGGTTTTTACGAAATTACATTTAAGAAAATATTAGGCCGTTATTTATCAGGCATAATTCACCTAAGAAGTTTTTCTTATAATCACTTTCTATTGCTTATCAATGCCTCCTCAAAATCAACGGGGTAATGCGTCTTTAGATATGCCGTTTGATAAGAGATCATTGAATAGGAGGTGCTATGAGACTTATTGAAACCATATTTGGCAAATGTTTCCATCTTGTTCCAGACTGCTTTAGCTTGATTTTCGTTTATCAGTTGTTCTTTAGCTCGTGCTAGGAATTTAAGCTTACCTTTTTCAATTTCTACGCTTCTTCCCTTGCTCAGCAATTTGCGCAATGTATTGGCTTCGGCCATTGTATAGCCACCTATAACATTGGCAATTTGCATGACCTGTTCCTGATAAAGGATGATTCCATATGTTTCTTTTAAAATGGGTTCAAGCTGTGGCAGTTCATAAGTGATTTTTATTTTGCCATTTTTACGATTGACAAATTCAGTTATTATTTTCATTGGATCCGGACGGTATACAGCAATTAAAGCCATCAAATCTTCAAAATGATCCGGTTTAAACTTGATCAGAAGTGCCTTGATTCCGGGATTTTCAAACTGAAAAACACCATCGGTATCGCCTTTCATCAGCAGGTCATATGTTTCTGCATCATCGAGTGGCAAGTTATAAATGTCAATTTCAATTCCTTTTGATTTTTTGATTAAATTCAAGGTGTTTTTAATTACAGTTAGTGCCTTGAGCCCCAAGAAATTAAACATCGTCAGTCCGACTGCCTCAATATCTCTCATAGTGAATTGAGAAACAATATCGTCGTTCTGTGCAAACAGGGGGACAGTTTCAACCAAAGGCGTTTCTGAAATAACAGCACATGTTTCGTGAATAGATGAATGGCGGTTAAGGCCTTCCAAAATTAGTGAAAGTGACAGTAGCTTGTCAATTTGAGGATTCATCTTGCATTCCTCGGCAAATCTGGGCTCCATTTTTAAAGTATCTGCAAGAGAGATATTAAAGACATTCGGTACCAGCTTAACAATCTTGTCCACAACGCCATAAGGAATGTTCATTACTCTGCCTACGTCATGGATAACCGCTTTGGCCGTCATTTTTTCAAACATTACAATTTTGGAGACCTTATTTCTGCCATATTTTGTTGTTACATATTTGATTAATTTCTCCACCCCTTCCTGACAAAAATCAATATCTATATGCGGCATACTGATATTATTGAGATTCAGAAATCCTTCAAAATATAAATTGTACCGAATAGGGTCGATATCAGTGATTCTGAGAGCATAAGCGAGAAGACTTCCAGCAACAGAACCACGTCCCGGTCCTACCGGTATATCATGGCGTTTGGCATAATTGACGTAATCAGACACTATTAGAAAATAGCCTGAAAACCCCAATTTTTTAATAATCTCCAACTCTGTATGCATGCGTTTATTATATTTTTCCCGAACAACAGCCGCTCCCTCATTTTGGTATTTCATAATAGTGGGCAGAAGCTTTTCCAGCCCTTCCACGGCTTTGCGTTCCAGATAACATTCCGAAGTTTCCTCCGTATTTTTCAGCACGAAATTTGGTAAATAAAACTTATTAAATTCCAGTTCTAGATTGCACCTATCGGCAATGCTGACTGTATTGGCAATGGATTCCGGCATTGTAGCAAAAAGACTCTGCATTTCAGCTGGTGATTTGACATAAAATTGATCCGATGTTATCGGTATGCAGTCATTGCATTCAATGGTTTCTCCCTTCTGGATGCACACCAGAACATTGTAAGCTTCAGCATGTTCGGCATTTAGATAATGACAGTCATTAGTCGCGACTAGTGGAATGGACAGTTCCTCGCTCAGTTCAATCAAGCCCTGGTTGGCAATCTTCTGATCAGAAATGCCATGTTTCATGATTTCCAGGTAGAAATTGTCTTCACCGAATATTTTTCGATATTCACAGGCGACAATCCGCGCTTCATCCATGTTTCCCCGAACAATATTGGAAGCTATCTCGCCATACAGGCAGGCGCTCGATGCAATGAGTCCCTCAGAATACTGCCTAAGCAAATCTTTGTCCACACGCGGATGGCCACAAAAGCCTTCGATATGAGCGGCTGAGACCAGCTTCAGCAGGTTTTTATAACCCTGTATGTTTTTGGCAAGGAGAATTAAAGGACGTGTGGATTCAACGATGGTGGACTTCTGCTTATCAAAACGACTCCTGGGCGCGACGCAGATTTCGCAGCCGATGATCGGTTTGATCCCGGTTTTTTGGGCCTGCTGATAAAACTGGATTGCACCAGAGAGATTGCCATGATCAGTCATGGCTATAGCAGCCATCTTATATTTTTTTGCCTTTTCGAAAAGATCAGTAAGACGAATGGTGCTGTCAAGGAGACTGTATTCCGTGTGAAGATGAAGGTGGACAAAATCTGCTTTTGCGTTTGCCATATTTTTATCCAATCAGTCTGAGTGATTTTTTATTTGACCCGTATTCGTTCCTATGGAAATGCAGCGATCATCCCAAAGTTCAGTCATGCCGAAGTCTTTAACATTAGTAACTTCAAGTCTGGGAAGTCCTTGTTTGTCGAGCCAGGCGTGAATGAATTCAATTGCCGCTGGACCTTCAGAAGCTCGTGCAGTAAAGATTTTGACCTTTTTCCCTTCGCCTATCCAGCGCTGAACACGTTCAACCATAGGCGTGATCGGTTTCCCAATATGCTGGACTCCAATCCAGCCATGATATTCGGCCAGCGTTCCGTCCAGATCGACACCAATCCAGAATTCAATTTCACTCATGAATATATTGTCTCCGTTTTCAAAATTATTGGGTAAAAGAACTGCTTACGAAAAGCTTTCCTTTCTTGTCTATATCAAGGATGGCTTTGTGAAAAACGACCGAACACAAATTATCTCTTTTCTTCAACTGAGCAAAAGCAACGTTAAGTCGATTAATTATGGGCTCTATCAAAAGGGGGTGAAAGTCTGGAGCAAGAAAGCAGGCATTTATTCTTTCTTTATTTTTGACCAGATTTGTAGAATCATAACAATCTTTATCTGATGGCTTTTGGGTTCTAACATGCCCTGCTATCATATCGCGCACAATGGCTGTATAAAAGAGCAGCTCTGACAGAATGCCTAGCGGAGTATTCCCTTTCTTTTTAAGTTCAAATATCCAAAATGATTTTTCATCTCCTGAATCTGCTACCAAGTCCACGCAGGCCTTTTTTCCTGGAAAAAGAGCATTATCGTCAAGAACTGCGTCGTGAAACACGCAAGCAGGAAACTGGCGATAGATATCGCCAGTATTAAAGGAACTTACAAGACAGTCCTTATCCGCCCCACCTTTGCACAGCCGCCACTCAATTTCTGTTTCGCTTAACTCGGATAGGTTTTTTGTAGGATTATCCTTGCCTTTCCCACGACCATTTTTACCAATGTTGCTTTGAAGCCTGCCTTCATTTCGATATTTCGTATAGAGACAGTCACTATTTAGGCGTTCTTTTATTGGATCACTAAGTTCGAACCACGGTTCATGGCTCCCTTTGCCATATAGTGAGTCAAAGAAGCTAAGGCGAAACAAAAACCGTTGGTAATGCTGCCATGTTGTCTTATTTGTCTTATTTGTCTTATTTATTTTTGGAAATTCTACGGAGAACTTATAACCTTTATATACAAATTCTTTCAAGACGAGTAACCAACCCTCAAATGCACTTACATTGCATTGCATGTTACTTTGAATCGCATTTTCATTGATACGTAATGTTATTTTTCCGCTTTCTTCAATTACTTCTATATCCCTTGGCCATTTGAGATTGGGGGTTTTTGTGTGTTTTGAGGGAAGTGGCATTGTTGCATATGCCTTCTTCATCTTTGTCTCCAATATTGATTTTTCAATTATCATGTAAACCCTCTTGGCTAAAAATTAATGATATAATTTACTGAAGCTAAATAGTTGCGATTTCACCATCTTTGAGCACCATCACATTTTTGAACTGTTGAAAGTAGGCATTTGCGTGTTCAGTATGCACCGGCACCAACATTTTCGGCTTCAGTGCTGCTGCATATGTTTTTAAATCTTCAACCGTCGCATGCCCACTGGTATGGGCATAGACAAAGTTGACGTGTGGATCGTTTCGATAGGCAGCTATGGCCTCAGCCCCATAATAATCCTTGTTCGAATATGAAAGATAACCGAGCCATTGCGAGTAGATGACGTTCGCTGGTTTTGTTGTCTTATACAAATCAATAATCTTGAAATGAGACATTTTGCCGAAAAATAAGTAATCATGGGGATTGGTTTGGAGCTCTTCTTTATGGACACGATACTTGTAGAGGCGTTTGCGGAAATCGCCGAATAATTCGGGATGTTTTTTGAGTGTATTGTCACGGCTATAAGAAGCGTAAACCTTAACCAATTCCCATTCCATATTAGGTACATTGTCAGATACGAGTTTGAGTTGTTCAAGGACCCAAGCCGTATATATGTCAATTACAATGGTCTTATGTGCCCGTATGCAGGCCCGGACAGCTGACGCAATCCGATCAATGTTCTGGGAAGATGAAATGAGAAAAGTGATATTTTTCTGGTCTTTAATGGTTTCATATATTTTTTGTTCGACAGCTTCTTCTGTGGGGAATTTGTCATTACTTCGCTCAAGCATGGTTCCTTCCATAAAGAGCAGATCAATATCTTTGGGCGGTTTTTTAATGATATTATCAAAAAGGACTGATTTTCTACCATGCGCCCGGAAATCGCCACTATAGAATATTCTCTTCCCTTCTGCCTCGATCAGAAAACCGTAAGCATCGGCGGCGGAATGATCGACAAGATATGGCGTAATTTTAAAGTCCCCCACTGAAAAGTGCTGCCAACTTTTGAAATAACGAAATTCGTTAGCGTGCAGTTTATTACTTAAAAGGATTCGCGTTGCATCAATAAGGTGTTTTCCCAACTCGCCTATATACACCGGTATGGACGGATCAAGGGTATCAATAAGGCCGAAATGATCCTGATGAGGATGGCTGATCAGAACAGCATCCGGTTTAAATGAAGATACATCAAGTTTCCTGCTGTTCGCAGTTAGTGGCAACCCCAGATCAAGAAGGATCGTAGTATTTGCCGTCGAGAGTTGGATGCAAGTCCCGCCGATTTCCTGAGCGCCACGATGGATGATAATATTCATTCGGTGATTACCAGAGTAACCTGTTCTTTGGCTGGTTCAATCTCGATCTTTTTCACAATGAATGGCCACTCATCAAAATTCATCTTTTCGTATGGCATTCTATTCGGTCCATCAAACAAACGCTGTACATCTTGCCAATGAATCTTTTTCGGCGGAAATGAACGCCCTTTTATTTCTTGCCGATTGGCAAACCGAACTTTAAGGGTAACGTTGCCATCACCACCTTGGAAAAGCTCATGGTACTCTGGTAGGTTATTTACACTCATGGTCGCAGTCTCCTTTCACAATATTTAATTAACTTTACAGTTTATAAGTTCAACAATTCCACATGACAGATGAGATAACTCTGATACCTACCTTGTCTCGAAAAACGCATAACATAACTGTTGCGGTTGTAATAAACATAACTAATGGATTTCATCAATAGCAGAACGACAACCGTATGTCGCATTATTTTTTAAGACATACGGTTGTCGTTTCACCGTTGATTTATAATAATAAACCAAATATGTAGGATCATAGTCAAAGGAGAATTAACAATGAAGGCTACAGAAAACCCCAAAAAGCGCCTCATTCGCCTCGGTCAGATTCTTAAGATATTTATGGAACGAGAGAAGGTTTCCACAACTTGGCTGAGCAAACATTTTCAAACAACGCCAAGGACCATTCAAAGAGATCTTATACTGCTAAAGGAAGCCGATTTTCCTTTAAATGAACCATTCCGCGGCAATTATCAAATCGACAAGACCCTATTAAAAAATTTTGATGTTTTTGATGATACGGAACTTGCTATGGTTATTGCCATCAAGAATCTCGTCGGGCAACTTGGCGAACCATTTGAGCAGGCAGCGGGTGACATCTTTAATAAACTGTATGAGGATGTGACTACCTCCCCGGTTTTCATCAAAATTGATGATTCCGTAATTTTAGACAAACGCCAGTTCAATAAGATTGTTAAAACTATTCGTGAAAAGAGGCAAGGGACATTTCTATATGAGGGCTTCTCTCATCATGAATTTAGCGTAGAACCTTATCGAGTCTGCTTCTTCGACGGATTCTGGTATCTAGTGGGAAAGGATCTTCGCGATCAACAATTTAAGCGGTATGCATTAGATAAGATCAAGGACTTCAAACCTCTTAATAAAAATTTCCGCTGCGTGCCAGCGCAGGTTGACCGGATGCTAAAGGAAAGCGGCAATATCTGGTTTTCCGCGGAAAGAAATATTGAAGTCGTTGTAGAAGTTGATAAATCCTGCGCTCATTACTTTCGTCGCCGCAAGGTGCTTCCGCATCAGGAGATCAAGCAGGAGCTGACGGATGGCGCAATCATTGTTTCCTTCAAAGTAGGCAGCCTTGACGAAATAAAAAACACTATTAAGGTTTGGCTACCCAATATCAAGATAATTCAACCGGAAGAGCTTAAAAATATATTTTTGAAAGATATGAAGGCATGGATCTCCTGGCAAAAGGAATCATGATCATACAAATTAAACATGCTTATCATTCATTTTCAATCTCTACCACATCAACCGCACATTCCAACCTTAGCTGATATGCATTTGACGAGTCGATTTCACGTGGTTTCTAATTGGTTTTCGACCTCAATTTGCGAATAGCCTTAAAAGCAACGAAAGAAGTGACTATTTTTTTCATTTAAGGTCTTGGTCAAATAAATCGAATAATGCACTGAACGGCCTTTGACTTAAAGTAACTGAAAGTAAATAAAAGTAGCGTAAAGTAAAACTTGGTAATTAATGTAATTATATGATTTTATTTAAATAATGCTTGAATGTTTTTATTTGTATGGTAAAATACAAACAAATTATAAATTTCAGTAGACCGCTGAACACCACTGACAGGGTAGTGGGTCGGCAACGAACAGTTAATTAGAAAGTCGAGAACCCCGTGAAAAATCTCGGCTGGTAAAGTTAAACGCGAACCTCTAACAAGAATCTGGGTGATAGAGGTGAAAAGTCGATAAGTAAATCAGAATATCTGTACCTGCGGGCGAATGTAATTTCAGGATAATTAAGAATTAGAAAAATGGTAGCTGCAACCTGCTGCGAACACCTCAAAAGTAAGCGGGCAGAATGATCATACAATTAGGCCCATGGGCTGCGAATACATAAAAAAGGTGGGAAAAACGAGGATCCTCTCGACCACCCTGCCATCACCGTCGCCAAGGAATCTGTCGACCTGTCGAAATAGCAAAATAATCCAAAAGCCGAAGCAAGAAACAAGATCACGCTTTCCCCTAAAGAATTTGCCGTTTTTTAGAGGGAGGGTCCAGCAGCGTCAATGACTGGTAAGCCAACTAGTTAAATAGCTGTCTGGGGAGACCGCGTGGTGCTGGGAAACCAGCCTGCCATGTGGGAACGAGGGCTGCTCGCGAAGGCGAGCTTCTACTCACTATCTGATCGAATTCGGGCGACCGTGATGGTAATCGAGACGTGGTTTGAACCCACACAGGGGGCCGGCAGTAATGCCAGAACCCTGCCGGAAGGGGGATTTTGCATATCGTAAGACTTGCAAAAAAATAGCTCAACCCTTCAAGCACCCAAAAGCGTTAAGGCGGGGGTGCAATCCGGGACGGAATGTAAAGGCGCTAGGCCATAGCTGCTTCGAAGCATTATGCGTGACAAGAAATCCCCATAATGGGGAGAGTAAGGCGATTCTTCTGGATTCTATCGCTTAACCATAATGTGGATACGCAACGCCTAACCATTCCTTAACTCTTGATTATTTAAACGGGTAACCGCCGAACGGCTCACTGTAAGTGAGAGCGAGGCGGGAGAAGCATTGCTGATCACCGTTCGAGGACCAAGGCAGGGCAGTCTTAGTACAAGCCTGATCGGTTGGCGCCGATCAAGAGGGGCACGGGAAAGGCAATATCCGAGATCTGTTTTCTTGCAGCAATAGGGGAGTCTGGCAACTTCCCGCCCTCATTGAGGGAGAGCCGGGAGGCTGCCAAAAATAACCGGGAGGTAAAAAATGGCAATTAGCAATTGGATTGAATTTACCACATTGATTCTAAATTTTTCTGGACATGGATACTTTGAGTATTCATCATTTAAAATTCCAGAAAAGAAAATGAAAAAAGCAGAGCAGATTGATGAACTAATCATTAAAAAGTACCCGGAAGTCAAATACAATAAAGATAAAAGATACCGCTGTAAGAAAGCGGGACTGGCCAATTTTACCTATATTCGTTGGAATAATGTAGGCGTGATCTTACGAACTGCTGGTAACGTGCAGGCAAGGCACGACGCGGATAAGTTTATCAACCTTTGCGAGGTGCCCTTGACCTTTACCGTGGGAAGTATGATCGAGATAAAGATTGCTAAGGGCAAGGCAGGTCGTAAATTTACCGCGTTCCTGTCAAAACAATCTTTTCGCGAAATCAAGGCGATCCTAAGGGAAAATATAAGACACCACAGGATGGATATAGCAAAGATGTATTGGGATCACCTCGGATCACTGCCAGCTTTTGGCGGAATTTTGGGACAGATTATGGAACTGTTTAAATGGCTAAAGGTGGAGACAAAGGTCGCAGGCGTGAAAAAGTGGATTTGGTGCCGGTTGGTGCTACGACCACTCTGATCATGTTAGCACTTCGCCGTATAAGCCAAATGGCTTATACGGCTTTTTATGCAAAAATATTCAGTTGTGTTTAGACAGCAGGGCATTAAGTATGGGAAGATCGCAATTTAAATGATATGCCCGCAGTCATGCTGGCATATCATCTCTTTCTAGCCAGGATCCATATTCATCAAGGTATCCACCTTTCTTCATGATAATTGCTCCGCCAAGAAGGACGAAAATAATTGGCAATACCAAGACGGCATTACCCATCAGGAATGCAAAGATTAGAAATAAGACGGACAAGGTGAACATAGAGCGATTAATAATCTTTCTCATCCTCCTATTGCTGTTTGTTTTTATAACAAAAGCTTCTTTGCGTAATTCCGCCCTTTGATTCAGCCCTGCTAAATCTTCTACTTTATACTGCCCATTTGAATTTCGTTTTGCTATGGTAACCGCACGGCCACGGAAATTGTGAATAGTAAAATAGTGCGTGCCACGTCCTGTGCCAGCTTCAGAGCCAGTTGTCTTATAATAGTCAAAGTTTACCAGCGCATTGGCCCCTATTGCGATCGCGCCATCAATTGCGTCATTTTTGGCTTCTTGCGGGGAATTTCTGGAACTACCATGTACTATCCAGTTACCATATTGAATAATTTCCCAACCCTTAATGATACTTTCCTTTGAGGTGATAAGGGAGTCCGGAACTTTGAAAGTCAATATGTCAGAAGGATTTAGTAAAGAACATTTCAATGCCTTGTAGCCTTTCGGCGTTGCTCTTTCATCAAAAGCAACAATGGCTTCTTCACATATCTTATTGATCTGACTTTTATCCGCGAATTCATTCACGTGAAAATAATAGTCTCTTCCGTCATCGCCTTTAATAAAGCCATAATTTTTACTCGGCAGATACGTCTTAATTATCCCTTTCATAGCTTAGCCTCCATTCTTCACAGAAAAATGAATATGATTTGTTGGTTTATTGCGAAAAATCGTGCAGTTATATTTTATTTTGTTATAGTTGAATTGACGTTATCTAAATTCTTAACAATGACCCAAAACAATTGGCGCTGCATTAGAAAGGTAATATCGGCTTTATTGATATTCAGGCCTGTAAAAGCTTCAATTGTTTTTGTTTCACGCTCAGTCCGACATATACCTCCAGGTACATAGGCCCCTTGTCGTGATCGTTCGGTTCTTTTGTAATGTCCAAAGTTTATTGACTCGATCGACTTTGCTGGCCTAGCAGAACATCTTCACGGCGCGTTAAGGCCAGTCTTTGACTGATTTTACTTTTTTGCCCTTTTCGCCTCATCTTCCCGCATCTTTTTTAAAACGGCTTCAGTATCTTTTATACCCTTATCCAAAGACTTGGTGGCTTTCTTTACTGCTTTTTCCACTTCTTTGGCCAGGGCTCCAAGAAGCATCTCCTCCCTGTTGCTTGGCCCGCTTTTGCAGCGCAAACGGATAAACTCCGATATACTGACGCCTGATTTGTTCGCCTCCTTCTTAAGCCAAGCTTTGAACTCAGTGGTAGTTAAGAATGTAACCCTTGCTGTTTGAGGTGACATGGCCAACTCCTTTCGCTTTATTCATTGTTATCATTATAATGTTCATTATAACATTATTTGCATTATTTGTCAAATGTTATCGGCGGTAATCAAAAATTATATGAAAATTTAACATTATGAAAAGAATTATTAAAAATAATACGATCTACAGATGCTGTTTGGGTGTTTCGCAATCAGCAGCGACCTCATATGGTCCAAAAGGCAAAAGATTCGGAATTCGAAAGCCAGCCCTTGTTCTAGCTGAACACGGATTCTCCAGCCTTAAAACGAAAACTACTCTATACAGCAGTTACCCAAACCCAAAAGAGTCACTGCCTCCATAATAAGAGGAACATATGAATTAGGAAATTAATACCGGAAAGCAAAGAATGTTCATTTTCATTATTTTATATGGGACAATAAAGAAGAAACGGATTCGAAAAGGGAAGAGTTGTCTGATTGAAATGAAAACAGAACTTTTTGCAGGATGAGATAATAGGTAAAAGTTTTTTTGCAGTAAAATAATGATAATCAAAGGGCAATAAGTAACGCGTCATGAAATTTCATGGGTATCAACGTCGGTTCCCGTAAAGCTCGCTATTTGGCAGCACGCTCCCCTTGGTAATTAATCCCTATAAATATAGTTATAAAAATAAACCCATTGGAAAAGTGATAAAGGCTAGTAATTATGGGAAATGTGGCATGATCTGGAGGTGATGCCGGATTTTTTCGAACATTATATCAATTGGACACTCATTTCACTTCCAACTATTATTACCTTTTTGCAAAGCAAAAAATAATTGTCTGAAACGATGCACTCAAAGACATTTACTTTAATGTTCATTTCGTTGAGCTCAAGTGCTCACTCGTTTTTACAAATCTCCTTCTTGAAGAACACGACCGAATCCATTTTCTTCCAAATACCAGTATGTAAAATGTTTCGATAGCCAGCTTGCAGTTTTCTCTTCAGCCAATGGCCGGTAACGGGAGGTATAGATCACCGGTATGCCGAAACGAGCTTCCAACGCATCTAATGTGCCTGAAACAGCATTTGGATGAGCTAAAGTGTTGTATTCATCCTGATCATAGGGAGACTTGATGTCTTCGTAGCTTGCTTCAATCATTAAGGCTCGCCAACGATACTTTGTCATTTTTTCGCATTGTTTTAAAAAGCGGTCACGCTGCTGGATTAAGGTCGTTATGAGATCGGTTAAAGTCTTTCGTTCCAAAACCAATAATGCCTCCATTCCTTCTATGCTGTAATCACCTGCCTTTAGTGTTTGCCTCTTTTCATCTGCAATCCAATTTGGAAATCGACTAAAATCAAAAGGATATTTTTCACGGGTGTCTATCAAGACAACCGGTTTAGGAATCTGTCGGGTAATACTGTGCCCATCTCGTTTGGCGATCAATCGACCAGTCGGCGGTGCTGCCGGATTGTGTTCCCGTATAGATATTTCAGGATTATATGTGTCATCATCTTTTTCTGATACAGCTGAATTGATTATTGTCATATTCATCCTAATTTTTTCACTAAAATATTAAAGATTGTTATAGCAATCTGCTAATTTAACAATTTTCGATTTTAATTCTTTTACGATCCTGTTCGGCTTTATGAGAGTTGCATGTTCTCCAAAGGAAAGAATCCAGGAGATTAGCTCCGGCTCTGAAGATGCAGTAAATTTTAAAATGATTTTATTTTTACCCTTCATCACAATTTCCTGATCCGGGCTCCATTCCCGCTCCGCCACATAAGCGCATGCCCAACCGGTGAAGACCACTTCCACTTCAAAGGCTTCATCTTTAATAATGCCGAAATGCTGGTTGAATGTTTTTTCGAAGTCAAATTTATCAGGCTGAAAACTAATATCCGTCATCTCCACTGATTTCATTCGATGCACCGCCAGCAATGGATCAAATTCCGGTGTATGGTAGGGTTTGCCTGGTTCTTTGGCTTTTTGCGCGTGAAGATACATCGCATCATGATGTGAAAAGAGCTTTAGCGGCTTGATGTGATATGTTTTAGGGCGCGCAGCATCGATCCCCTGATAGGTCAATTTGCAGACCTTTTGCTTCTCCATAGCGTCAATCAGTGTATGAATGATTTGATGTTGCGGCGTATAATCAATTGTGCCTGGTCTAAACGCGGCAAAATGGCATCCGCCGATCTGTCGTCCATCGGCAAGCGCAGCCTTACTCTTGTAAATTGCTTGAGTTGCCTCTTCATAGAGCTTTTTGCCAATAAGATGTTGCGTGAAAGCTTTGCACATTTGCAGCGACTGAAGTTCCGCTTCGGTCAATGGAATATTCCGAAGCGAAGCAGTAGCTTTCTTAATTCGATAAAAGTTTTTGTTGCCCTTCTTTATTTCTTCAATATCGATCCCATAGGATTTGCGGATATTATCAATCAATCGCAAAACCGTCTGTTTGGAGCATTCAAGCATCTTTGCAAGTTCCGTCAGCGAATGACTCTCTCCCGAAAAAAGCAAACGAACAAACAGGCCAATCAGCTTTTCGCCGTAACTTTTATAAAGATCACGTTTTGCGGGCATAGATACTCCTTTGATTATGATTGCAGATAATCTAACGTTTTTAAAGAATATCTTATCGTGCCCTTTAAGTAAACATGAAAAATATAAATCGTACCGCTAAATGGAACGTTCCACTGTTATGATTTATCCAAAAGCACGAAGCCCCCAAAATGAGATTTGTGCAAAATAATCGGAAAGGATGAATTGATGATTCACAAAAGATACGGGAGACGTTCCGATCAATCCGGAATGGTTAACTACAATCTCGATAAACATGAACGCTTTATTCTATGTAATTGCGCCATTTACCTGGATCGACTGCTTGCCACATATTCGGTTGTAGACGCTGAAACGGTCAGCATATTAGCGGACGTTTTAGGGCCTGACATCAGCGGGCTAAAAAATACGCTTAAGAAGATAATGTCTCTTCAGAAAAGCGAAGGAAGGGAGGAGGATATAGAGGATAATCTTCTTGATCCTGATAACGAATCGGATGCAATCTGCCGGATGCTTCGGACAGCGGGTAAAAAAACACATAAGGAATTTATTGCGAGCAGTAGATCCGCTCTCGAAAAGCGAATCAAGAAACTGGCCTATTCCGGGAAAAGTGAAGCAGAAAAGAGGCTCTGTACTCTGGTAAAAATGTTCTGTCTGTCAGATGAAGAGAAGACGCTCGCCGCGTTCATTTACATTGTTACGGTCTGGCAGCAGGCCGAAACTTATTTTGTGGACCATCTGCATTGCCAGGATATTTTCGGACGGCGCTATCTGAAAATGGTGTTGCAAATGACCGACGCGGAACTCAACCAGGCTTTGACAGGTACGTTTGCACGGATTGAGTTTTTTGATCTTGACCAGCGCCGCTTCAACCTGAACGATAATTTCGCAATCTTCTTTCAAAAGCCGTTCAATGAGTTGCTTAAAAAAAGCTATTTTAGCCGCTTTTCAGGGAAAACAATTCCGTTGGAAAGTCATCTGGTCGATCCGGTTGTCACGGAGCATATTATCAACCTTTTGAAAACAAAAAGGAAAGCGCCCAACCATATTCTTCTGTATGGCCCTCCGGGAACGGGAAAAACAAGCTATGCGCTGGGATTGGCGCAGAAGCTCGGAGTATCCGCATACGAAATCATGCGTGAGGAACGCAATACGGCCAGCACACGGCGCGCTGCGATTCTTGCCTGCCTGAACATGACCAACAGCGGAGACGGGTCTCTAGTAGTGATCGATGAAGCGGATAATCTACTTAATACTCGCCAGTCGTGGTTTTCCCGTGGCGAAACCCAGGACAAGGGGTGGCTGAACCAACTGCTGGAAGAACCATGGACCAGAATGATTTGGATCACAAACAATATCGACGATATTGAATCTTCTGTCTTGCGCCGCTTTGCCTTCAGCGTCCACTTTCGTGAATTCAACCGACGCCAGCGGTTCATTCTGTGGGAATCAGTGCTGAAACGTCACCATGTAAGAAACCGCTTCCCGGATGAGGAAATCAACAAACTGGTGGCCCGTTATCCCGTCAGCGCGGCCATCATCAACATGGCCGTCGCCAAAGCACTGGAAACATCTTCAGCACGACACTCTGCCTTTCAAGATATTATGAAGATGAATCTCGACGCTCACTTGACGCTCCAGAACAACGGTGTAAAACCAAGGACGGCAGACAGGATAGATGATAATTATTCCATCGACGGACTCCATATTGAAGGAAATCTGCCCACGATCATGGAGCAGATAGAAGCTTTTGACCGTTGCCTGCGAGAACCCGATAACCATGCTGTCAGAAACTTTAATCTGCTCTTTTACGGTCCGCCCGGTGCCGGGAAGAGTGAACTGGCGCGCTATATTGCCAATCATCTGGATAGAGAGTTAATGGTCAGGCGTGTCAGCGACATTATGAGCAAATATCTGGGTGAGACGGAGCAGAATATAAACCGGGTATTTTCCGAGGCGGAGGCTATGGAAGCCGTCCTGGTCATTGACGAGGCGGATTCATTTCTTTTCAACAGGGAGTTCGCGGTACGATCCTGGGAGATCAGCCAAACAAATGAATTTCTGACGCAGATGGAGCGTTTCAGGGGTGTCCTGATCTGTACGAGCAATCGCTTTGCAGATCTGGACTCTGCTTCCATCCGCCGTTTCAACCATAAAGTCGGTTTCCGGCCCCTGAAGCCTGAAGGGAATGTCATCTTTTATAAAAGACTGCTTACCGGCCTGAGTGAAACCCCTCTCAACAGTATGGAAACAGACATGCTGGAACAAATCCATGATCTGACACCTGGGGATTTTCGCATCGTGAGAGACCGTTTCGCGATCTTTGAAGCGGAACGAATCTCACACACCATGATGATTGATGCCCTGCGTGAGGAAGCGCGCGTTAAAAAGGTGCAGGAGGGAAAGAAAACCTTTGGCTTCATGCGGAGCAGAGCATAACCGGCCAATTATTTCAACACAGTGCATACGCCATTACTATTATTTGATTCGTTCCGTAATATGGAACATCAATAGGGTACAAAGTAATCGCGCAACAAATATTAAAGGAGGCATAGGACAATGTCAAAAGAAGAAACGAAACGGGACGACAAAGGGCTGAGTGAATACGGAATCATCTATTTATCCGGAGAAATCAATAATGAAAGCTCGGAGGCTATCAGCAAACAGATCATTGAGCACAACATTAAGGGAAATATCAGCCAGATACAGTTTATCATCAACTCTCCCGGAGGGTCATGTTCTGCCGGATTCTCCATCATCGACATGATGGAATGGTCCCGGATTCCTGTTTATACCACCGGCATTGGAATGATTGCATCCATGGGACTGCTGATTTTCATGACCGGAGAGCAAAGTCATCGAGTCATTACAGCGCGCACTTCCGTCCTTTCACACCGCTTTGCCGCAATGAGTATCGGCAATCACAGCCAGCTGATCGCAGGCAGGAAAGAGGAGGACATGACCCACGAGCGTGTTATTCAACATTACCTGACTTATTCCAAAATCAAAGACCGTTCCGAACTGGAGAGTTACCTTTTGAGGGATGTTGATACCTGGCTTACCCCTGAAGAAACATTGAAATTTGGACTTGCCGACATTGTTGAACATTCACGCAAACGCTCATAAGGAGAGATAACTATGAGAGAGCAGACATCAATCATGAATACGAACCACACGGCCACTTCGCAGGCAGGGCAACTGGTTTCACTGACCGCCCGCCGTGAGCAGATAATTACCGAAGAACCGTTTTCTGATTACCATGATTATCTGGAAGCAATGGAACATGAACACATGTTAATATTAGCTCGCATATTGCTTTCTCAACTGGAGACAAACAAGCACAACAATTCCGATTTTTTGCGGGCCATGGCCATAGCCGGTTTAACACAGGAAGAGGCAACACCGGAAATACTTGCTGAATTGATTAAAAATGAAGAAGAACGAAACTGTGCCAAAGCCGCTGCTGCCGAGCAGGCCGGCGTGGATATTCTCTTTTTAAAGTTCTGCCGTGAAAATAAATTGGAAGGTTTTAGCAGAAGAATAATAATGCTGTTGCTGATATCGGCCACAAGCAATCGCTTTGTGCAACTGTTCGACCTATGCAATTTCGGTGAAACGGCAAGAAAGAACAATAAATTCAGGGTAGGTACAATTGTAAACATTATTTGTCATAATTATCGGGAACAGCTTGATTGCCACAAAATCTTCAGCCAGGACTCCCCTCTTATACAGCAGGGTATTCTGTATATGGACAATTACTATGATGATGCTTCAAATGTTCTTGAAAAGAAAGTGTGCCTTTATGAACGATTCGTTCGTTATCTGATCGACGATCAAAACCTTTACAAGAGTTCTGCCAGCATTATTCAGCGTGAAACCGGCACCGTTAGCCTTGAGCAGGTTGTCATCCCGGATGAAACGAAAAAGGAACTGGTTTCACACATCAGCAATTACCTTGCATTCAGGGACAGCAAGGATGCAAATATCCTTGATGAATTTTATAGTTACGGAACAGCGCTGGCAATGCTGTTTTACGGTCCTTCTGGAACAGGTAAGACCATGATGGCCCAGGCACTGGCCTGCCACTTCAACCGGCCGCTCTATTCACTCAGAATGAGCGAATTCAAGAGAAGGGACATCTACATCCCATCTGAAGATGTCATGAAAGACTTATTTCTAGAAGCTGCCATGAATTCCGGAATTGTCTTTCTTGATGAAGCTGACGATTTTTTCGAGAATGACTCCTATTTGGCCAGTTTATTATTAATTCAAATCGAAAAAGCCCACTGTGTTGTCATATTGTCGACAAACAAGCCGGTGGATCTCGACCCGGCAATGGATCGCCGTCTGTCCCTGAAAATCCATTTTCAAATCCCGTCGTTAAAACTTCGTCACAGGATGTGGCAGGCATTGATGCCTGATTTTATAAAACTATCGTCTGATGTTGATTTCAACCTTCTTGCCCAGCGCTATCATTTTACCGGCGGGCTCATTAAAAACAGCATTTTTATAGCTCTCACCACCGCTCTGATGTCCGGTAATAACGGATATTCGCTTGTCACCATGGACATGATTGAAAAGGCCGCCGAACTGCAGGTAGATCAGATGGTGGATATGAGTGATTTATATCAAACTTATACGCCTGCATGCAAAATCAATGATTTGCAGATTAACCCTCTGCAGAAAAACGAACTGGTTAATGTCGCAAAGGCTTATCGAGTCATTATGGAACAAAGCCTGGGGCTGAACATGCTGATTACGTCAAGTGATATTGAGACAGGGATCAAAGCTGCTGAAGCGCTGGCTTATGAATGTGATCTGAAAATCAAGAAATACGATTACATGAACTTGTATCTCAAAAATGGTCACGATGATAAGGTTCTTGACCCCGTCACGCAAAAAAAGATTTCACCCATGAATTATGCCTTCGCGGAAAACACAGGGGAAACTTCATTGTTGCTGTTTGTCGATTATACCGGCGTTGTCAAGTGGACGAAAGACAACCAAACGACCATTGATGATCAAGATCGCAGAATCATGCATCTGGAGATGCGTTGTCATCTTCGCGAATATCAGGGGCTTTTCTGCATGGTTACAATCCAGCCACTCGAAGGGATACTGCCGGTTGAATTCAATCTTCATTTCAATATGGAATATCCGACAGAAGAAACACAAATACGACAATGGGAGAAATACCTGCCAAAAAGTAAAATCAGCAGTGATCAGCTGTTGTCATTGGTGGAAAACAATCCCATGCATGCTGCCGAAATCGATTTTATTGCGCGGCAGGCAATCATTCAGGCAACGGTCAAATCTGTTTCCGATGGGCCGGGTGTTAAAGATGTTAGTGATGTGATTTTCCGCTATCGTCCCAAACGCTTGACTCCGCTTTTGTTTGGAAACCCATAAAGGAATGACCGATGCCGCTTGAAAATCATTTTGAGGGTTATGACGACCAGATTATCCTCTAAGGCCATGACAAGGAGGCGATAACAATCATGCGTGGATATTATAAAGAAAATGAATCTGGGGAACTTGTTTTTATTCCTTCCGGCGAAATGCCCAATCAGCAGGTTGGCATTTACTGGTTTATCGATAACGAAGTAATCAAGGATGCTGTTCCCTTTAAAGATGGCGAGCCATATGGCGAAGTAATCCAGTATGGCAGTCACTTCGATTTTTGGCAAGCCCTGCAACCCACTACAGAAATCGAGAAGAAATTAAAGTCCCATGCTTACGACGCTTATCCGCGAGGCCGGATTGTATTCTTTCCAGCACGGAAGGTGTTTCGTATTTATTCGGATCATTGTTTAGATACTGATGATTTAAACAAAGTTTTGGAATCATTTGAGATTGAAGATTTTGACATTGAAATTAAAGATGACGAGCATTACCGCTGTGCCGGGTGCAATCCTTTTTATGTTGATATTTAGAAAAGATGAATGAACAGTTAACGGACAAATTGGTATTTAAGCCTTTTTGTCAATTAAATTGAAAGGAGCGACCTATGTCATTTGAAAATCATTACGAGGGTTTCGCGAAAGAAAAAAAATTTAATTTAATTCTTGCGCAGTCTCTTTGTGAATGCCCGGTACTGCAAGCCCGTACTGTAAAAAGAATAATAGCCCATGTGGACGAAGGATTTGTCAAAGATCTATTCAAAAGAAGACCATGCATCAGAAGATTGGTTTATATCGGATGTGGCTGTGTTGAATTCCCATGCCCTCATGGGGATTCAAAATATTTTAAGGAAGGAGAGATATACACATCAATCGATTTCAATGGTGGCACCTACACAATAGAAGGATATGAAGACGGGAAAACGAGGATAGGCAGTGCGTATTTTGAATGGCTTAAAGATGACATTCAGTAATAAATATATATAATGCGCTGAAATTGCAATATGAGGAATGGCATCAAAAGGAGGATAAGACTAATGAGCACAAAAGATAATTCCTTTCTCAGTAAATCGCTTTTTGTTCGTGGTGCTCGCTGCCACAAATCCCTGTACCTTCACAAATACATGCCCGAGCTGAAAGACGAGGTCTCAGAGGACACGGAAAAAAGTTTTTCGGTTGGATATGAAATCGGTGATCTGGCGCAGAACCTTTTCCCCGGCGGTGTAATTGTTCCGTATGAAGGATTATCACATGAGGAACAGATTGAAATGACCGCTTCACTAATTGCCCGGGGCTGCAAGACAATCTATGAAGCCACTTTCTTTCACAATGATGTCTTCATTAAGGCCGATATCCTCCATATGGGCGATGACGGATGGGATGTCTATGAGGTCAAGGCTTCAACAGGCGTGAAGGATTATCATCTTAAAGATGCCTCGGTTCAATATTATGTGATATCCGGTACTGGTTTATCCATATCAAGGCTGTTCATCGTTCACGTCAATAATCAGTATGTCCGGCAGGGCGAAATCGAAGTGGATAAAATCTTTCAGAAGAAAGATATCACGTCTATAGCAAAAGAGGAGCAGGCCGGCATCGTTGAAGAAATCGAAAGACAAAGAGCAATGCTGAAAGGAAACGAACCGGTTATCGACATCGGTCCTCATTGCAATGAAAACTATCCGTGTGACTTCATCGGTCATTGCTGGTCCCATATCCCTGAAAATTCCATATTTGATATCAAGGGCCGGATGGACAGCAGGTTCTTTCTTTACGAAAAGGGTATTTTGTCTATGTTCGATGTGCCACAGGAATATCTTTCGAGCAATCAGTTCATTCAAG
This sequence comes from Deltaproteobacteria bacterium HGW-Deltaproteobacteria-6, assembly GCA_002840435.1. Lineage (NCBI taxonomy): Bacteria > Deltaproteobacteria > Deltaproteobacteria bacterium HGW-Deltaproteobacteria-6. The sequence continues at coordinate 64,827 of PHAT01000003.1, forward strand.
TTGACGCGGCAAAGAAACAGGAGGTTTACTATGATCATGCTGCCGTAAAGGAATTTATCGATTCACTCTGGTATCCCATGTATTTTCTCGATTTTGAAACTTTTATTGAGGCAATCCCCCCTTATGACGGCATAAGGCCTTATCAGCAGGTTCCATTCCAGTATTCATTACACCACGTGGATCAGAAATGGGGTGAATTGAAGCACGATGAGTATTTAGCCATGCCCCGCACAGACCCCAGAAAAGAACTGACAGAAAGGCTGGTGAATGAAATACCGGACAATGCCTGTGTCCTGGCTTATAACAGCGGTTTCGAGGCGGCGAGATTGAGAGATCTGGCGCAGTGGTTTCCGGAATATGATGAGAAGATTGAACAGATCATAGGAAATATCCAGGATCTTGCCGATCCTTTCCGCCGGCATGTTATATATAACTGGCAGCAGCATGGTTCTTATTCATTGAAATATGTTCTGCCTGCAATGGTGCCTGATTTCAGCTACGATCATCTGGATGTGCAAAACGGCGGAATGGCCATGGATGCCTATGCAATAATGAATCAAACTGATGATCCGGCGGAGATTGCGAAGATCCGTAAATCCCTGCTGGAATATTGCAAACTCGACACCCTGGCCATGGTAAAGATTCTGGAGAGTATGTTAGTTGAATGATCTCAATTTCAGTTGTTTGCTATCAATCCATATTTTGGATTCTTAATTCAATACGTTTGATGAATATAAAAGTTAAAGATATGCTACTATGTTCTTTTTATTATAACTTAAATACAGTATACTATTTTCATAATTTTAAAATACCAACCGATTATATTAATAGCAAGAATATTCACTGAACAAACAAAAGAAGAGAGCAAAAGGTAATAATGAAATTACCATACTTTACAAACCCTGATTCAGAACTTATACGTTCGGGTCGGGGACGAGATCCTCTTGGCCTACAACCCGTATGGAGTGCTTTCGGACGAGAGCTCGTTCCATATCTTGCATCACCGGTGACTCAAGTAAGTGGTATCAAGTCAATACTGCTTATTCACTGGCTGGCAGATTGTCCCCTGAAGGATTTTTTCAATGCAGAAAAAAAGCCGAGTTTTCGTTCCTTCTTTCGCCTGATGGAAGGAGTGCTGGAATACTTTTTATATAAGTCACCTAAAAACAGCGTTCCGCAGTTATGTTACGGGATCCGAGCTTTAGCTGCTGACGCTAATAATTTTCGTGTTACATACGATGATGGACGCACTGCAGTAAATGGTCTCTATCAATATTACCGAGGAACATGCCGACGTGCGGGCCTGCTCAGCTCAGACTGGGTAGTTCCGGAACATATTAGTAAGGTTTTTAACAAAATATGGACGGCAGACCTGTCCCAAATATTAATTAATCATCTTGAGCCATCGCTTAAAATAAAAGGCGATCCTTTGTACCCTCATAATATTTTGCTGGACAATAAAATAAATAATGCTTTGAAACGATTCTTCCAGGACGAGGAAATCAATGAAATTCTTCGTCAGCAGATTTTCAAAGATCATCCCTACATATCATTTGCCAGGGAATGTGCTGCCTTATTGACTAATCTGACTGAACCAGAACCATCAGATGGATGGATTAAATGGCGAATTGATCAACTTTACAACAGTATCAATAATGAAACAAACACAGCTCATTCGTTATGTTCATCATTACAACATATACAAAAATGCGAACCATTTGTCCTGTTATTACAGGATTGCTTTGATTATATGGCTGCTTCACAGGGTAGCAAAATAGATACAGTGGCACAAGAAATACAAGATCTCGAAAACACACTGAGTCAGAGAGCACAGGGTCAGAATAATACCCTCAGGAAAAGAGCAGAGGCTTTTCTAACATTAGATGAAAAAAATGACAGGATGAGAGAATTAGTTGCTTTGGCTCAATCGCTGCTCAATAATGCAACATTCTCCGTTTTTCTGATCAATCTTCTAAACCACCATAAAAAATGCATGACAGATCGAGAACGAACTCCCTTGGTGTTGGAAGAAGGCGAAATCTTGGTTGTTACTGAAACTGCGGACCGAGACAAGAAAGCGATCATTGAACACATGGATAGTGGTGTGCCCTGGAGTAATGATTACTACTTTTCGACTGCCGGCACGATCTATCACCAACTATTTGGAGGTTCCAATGGTTGATCCCCCCAATAATCTGATGCGCAATGCTCTTGAAGAGATGTTGCCTAAATTTATAGATAGCAAGCCAGACTATGTTTTGTTTACCACCTTCAATTTTTCTTCATCTTTTTTTGAATCAAATGTGCTTCCTTTGCTAGTTGGCAATTCCGTAGATGAACTGAAAGGCGGCGGTATTGTCCGCAAAGAACTCAATGCAAGCCTGACACAAGTTAAGACCCTGGTGGCATGTGATCGCTCTGCTCATCCAGAACCTAAGGGCGATTTCCGTTATGGATTATTGCCTGTTGGTCTTGAAAAAGGTCGCTTTCACCCCAAGATTATCCTCATGTCAGGAAAACTTCTTTCTGGTGTGCATGGCCTGTATCTATCTGTTGGCAGTGGCAATATTTCTCTGTCGGGATGGGCAATAAATCGTGAAGTGGTTGGGGTTACACCGGTTGCGGAAAAGCATAGAGATGAATTGGGCTATCTATTGCAATGGCTGAAAAAGAAGGCAGATGAAAGCATACAACTCGTTGCCAATGCCACTGGGAATGCTTCAACATCTCTAAACGAGGAAGGAGAAACACGTAAGATAATTGAAGCGTTAATTGCATCACTTAAAGAAAACGCTATTCCGAGTAGAACAGAAGATCTTCCCGATCTCCACCTGGCATTACCCGCTGAATTGAACCCGGATACCGAAAAGCAGAAGGACTCGCTTATATCCAAACTTGCCGGAAAATCGAATTGGAGACATGCTACAGTTGTATCTCCTTTTTGGGCGGAGGTTCCAATACTTGTCAAAATGCTGCCGATAAGAAAGTGCTCCTTTGTCCCGTCCCTGCGGCACGACGGAAAGTACAGCTTCCCATTGAATACTCTTACCGAAGGAGATAAATCCGTCATTGAGTATTCCTTTATGCGTTTTAATGACGGTGCTGATCGTTATACTCACGCCAAGGCGCTTATTTTGGAAAATGATGAAGAAACAGCCTTGTGCATTGGATCGGCTAATTTTACTTCTGCAGCAATGCTGCAAGAATTTGGATCGTTGAATAACGTAGAGGCCATGCTCCGGTACCACATATTTGGCAATAACGCTTGGGTAGGATTGTTCCAGGTTATGAACCAGGAACAGATAGCGCAAGTGGAAGATAACGAAAATGAAGAGGGAGCACCACAACTACCTCCATTTGATGCAGAAGTGGCTTGTGACTGGAAAAAGAATAAAATACTCTGTTACCTTAAAATTCACAAATCAGATCAGATCGATTCTATTGCCATGGAGGTGGCAGGGAAAAGAGTGGAACTGACGCCTGATAACACATTGGGTCAAAGTGTTGAAATCCCTTTTCAAGGGCAAAAACGTGTCCGTAACTTTTATGTACATTACCTGCCAAAACATAAAGACAAAATAATCCGCTTTGATGGGCTTGTTACTCAATACAATGCGGAGGATGACGATCTTGGCTATAACCCCCGGCCCCGTCTGAATTCCATCCTTGATTTTCTTCTGGGGCTGGACCCTGATTTATCTGAGCGCGAGGTGGAACAACGCGCAGCCAATAGGCAGGGCGGGACAGGAGACGGCGAGGATGCTCTTGAACCTATCTATGATTATTTCATCTTTTTTCAAGCCATGTATAAACTAAGGCGATACTATACCGGTAAAGCCAAGCAAAATATGGATGGTCTTGACCCGTTTTCACCTTCAGCGCTGCAAGGAATTCCAATGCTCTATCGTGCAATTACCCTGCAACCTGTGGAATCCGGCGAAGCAAGAATCGGCCGCTATGTTCAGTTGACTGAACTTCTGGAGACAATGGAATACCTGGAAAAGTTAATTCCACAACGGATCTGCGATAATAGTATTTTGTTAAAAAATAATCTTACGCAGGAAATAAAGGAATTAAGGAAAGACGTTGAATGCAGTTTAGAAAACTCGGCGACGTTTAGTGAATTCTTCGGGCAAAAAACTTTAACAGAAAAAACAGAATCCTTTTTTAAGTGGTTTCACGATGAACTGAAAAGAGGTACATATGCATACCACCAAGGTCATTCCTGATTATTTGAATCCCCGGCAGATTCGTTCCTATATCAATTTTGATGGAAGGGATGAAATCTCTCTAGAAGGAAGTTCTCAGTCGTGCTTGCAAAGTGAAGGCGTAGCTGCATTATGGCACCTATTGAATACGAAGGGATACGCTTATCTTGCGGACGAAGTGGGAATGGGCAAAACCCGTCAGGCCATGGGGGTAATCGCAACACAGTTTCTCAGCGATCCCAATTCACACGTTGTAATTGTATGCCCTAGAAGGACATTGCAGAATCAATGGGCCAGCGAATGGGACGCTTTTATCCGCACTTGCTATAAACCATTCGATAATCGTTTAAAAAATGCCTTAGATGGAAAAGCAGTGCAAGTTTTGGACTTGCATGAACGCCTTCGGGACTTTGCAGCTTCTCTTCTGCTCAATGAAAATAGAATCCATCTGCTTCGATACTCTTCCTTTAGTCGGCCGATTTGGTTTGGCGAGTCAAAAAAAGCCAAAACAACGGACGATATCTTCGAGGTTTATAAAGACTGCCTGCGCCAAATTGGCATTGCAGGGCCTTCAGAAGATGAAAATAATATTTTCACTAAGTACCAGGACCAAAAAAAGACTGAGTGGCGGCAGGAAATGACCAGCGACCTCAACGAAGCATACTCAATACGCGTAGGGCGGTTACTTAAGGCCCGCGATATTGATCTAGTTATCTTTGATGAAGCACAATATCTTCGGCATCTGGGAAATCGACAAAATATCAATATACGTCATGTATTTCAAGCCCACGTAAAGAAGTGGCTTTTTCTTAGCGCAACACCCCTCCATACGGGCCCTGATGATATTCAGAGTCTGGATGCTTATCTCTGTAGTGAAAAAGGGAATTATCAGGATAAATGTCCGAACTGCACTAATCGGTGTACGCGTGTTTCTTACCGTAGAAAGCACGAAAAAAAGGATGTCGTTGATTTGCTTAAAGATTTTCTGGTTCGCCGCCCGCGTACCTATCAGAATTACGACAAAACAATTAAGTACTCGAAAACGCAATACCGAAAATACGAAAAACTTAAGATAACCGCATCATCAGATCCATTTTTGTCCCTGACAATGGCTATTGTCCAGAAACACTTGGTTAATGCTCTTTCGGGAGGAAACAACCGTTTCCGCCAGGGTGAATGTTCCTCATTTGAATCTTTGTCCTCTTCGATAAAACGAATATATAAAAATCATGATGGCAATAAGTGTGAAGAAAAAGAGTTCGAGAAGTCTGCCCTGCGCTCAGATGATGAAAAACAGCAAGAAAGTCCTGACCGCTCTTTCATTGATAATTTAAACGACAGCTTTCAAAAATCGATGTTTTCCAGCAAAGAGCCAGGTGAAATGAAAGGGGCTGAATATTGTCTGCCTCATGCAAAATTGAATGATGCAGCAGACAAACTTTTCAGGGAAAATCTCAGGCACGCAATCAACCATAAAACACTGGTCTTTGTAAGGCGCTTAGATACTGTTGATGAATTAACTGCATTGATTCTATCATTATTTCAGAAAGAAGTAGATAAAAGACTGGAGTCCTGGCGGCAATTTTTCCTGGCAAATCAGGAAAACATGGAATGCAAACCCTTATGGGATAAAGACAACTTTTGGGCAAATTCCCCGGCTGATAGTCTAGAAGATGAAGAAGATTATCCCAACGAAGATATAGACGTCCACATTCTAGATGATGGTTCCATACTTGAACGGGCAGGGAAATTGGACTACTTTGAATCACTCAAACGCTACAAGGACAAAAACAAAAAAAACGGAATGCTGACATCATTTCAGTCAAGTTTGTTAAATTACAGGGTTCTATCAAAAAACCCTTTGCGCGGCTTTCTGTTGACAAAAAAAGATGCCAGCAGTGACAATGACGATTGGGAAAAAGCAGAGGAATACTGGAAACGGTTTGCTTTTTTTATCCTTGGCAAAGATTACTCTGGTAATGCAGCTGCGTACGCCTGGCTTTTTTCCGGAAAACATGACGATTGGAAATTAGCCACTTTAAAACGCTGTCTTCTTCAGTCCATGCGGCAGACTGATTTTCTTGTCGATCTTTTTGTGCTGCATCGTTTTTTTAAGACGGTAATTCCTGAAGGAGATGAAAAATCATTGCCGGATAAGCTTCTCTGGTTTTTAGGGGAAAACCGACGGGAAGAGCTCAGTTCTGATCTGGAAACTTACGTGAATAACTGGAAGGAAAAATTCTACCTTTGGTTTTATCACTTTGATCTTATTGTGGACAAATGCCTGCGCGGAGATGACGCCGGTAACTGGCAGGACATTTATAATAAAATGGACGGAACATTTGCCAGAATGTCACCGGTGATGGGGAGATCAGGTCGCCTGCAGGAACAGAATACAGTGCCACAATTTAAGTTTCCAACCCACCCAAACGTTCTTGTCTGCACTGACGTATTAAAGGAAGGAGTCGATCTTCACCTGTTTTGTGACAAAATATGCCACTACGGCGTGGCATGGACTTCGGGCGACCTGGAACAGAGAATTGGGCGGATAGACCGATTTGGAAGCCAGATAAGTCGAATGATTGAGCAATTCTCCCCGAATAATTCTGCCGCGCCACGACTGCAAGTGGAGTTTCCTTTTCTTGATGGTACGCTGGATAAATACCAGGTGGAACGGGTGATTCGTGAAAAGATCAAAAGCGATTACCGCATGGATTTGGGCAAACGCGAAGAGGATATGGGATTTATTTCTATTGATGATATCGGCATTTCAGATTCTTCTTCGCCAAATGAAACTCAATTGGTAATTGGTAATAACCATGATTTTAGATTTTATCCGAATGATGTGCCCGGGGATCCTGAGCCAAATTCTTCTGTCAATGAAATCTCTATAAATATGGAGATAAGTGAAAAGCTGACAAAACTCAAAGACAGAATCAAGTCGATATTTAATGGAGATATAAACTACATTCCAACGATACAGGCTCTAGTGACACGGAGAACCGCAACCAGTCTAATTCATGCCAATATTTTGCGTGCATCTATAAAAAAAGAATCTCGTAAAGAAATAATTATTAAAGAACTCGAATATATTATAAATGAAATGACCCCACCAGAAACAATTGTTGAACCATTTCTACCCGGAGACAATTTGTTGGGAACAGATTGCAATAATACTCCTGGCAAAGATTTCATTTTTTCTAATCAGTGGAACACTCTGTTTCGAGAGATCATAATCGATAACCCTTTTGCAGAGGAGAATGAAAAAATACGCAAGCAAACTGTTCTTCTGGAACAGATAGGAACCTTCTGGCTTTTACGCACACCCGTATTCGTTGAAAACAGAGATATTTATCATGGTGAAAACGGTAATTGGGAATACTGGATTGCTAAACAAAACCGAGATCGCAAATGGGGCTATTTTTTGAAAGAACAGGGGATAATTTGGTTTGTTGTACTGGCATTTGCTGGGGAAAAGAAAGCGTCAAACAAATTTCTTGGCAACTTGGTCGAGCGCATTGGAAAAGCAGGAGATCGTTTTCAGCACCTGTATTATGCTTCAGACGATCCAGATAATTGGGGTTACAAATCCTCAATGTCATTTCCCATATTTCCGGCCTTGAGAAAAGATCTCTGCGAATTACTCTCTAACAAGGATGAATTGATTATGAAAGCTAATCAAGAAGATGTCAAAAATTATGGATTGCTTATTTCAGAGATACAATCATGGTTTCAAGATTCATTTAAGCAGATATTGAATGCAATTTACAATGACGAAAATCCCGATAAAAGAGGCCTGACCATATTGCCTGTAGTATTATTGGATAAAGGGATTCTGCATCTGAGGACCGAAGGAGCAGAACGTTTTTGTTTACAGGCATTTTTACAGTTGGATGATATGGATGGTCATACAGGTGTTTTTTCTGCGCCACGCATTATATGGGAGTTAGTGGCCAGCTCGAATAGCATGGGGCCAAAGCCAACATTGAAACTTACCGAATGGAATAACTTGCCCCATAATGATCTTGATAATGAGACAGATTGGCAAAACTACACAGATGAACAGAACAAATCGTACAGCCTTTATTTCTGGCGAGATGAGCGTGACCGATCTATGGTGATATATCATTCTCCTTCTGCTTTCGATATTTCACGAAACAGTATCCTAAATGCGTGGAAAAAGATTTTAGCAAAGCTGCAAGGAACGAATTTCATGAAAGAAGAATGCAGAAAAATTTTCACAGAAGCTCTGCAAACTATTGATCAACAGTAATTATCAAATATCCTCTTATGATAGTATATATAAATAAATTATTGGATCACGAGAAATACACCATGAACCGGCAAATTCAGTACAATTTCAAAAACATCACGGTTTGTTGCTTCATGTACTGCCCGACGATATAGATTGAGCTGCGAGGCAAAATTCTGCACCTTATCCTTCACCTGTTCCATACTTTCATGAAAAATTTTATGATCGAAAATGACGTAACCCTTTGGGGTATCAAGCAGAAGATCAATCCAGCCTGAAGCTTTCTGATTATCGATCCTGATATTTACGGGCCACTCATGATACATCTTGATCTTCTCTCCATAGCGGTCCTTAATGAATACCTGCAGCCGGTCTGAAGCCGATAGAAAATCCTGTGGCTTGAGGAGTTTCACTTTCCAGTCCGCAAGCAAACGTACTGCGATTGCAAATCGTTTATCTTGTGGCATATCGCTACTGTCCGCAGCGAAAAAGCTATGAAAAGCATTGCCCAGAATCTGCCAGTCGACGTTACCGCTGAATATCATGTGTTCACTAACCTTTATGGTTTCCACGATAGAAAAAGACGTTTTGGAGAATGCATCCTGACTGCTGGGTATGATGCGGGCTGGCAGATGCTGCTTTTTCCCGTCTTTGGAATCTGGTAAAAATACTGTCGCCTTTGTCTTTTTGGCAGTAATTTCGGTTGGCCTTGCAAAATGCATTTTGAACTTAAATTTATCAGTACCGACCTGCACAGTCTCAATACCGTCTCTTAAATTAACATCTTCTTTTTTGCCTTTATTATCTTCCGATGACAACTTTTGTCCTCGCGAAATGACCGTTTGGCCTGTATTATCAATAAGTGAATCAAGCCATCCGGCATCACCTTTTTCGTTTGTCGCGAAGATAAGATAGTCACGAGCACGGGTCATCCCCACATACAATAGTCTGACGGACTCATTGCGTTCCCGTTGTTTTAGCTGTTTCTTCTCGGAAGAATTATCCGTCCTCTCATCAAGCCCGACATCTTTTTTCTGTTTGTCAAAAGGCCATGGCCAGTAGCGTATCCAACGACCCGCAAGCGGGCTATTAACATCAAACTCCTTATCGGAGGGAATGACATAAACATCAAACGGATTGGCTCTTTCACCTGCGTCAAGGTCATAAAGAATCACCAAAGGCCATTCAAGGCCCTTCGCCCTGTGATAGGTCAATACCTGCACGGCGTTCTTATCCCTGCCAATAGCCTGGGCATCATCGCCGTTTTTAAGCCCATTTAGAAAAAGCACGAGGCCGGACGGCGTTGCAGCATTCTGTTGCACGAGACAGTGACCCTCGTAAGTCGCGGCTAGACCACGCAAGGCCTCAAGGTTTGCAAGCCGGGTTGCACAGTCACCCCAGCCTAGAGCCTGCTCATGTGCCTTGCCAACGTGAAGGGCAAGTTCGATGGCCTCGATGGGTGTGAGGCTAAAGAGCTTTTGGCGTGCTTCATCAAGTGCATCAATGGCCGGATGTCCTTGCCATGGCTTACTATCTATGCTTTTGTTCTGAAAGTATTCAAACCACCCAAGGGGATCTGAGGCATCCCTGGTAAGATGGATAATTTCAGCCACCGCTATGGTGTTGGAGGGGTCCACAAGATAACTGAGGCATGCAAGCCCATAGATGCCCTCCGGCGTAGCCAAAAGGCCGCTTCTGGGAATTGCTGCCCTGACACCGGACTCTTCCAACTTGTCGGCAACCATCGCACAGCGGTCATTTACACGGCAAAGAATCGCGATATCCCCTGCCCTGATATTTCGTATCGTCTTTGTTTCTGGATCTTCAACCTGAAAGGCCGCTCCGTCGGCAAGCAATTCTGCAATACCCCGAGCTAGAGCCTGTGCCCTCAGGTCATGATTTTTTCCCACAAGCCGCCACGCATGCAGTGCCGCATTAAATATTTTTTTGTCGGGCCGTTTAGCATTTAGCACGACGCATTTTGGAGAAATGCCCACAGGCTCGAAGGCTTTTGAAAATACAGCATTTGTAAAAGCCACAAGCTCAGGTCTTGATCGATAGGAATCTTTGAGGACAGCAGGTTCTCTAACCAGTCCCTCGACGACAGCATCCATGAGCGAGGGATCAGTTCCCCGAAATCCGTAAATAGCCTGTTTCTGATCCCCGACCCAGATGGACCTGCCTGCGAGCGCCATCAACTCAAGAAACAAGGCAAGCTGAAGTGGGCTTGTGTCCTGAAACTCATCGACCAGAACAAGGTCAAGACGCGCCCGGAGGTTTTCCTGTACATCTTTACGGCTGAGCACATCAAGACACAGCCGTTCCTGATCTACAAAGTCTATAAGCCCGTATCGCGCTTTGAAGTCGGCAAATGCCTGCATGCCATCGGCAGCACAGACAAAGATACCTTTGATGAATGATTCAATATCCCTGTGAAGACCGGGGTGTTCCAGTACTGCCGCTGCTGCTTTTACAACCGGTTCAAAATGCGCCTGACTGTTTTTGCCGGGAGCGAGTTTTGACAGCCTGGCCCAGTCCAGCCAGGTAAAATCATTCGCCGATTTCTTTATCTGCATGAGCTGCTTAATCGTTGAAAATGCTTCCGCCGTCCTTTTCGTCGTATCTGATATCAGATCAATGGTTTTTATGGCTTTTTTGATGGAATCAGTCAGACGTTCGTTTAGAACTTTTTCACTTCGGGCAGGTCCAGGCAAAAGTTTTTGATAGTCCCTCCAGGAGCGGATGGCAAAGCCACTAAGCTGTGCAGGCGCAATATTGTTGGTGCGGGCTGAATCGCTTATTTTTTTGACAATCGATTGCCACTCCGGGACAGTAAGACGCTGAGCTGCCGGTTCAATATCCGGGGCATAGCGCTCGATAACGTCCGCCAATGCCCTGTTATAGATTGCCTGATCTTCACCATCGGGCATCACGGTCTGCACGGGCGGCAGACCAGCTTCAAAAGCAAAATCACGCAGAATGCTTCCGCACACGGAGTTAACAGTTCCGATATACCCGTCTAGAATTCGTTGGGCATCATTGGACAGCCCCTGATTAAGTAACTTCAGGCGCACCCGTTCCGTGAGCTCCGCGGCTGCTTTATTGGTGAAAGTGGTTGCAAGCACTGCTTCAGGCCGCACGCCATCATTTTCTATGGCTTCTGCGAGCCTATCGGTCAACGTGTAAGTCTTGCCCGAACCGGCACTTGCACTGATAAGTTCCAGCTCTTTTTTTCCCATTATTGCCTCCCGTTGCCACAAAGATTGCCGAATGCACAAAAGTTGCATTTTGGCTCAAGAGGAAATGCTGCTGCAACGATTTCTTTCTGTTCGGAATCTAATGCGCCGTTTATATCAGATGGTTCTGTGGCTGGCACTTCGGCAATACCTTCCGCAATAGCATGACCGTTTTGAAGCTGAGCTATCCGCTCCTTAAAAGCGGAGAAAACATTATCCCATACATCCTTAAGGTTTACATCACTGGCAATATGCTCTGGGGGAATCGTTTTACACGAGGTAAAAAGCAGTTCCTGCTGGGCAAGCATATAATAGCCACCCGGTGGATAATTGATCTTATCGCCCGACAGCAGCCACGAATACGCAGCAAGTTGCAGTGATAAGCCCTGCTCCATTTCTCCACGCCGGTATTTTGAGCTGCCCGACCACTTAAGGTCCATGAAAGGGGCATCGCCTTTAGTGTCCAGCAGAATCATGTCGAGCTTACCTTTGAGCTGAGCAACGCCGGGCATCCTCTTTTCACGGGAGGCTTCCGTCTCCATGACTGAAAGCATGGCCTCATTCAATATTTCTACCAGAGACTTAACTGCTCTTTCCGTTGTTATTCGATATCGTTGAAGATACAGTTCATAACCAGGGTGCAGAAGGATTGCGGCCATTTGCGGTACGTATTCGTCGAAGAGGATGAGAGACCTTTGCGCGGCGGCTTCCGGACCCCACTTCTTCTTTTCTGTAAAAATATTTGCTGCAATCCGATGGCACAGTGTGCCGATGATCTGTTTCAAATCAGGCAGGGAGGCAATACTTCCGCCAGAAAGCTTTATGATATGCGAGAAAGCCCATGACAACGGGCAAGAAATAAGTGTTTCCATACTGCTCACCGAATGACTGTCGGGAAGTACAAGTTCTTTTTTCATGATTGGCCATTCACGTCGTGGAGGTGGCAGATGGACAACCGCCTGCCGCTTCCGCTTTACTTGCACGCCTGCAAGAAGCGGTTTGTTCTCCTGCCACAAAGAGGATGCATCGACAATCAGCTTTTGCTCGTCGGTCTGCTCAATGCGAAGCAGGTGCCTTATTTCATCCCAGAGCGGATGCAGTCCGCCATTATTTACAGCGGTTGTTTCACTAAATAATAAAATGAGTCGTTTTCTTGCAAACAGAACCGGTCTTTGCCACCCGCAGGCCTCACGCATACGATTCCGACCGGGGCTTTCCAGAACGATACCTGATGCATTTAATGATTTTATTTCATCTTTGGTCCAGAACTGATGTTTCGAGGCAATACCTGGGTTTGTAAAGTTCCACCACACAACTGTATCGGCAGCACCCCAGATTTGTCCAGGCATGTTTACGCACGACCATGATGCCGCCTGAGTGTAAGATTCGGGATGCTCCAGTCCTTGTCCAATCACGGCATCAAGGATGCGTTCAAGCTGCGGCCGCGGAATCTTATCCATGCCTGTTACACTTATGGCGTCCGCAACGGCGTTAGCAAGGCTAGCAGATTCAATCAAAAGCTTATCATCATCATTGCCGCCCCGGCTAATGGCCCAGTCAGTAACACGCGAGCATACCTGCTGTATGAAATGTGCAGGCATCCCTTCTTCAGGGCGGCTGCGCTTTTCACCGAGCCAGAATCGAAGATCCGCACAAAATTCATCTTCTGTTTTATTTGTGCCATATTTATTATCGCGAAATACTTCCCGTGCTTTTTCCCAGGCCTTTTTCCATTCAGGACCGTCAAGCCCCGGATGCTCGCACAATGCGTTTATAAAATAATTGCCATAATATCTTGAAACAGGAGACTTAGGGAGTGTCAAAAGCTCAAGCAACCGCGCTGGATCAAAAGGTGACCACAAATTTGAAAGCACAAGAGGAAGAACCTGCAAAGCTGCCCGCCAACGTGAGCGAGATTGACTGCCAAGGCCGGGGAGCCCATATTCATGAAGCCGGTCATCGAGAAACGCTCCCGTTGCACCGGCCACAAGAAGAATTTCCGGAAATAACTTTTCCTGCATTTCAAGCCATGAGGCAAGTGCGTCCGCTGACTCCCAATCAGTAGCGGCTTTTATCATGCAGATGCTTCCGTCGCCTTTAAAGGATACCGAATCTGTGGGCCTCCCAACAGTCATTGTCTGCTGCAAGAGCGATAAATCAGTTGTACTCTTCGAAGACAACGGATTTATCGGCCTGAACTCTACACCACGGTTCCGAAGTTGTAAAAAAAGGTTCTGACACCATTCTGGCAGTGCATCAAGATTTTCGGCGTGGTTGATCTCAGCAATACCGCATGCCCGACCTTGCCGAAGCTCATCAAACACCTTCTGCAATCGTTCACCAATGCCACGACAATGTTCTGATTTTCCGAAAATTGCCTCTGCCGTTGTAAGGTCGGTAAGCCGTTTGCCCGGGACTTTGAAAGGATAGCCATTCCATCCGCCAATTACGAGATCATCGCGCAGATCAAGCAGCTGCTTTGCCGTTGACCAGGCATCTGCCTTGAAGGAGGCGGAATAGAAGCATTTGCCGTCATCAATCTGATGCAGGACATTTAGATACTGCGCAATGCGCACAGCGCCATGTTTTTGCTCTACTCTTAAACCCAACCTAGTTTCAAGAATATTGATCAACTGTAGCGGACCAGCGACTGTAATCCCTAGTGATGCCTTTTCGCCTTCAAGTGCATCAGGATAACACCCTGAATCAAAATCATAACCAAAAATGATTCTCATATTTCCATCTCCGGCAATTGATTATTAATTGGCTTACATATTTAAATTCGCGCACAACGATCGCAAAATCTAAAAGGTGAAGTAAAAGTGTGAAACCTTTTTTACAAATAGAACACCACATCGAGCTTGTCAAGTAACTAAGCACTGGTCTGGCAATAGCGGCTCCGCGTTTATTTAAAGTGAAAATTGCTTTTTTATCAACTTTTCGAAATCTTCCATCTTTGCAACGCTTGATGATTTGTTTCTGTCAGGAAGGTAGCCGCATTCTACATATATGAAAATTAAGTATTTATGCAATGTCGAGATTTTCCTTCATGGCCAATGGGTTCAGAGGAATTAGACGCTTCAGTAATTCACGATCTTCCACCATCTCCTTTAAACCATACCAATACAGAGCGACTCTTATTATTGGGTCTGCCAGTCGTTCATCAGAAACAATAATAGGGTTCTTCTGGCTTGCAAGAGCGATGACATCGATCAGAGCATTAACTTGTTGTGCTTTTAGTTTATTTTTCATTCCTGTCTTATACCAGTGATACATTTCATTCATAATTAAACACTCATTTACCGACAGTGAAATGGGTGCGGAATTCATTCCCGATAATCTGACTAACTTGCCCGGATCACACCCTTTAGCAATAAGTAATTTAAATATTTCCTTTCTGCCTAATATTGCCGCCACATTCAAGAAAGTATAGTTGTATATTTGCCGCCAGTTTCCCTTATCTAATCTCCATGCCACTGCCGTTTTGGACAGATCACGATCCAATTCAATTTCTGTCTTGTTTAGAATTCTCTCAGCCGTTTTTATCTTATTGAACATTATAGCATAGATAAGGTGGTAGGATGACAGGTCAGCTTCGATTTCGAGATGAAACATTCCCATCTTGTCGTATTCCTCCGGAGTATGCTTTTTATCCAATATTAAACTGAGAAGACGATACATGCGATAGAGGTAATATATAGGCCAGAAAATGCGGACAACCTCACAGTCTTCATAGTTCATAGTTCTGCCAACCTGCTTCACAACATCATCGCTAAAAATGAAATCAATTTCTTTCATATATTATCGAACCTTCAAAAGGGGAGTATATTGTCTTTTTTTGATTTGTATTCTTCAAAACGCTTTCTGACACCGGCTTCATCTTTGAATAAATCTGTCGGTTGAAAAGATTCCAGCTCAACATGATAGACCATCACAATGTCAGCAGACAATGATATATACTTTCCATAGAATTTATAAAGTGACCCAATCTCTAAATATTCAGATGCCTTTTCAGTAAAACCAGTTAAAAATGTTAATTCAAATACGTCCATACAACCATCCATTGCAAGGCAATCAACGAATATTTCCCCAGTATCATAACATCGATCAACATGAAGAATCTCAATTATGGTTGAGATTGACATTGTCGGTATATCATTCCGTCTTAGACTACCGGCGTTATCAGGATTTATCTTTTCGTAACCAGCTACTGCTAAATTGGGTACTCCCAAACCAATGCCAGCCGTGAAAACTATATTCTTTAAAAAATCTCTGCGACTTTTCATATATTTCTTCCATTATAAATAAAATTGACAACCATGCATTCCTGGTTTCGTCTTTATAATTGAGTGACCGCGAATAATGTAAAACCGATTCAGCATACCTTTGGAGCAATAAATAAATTTGAGCCGCGTTTTTTCAAGAGGTGTATTTTGCTTAAACGACTCTCTCGTGAGTCTTTTTTCATAACCTTCCGTCATAGAATCAGGCGAATAGATTTCATTCCATTTCTTCTTCAATTCTTCGTATGTAAATATTTTTACCTTTAGGTTAAGACAATTTTCACAGGTCATAATTAGTTCCTTGTATGTGCATTAAATAAACATCTGCATAAAATTAATTCATTTAATGCCTTTTTAATCAGGGGAAATGTGTAAAGGCATTTCTCTTGTTTGATGAAACTATAATATAATATCGTTCCATATTACGTAACGATTTAGCTAGGAGGATAAAGATGGGGGGGGGGGGAAGAAGAGCATGTTGAAAGCCAGTCAGCCCCATCCTGTTGCCTCTGTATCGTCGCCTCCTCCCCGGATATTGACAGGAAAGCCCAACTTCTGCACGTCCACCATAAATTTATCCCGCGCCTTCGTAACTTCGTCTTTCATTTTCTCCTCCTATTATTTTATCCAGATCGCCTGTTTTCATCTTCAGTCCTTTCCCACATTGCGACACATCTGTTTTTAATTTTATCGACACCGGAAAGGAGTTTGCAGACATATTGTTGACCACTGTAGTCCCCGGTATTCATAATCTACTGTTCCAGACATACTCTGTATTCCAGAAGTGTGTTCCCTCTCCGATTTCCGGTGGTATTACAAGGCCATCGAAACGCGCCATGATGCTTTTATGTTGAAACCAGTCATTCGGCAGACGGGATCCACGTCCATCCATCTCGTAGATAACCTCCAGGGGGGCATCCACATTGGGGGCATAGACTGCCGTGATTTTACACTCCCTTGCGCCGCTGCACACCGCCTCAACAGCTGCCTGACGGGTGACATAGGCACCGACCCGGTCAATGTGCGACAGATGTTTGCCGCTCAGGGCGCCTCCACCGATCGGAACTCTTGGACCATAAAAATCCATAACCAGTTTCCTGCCGGTCTGCCCATTGTCCCCAAGGCTGCATCCCTCGATAAATGGTCCGTTGGGATTAATCATGACTTCAATATCATCGACAGGTGTCACCCAGCGGTGATCATCCTCCTGCAGCCGCATATAAATCCGATCGATTTCGGAATGCAGCGTGCCGCAGAAATCTATAAAGGAAGTTGATTTCCGCTGCTGCATCGTCGCAATTATATGCTCCAGGTGCCAGAGGTTTCCTTCCTCACGAACACGTACCAGCAATTTGCCGTCCGGCCCTTTTCCCTTCAGGTCACCCTCTTTTAATGATTTCACTATCCCTTCACGAAGCGCATGGATCAGGAAATGCTCCGGCGGAAGGAACCTGATCTTTGCGTCGTATCCTGCCCAGCCGATGACTACAGCCTGGTCGTTCACGTGCCTAGTCCACTCGCGGGGGTCTTCGCAGGTAACCCCCACGTTGCAGCTGATGGTGTAATCATCTGCCGCGACCGTGTTACCACCGCGCAGTCCGATATTGCGCAATGCATCACGAACAATGTCATCTATCTGCCGCTCAAGTGGGACGGAAGCGGCAACCGAACCACTCAGCCAGATTGTGTCGCACCAGATTCCCGCCTCTACCTGTACATATGCATCTGGATCGACGAGTGACGCCTCGGCGACAATGGCGTCTGTGATAATGTCGCACACTTTGTCCGGGTGTCCCGGAAAAACTATTTCCGATACTCTGATCATAATGGCAGCCCCTCCAGTTGAGTGTATGGTATTCCAGCTCTTGACAGTTTTGAAGGATCCCCGTTTCTCGAAACAATGGCGTGGATTTTAGTGGCTCGGGCTCCGGACAGCAGTTTCATGTCAACCTGTTCGATGTAACCGTCGGTCACAATCACCGCCGACCTTGGCCTGGTCCTGATGATGTGCTCCAGCACGCAGTTTATGGATGTTCCTCCCGTTGTTTCAGATACCAGTTGCCCCTTATTGATGAATGCCCTGGCAACAATATCGCTGAATGCCCAGAACGGCATCCAGATGTATGCGCGGAGCCTAACAAGCAGGGCAATCAGGTGTGGCAATTCGCATTTCATGGAACCGCTGACGTCCAGATAAATATTCGCCGCGCCGATTGGTTTTTTCACACTGGTATCCCAGGTTGCGTCCGGGATAAAGGGGGACCACATCCCCCGGAGATAAGCCCGTTTGTCATGCTCGTTCATAAGAGGTAGCCGGTAATCAAGCGGGACATCTTCATGCAGTCTGTTTTTTTTGTCGGGAACCAGACATGTGCGTAGCACGGTCATGGTCTTGCACATCCAGTTTTGCAGTTCCCCGCACTCCTCAGCGACTAAGCCGCCCGGGTACGCCTCCATGCCTACTCCTCTTAAACCCGGATTGCGCCAGATTCCGTGGCCGTTCATCTGGCGCAGGCAGTCATTGAGCACCTCACTAATCATCTCATCAATTTCAACAGGGTAACCGAAGTGGTTCCCCAGCATGTCATCAAGAGTAATGCCGCCAAATTTCTCTGTGGTTTTAGAAAGATCCTTCACCACATCGAGAATGTCATCAGCAATGAGGCTGCCCTGGTACAAACCATCCCACAGACTTTTCTGTGTATTATCTATTATTATCTCATTCTTTTCCGGCGGGCACAAAAGGCAGAGTGGAAATTTCCCCTTGGCATAGTATCTGGACATCATTGAACTATAGTCCCAGCCCATGGTGCGGTGGATGATGGCGTTGATGACGGCGTCGAATGCGAGATTGTGCAGCGGCGTGACCAGTCTGTGGTGCTCGGTGTGGTGCAGGAGCACATGCAGGAATTCGTGGCAGATGAGCGCTTTGACATGGCGATCAGTCCGGCAGTGCTTATTCACGAATGACAGGTTGACCTTGAGAACAGGGCGTGCTTCACAGGTCACGGCCAGTGTTTTAACGGACTCCGTAAAGTTGATGTCCATAATTTTGAGGAGCGGCCTGACGGCAAACGGGTTTTCGTCAATCAGTTCATAAAGAATGGCGCGGAAATTTTCTTCACGCAGATGCATAGAATCCTCCCGGGGAAAATAGCCGTATCTTTCGTGTGAGGCTCGTCTGTGTCCATATCACGGGGCGCGCGGGGTCATAAAATGTCGCCGTGCAGAGTCCCAGTATCAATGCGGATGTGAGGAATAGAAAGTCTTTTTCCCGCCGTTTGTCAGGCGCCGTCGGAATAACCTTGTCCGACAGGACGCAGATCATCGGCCCTTCCGGCACGGAAGTATAACACCGCAGATCTTCGGGGCTGTATAATCCGGCGCGTTGCAGTATTTCGTATGTCGCCGTGACTGGATCAGAACCGGCTTCAAACTTAAGGCCGACCGTCATGACATTGGACAGTTTGGCACCGCCACCTCGGCCGTGTTCTCCCAGAAGGGACCCGATGATTCTCTCGCTCTCACGCCGCGTCATGGGGCTTCCCATGTTGCACAGCCAGGGTACAATCGCCGGATTCCGCGTCAAGCCGCAATTGCGATAATCTTCTGTAATCAAAGTTTTGCCTCGCGCTTGACGGTTTTTATGCACTCGTTCAACACTTGCTCAACTTTAACCGGATCTTTGTATACGATCCCCTTGATAATTGACCAGAAGAAGAACTGCTGCGCCCGTTCCTGGCGGGCACCTTTCAGATCGGCAATGACTTTCCCGTAGCGGGTGTACTCGGGATGATGCGCCGGGGAAGCCGTGTTGGGAACCTGCCAGGTGACGGTTCCATCCACTTCCAGAATCTCCTGCGCTATCCTGCCGAGTTCATTGACGGCATCCGAACCGATGGGCGTTTTGCCCATGGCTGCCGCGGGATAAAGGGCAAGCGCCATAATAGCCGGTTTATCACCGTGTTTCTGCGAAGCCAGCATCTCACAGACTGCCATACTGGCGGCATCCTTTGATGGAGCATTCCGGAACAGCATTTCAATTTGCTTCGCCGGATCAGTCTCCAGATGAAATTTGTGTATCCACGCCTTGTCACCCTTGTCAAAAGCCGCATCCCAGGCAAGGCGGTGAACCGCATGTATTTTGTTCTGATCCACTGATGCCCCCCATGCCGCAAAAGGGATGCTACATTCCAGAATCTGGCGGTAGGTCTCCTGCTTCGCCTGCTCGCCGTCGAGAATATATCCGGCAATAAGGCTGCGGCTGATCATCCGGGCACGCCGGGGGGAGACGCGGATTCCGGCGTTCAAAAGGCCCTTCATGGCCGCAATGACATATTCCAGCATACACTGATGGCGTATGGGTATCCCGTTATGGGGAGTTTCACCCTTCACGGCGGCCTTGATGACAGGCCGACACTCCTCGACAAGCTGAAAAAATCGCTTCTGTGTTGACTCCAGCCATCCCTTCAGGACACCGGCATCGTCCGAAAGTTCCCCGTCCCCAGCGGGATTGGCAACCAGAAGCTGGTCTTCTTTGTTTAGGTCCTGCCAGTCCGCCACCTGGACGATCAGGCCAAAGCGGTCGGCCAGCGCCTGGTCCAGGGGTTCCGACCCGAGATAATCGCCGTCGGAATCGCCATCCATACCGCACGGGTTCATCGCCGCCCAGCGGTAACGCAGGATCTCCAGAGGGATGCCCTGGATGCGGCGCTCGTACACCAATGAGAACAGCCGGTTCTGGTGCTCGGGTTTGCACCGGCTGATTTCGTCCACCAGCACCGATTCCGCCCCCCAGACGGTGGCCGGGGTCTCCATGTAACGGATGGACGTTTTGTTTTCATCCGGGTACGGGAACCCGACCAGATCGTCGAAGGAAATCAGGCTGGCATTGTAATGGCGGTGAACCAGTCCGAGCGCCTCGCTGATGCTGTTCAGAAGGAATGTTTTTCCTGTCCCGCTTTTACCGATGAGGAGCAGGGGGTCCATAGTGATGAGCGCGGCGAGGATGATTTTTTCCAGTGGTTCAAAACCATAGACGCCTAGCCGTTTCAAAAATCCCTGGTCTTTAAAGTTGCAAATAGCTCTCATTGTTACACCTCTTTTTGAGTTTATCGTCCTTAACAGCACATTATCAGATACGGTTTTGGTCCGAATCGTCGTCCCATCGTTTTCATTGCCCTTTCTTACTTCAATCCTGCAGCTTCCCGCAGAGCAGCCACACGGTCAGTCTTTTCCCAGGGGAAGCCTTCACGCCCGAAGTGGCCGTAGTTGCAGCTCTTGCGGTAGTTCCAGCCTTTAGGCACGGTCAGTCCCAGATCATTGATCATCATTGCCGGGCGGAAGTCGAAGATTTTGCCAAACGCCAGGATCCGGGCGATTTTATCCTCATCAATTATCCCCGTGCCAAAGGTGCTGACATTGATGCTAAGAGGTTTGGCAACACCTATCGCGTAGGCGATCTGGATTTCGCATTTGTCAGCCAGCTTCGCGGCAACAATGTTCTTGGCGGCATAACGGGCGTAATAAGCGGCGGAACGATCCACCTTTGACGGGTCTTTGCCGGAAAAAGCGCCTCCGCCATGCGATCCCACGCCACCATACGAATCCACGATGATCTTGCGGCCCGTGACACCCGAATCACCGGAGGGACCGCCGATCACAAACTTACCGGTCGGGTTGATAAAGAATTCAGTCCGGTTGGTCAGCAATCCTGTTTTGCCAAGCACTTCATGCGCAACCGCATTCAGATCCTTTTCAATCCTGTCCGGCGGGACATCGCGAGTCTGATGGGAAATTACGACTGTCGTGATTTCGACTGGTTTCCCGTTATCGTGCAGTACGCTGACCTGGGCCTTGGAGTCGGGTCGGAGGTATCCGATAACTTTCTCCCTGCGGAGACGGGTCAGTTCTTCCAGCAGGTTGTGCGCAAACACGATCGGGGCGGGCATGAACCGCAATGTGGCATTTGATGCGTAACCAAACATCATGCCTTGATCGCCCGCCCCCTGATCCTCAGCGGCCCCACGGTCAACACCCCTGTTTATATCCTCCGACTGGCCGTGGATGGCACAAAGGTAGTTGAACGTATCGTGGCTGAATCCTTCGGAGGGATCATCGTAACCGATGTCCTCCACAACCTTGCGAGCAATCGCCTGCGTATTGATCTTGTCCCACTTGTTGCAGGTGATTTCTCCAAGGTTGACCACAAGATTGGGACCGACAGCTGTCTCGCATCCGACATGCGCCACCGGATCCTGCTCAAGGCACGCATCCAGAATTGCGTCAGAGATCTGGTCGCATACCTTGTCCGGATGGCCTTCCGAAACTGATTCCGATGTGTAAATGTGCCTTGTCTTCAATTTGCTCATTTGATTTTCCTTTCCAATATCCGATTGTTATAAAAGTTTCCGTAAATTCTTTCCTTTCCATGCGAAAGGAACTGCTAATACCAATTCGTTGGTTCATATGCTGCTCGTGCGACTGTAAGAAATCGTCCTTCATTTCTAGTCTCCATTTCTCCAACAAACTCCCCGCAATATAAAAAACCCGTGCTTTGGAGGCACGGGCTAAGAATAGGATTATTCATTTTTCCGGTCTTTAAGCACATTTTTATAGCGGAGCAAGTAACTGGGATAAATCGCCGCTTGTTTATTTATTGTTCGACTGGATTACCATCCTCCTATATGCCTAAAAAACAAAAAACCCTGTGCTAAGATCAGCGCAGGGTTACTTCAACCGGCGCTTTAGCAGTTTGGTAGGCGGTCTGCAAGTTACCATTAACTCACCGCCCGTCGCTTTAGCACATTTATAGAGCGGAGCAATTTGGCGCTTAACTCACCGCTTGATTATTATTTTACGCCTATTTCAGATTTTGTCAAAACATATTTTCAAACACAACAATTTCTGATGAAAGAATAATGTGGTCGCTTATTCCAGCACCCTGGCAAACAAGCCTGTCGCGAAGGTTATCGCATTCTTTACATCTGCACCCCGAAGTTCTCTTACCAAATGGCGCTGGCCAGGGTGACGGTAGCTACGGAAAAACGATATCTCAACTGTCCAAGGCCCATATGCTTGTGATTGACGACTTGGGACTTGCTCCCGTGACCGATCTGGAATGACGAGATCTTCTGGAGGTTATCGAAGAACGGCACGGTTATGGTTCGACTATTGTTACCCGTCAGCTGCCCATAGAACATAGGTATAAACAGATCAGTGACCCGACGGTAGCTGATGCTATCCTGGACCACTTGCTACACAATGCACACAAAAAAAATTTGAAAGGAGGATCTCTGCAGAAAAAATATGCCGACTTGAGATCGAAGGATAAATTATGAAAAACAACTAAAAACCAGCGTCGCTTCGTTCCGACCCAAGGGGGGGCAACATCCCTCGGAACTGTATGGAGGATTCTTTCGGAATCACATGGCGAAATCAGCGGAATAGGCACTTTGGGGAAAAATGACAATTTCAATTATCAGCATAGTGAGAGAATGTCAGCTAAAAACAATTCTTTGAAGTGAATACAGAACATTTTTCCTATATGAATCTCAGCAGGAAGCGAAAACACGTTCCTTAATAAACAACACTGTTTCTCAATGATTAGTTAATATTGCTTTTCACTGATGATGTGCTGATAGTGCTCCGAGATATCTTCCCACTTTTTTGCAGCAAAAAGATCTTCGGCCAGGGTAAGACGGATACGAAAACTACGGATTCCACCTGTTTTGACCGGCGTCTGCAAATTCCGCGCGGCACCCAGTTTCAGCAGCCAGTAATCACTTTTATTATCCGGTTTTACACTGCCGGCCTGTTCAACGCTCAGTTTGCAGCGCGGCAGTAAATGAACCGAGATAACGTCATAAAGGTATTCGATCTTTCTCTCAGTTTCCCCGTGGTGATGAACGGCA
The DNA here is from genome assembly GCA_002840435.1 of Deltaproteobacteria bacterium HGW-Deltaproteobacteria-6. NCBI lineage: Bacteria > Deltaproteobacteria > Deltaproteobacteria bacterium HGW-Deltaproteobacteria-6. The sequence goes on from PHAT01000003.1 coordinate 88,719, forward strand.
ATCGCACAGTAGCGCAACTCCCTCATAACTGTACGGGATATCCTCTTATCAGCTGTACTCACAGGCACATGATACCAGCCGGCATTACCACTAAGGTACCTGTCAATATACTGTTTATCTCTTTTAGCCACATTACCCAGGGAAGCGACCAATGTTAGGTCTTCATATCGGCTTAGTGACAATCCGGACGGTGGTATTCTCACCGAATCATGTAGAAGATGCTCGTCAGGTTCCAATGCTCTGTCTGTTGACTTTTCATCCGACAGGTCACCAAATTTATTCTTCAGAAATACCTTCAGCCAACGGTTCTCGCGACCAGGCAGCAAAGGAAATCCACCGATCCCGACTGTTTCGATGCCCTTCTGATAAGGATTATGACCTTCTTCACTATTAAAGAATCCCGGATACAGAACGAACGCACCCACAATCGGGCGGCTTTTTTCATTGATTCCGTCGTCTGCCTTTTCAAGGTTGATTAAAGCGTCGCGGTAGCGGTGCATCTGGTTTATGGCATCATCGGGAATCTGGTCGTCACCATTCTCTTCCGCCGATATCCTGTACTTTGCATCAAAAATCCATCGGATGCGTTCGCCGCCGCGGAAGGTGGCCTCCATCAGAATGTCCGGCTTCTGAGGTGTTGTCCAGGAAAAGATTCCACGGACATCGAAATTATCAGATACCCTGAAAGGAGGTTCATGGGCCAGTCTGATTCTGAGTCCATCGCGCCGTTCAAAACGGAAAGCCGTACCCATTCCGTCAATCAGATCTTTTTCCAGACCTTTCATTTTCAATGACGCCTTGCGGATTTCCTTTTCTTCAAAACCCAACCCAGGGTAGATCACTTTTCCTGCTTGATCCTTAATACCGATCAGCATCTTTCGGATTTCAAGCAGGCACCAGACTTCGTAGAGGTCTGCTAAAGACTTCATTGAGACAGACGAATGACGGCCGAACAGTTCAAGGTATAATTTGAGTTGCTGCCAGATAGTGTATACCCTGGCATAGCCGGTACGTTGATGAAGAACCAGCGACTCCTGCGCCATCCCTTCAAAACTGCCCAATTCATGGAACAGCGGTTCAGACAGACGCTGTTCTAAAGGCTTCTGCCAACTGTCCAACTCATCATAAAATGTCTGACTTAACCTGCTTTGCTCCGGTGCGCGGTCATGCTGACGGGCTCTGTTGACAAAGTTTGACAAATTCCGCGTACAGCGGGTCAGAACCATTTTTACGAAGCGGTTTTCCGGCGTATCTACTGACAGACGGCGGCTCTCCACCTTGTGACGAATATTTTGATCACCGTTGCGGCACTGTTCACGCACACGTTCTTCAAGTCGCGGCGTCAGCCGCCCTTTTAGACAGTCGGGACGCAGATATCTTTCCTGCGGCAGCAACCTGGCATGAGGTGAACGGCAGATCAGTTTTACCGCATCCTCGAGTTCCGTTCTCAGGCTTCTGAAGAGGGCAAGCCAGAGCAGGGGGAAATGTTCAAAAGCTTTGCGCGATGCCCCCTGTTCCTGCTCGGTCTTTCCAGCAAATGAAAAGCGCCAGAGAGGATAAGCCGAGTCAATATCTCTATTTATTTGATCGAAGTCTCCGGCCATATCCATTTTGGTCGGCAGAACCTCAAAAGACATATTCTGTTTAATCCGTGTTGTTCCGTTATTGAAGCTGATGCCAAGGCGGAACCAGCCGATGTCATTGCCAAAGTTGATACTCCCGCGCAGACTTTGACCGGCTAGATGGAAAACGTCCTGAACATCGTTCCGCCAGTGTTCGACTTTTGGGGCCAATGCAGCAACATCGCCTTTTATCCGGAAATCAAACTCATACAGACGGTTTTCAAAAAAGACAGGAGCAGGAATAGTGAACCCCGTTGCCGGTTCTGGGATTGCGACTATCGGCCCTGGCGCAATATCTTTTATTTTCAGTGGCGGACAAAAGTAGACAGCACTGCAGGGGAGCTGCTTCCCCCTGGAGCGCATAGTTTTGGCCAGAAGAATACAAGGCTTTTTAATGTCTTTTGTCCAAACCGACAGGTCCCAGACGTCTGTTTCTATCTTTAATACTTCAGGCATGGCTCATCACCGGCTATGGCCAGAAAGTTGTAAAACCGTTTTTTTCCAGACGTTTCTGCATCCACTCCAGTTTTTTTATGGAACGGCAGGATGCCTGTACAACCGTGCCGTCAGTTGCTGAAACACACAGAAGGTCAGGCCGTCCAACATTACAGATATCAGTTAAACTGTCTTTCAGAATATCCGATAGACGGGTCAGCAGGCTGAAATTGTCCTGATAATCAAGTTTTTCCGCATCTCCTTCGATTCTTGGCAGCACCTTCATCATAAGGAAGTCGTCCCAGACCGCCTGAAGCAGTTTGTCATCAGAAGGATTGAAACATACCACCGAGAGCAAAGCCTCGTTCAGGGCACGGTAGGCGAGTTCAAATGGAGTTCCCCTGAGGATCCCGTTGACTGTTTCTAGGAAGTTAATTGTTTTCTGTCCGTCAGGGTCTATAGCCACCGATATCAGATCGTCCCGTTCAATCTGCGACAGAAGGGGGAAGCCCAGTGTTTTTGAACAGGTTTCGGGAATGAAAAACTCATTATAACGGTTGGGGTAGAATTCACCAAAATCAATTGTCAAGGCGCGGTCAATCACCTTACGCGAAAATCCATGAGTTGTTTCATCCATGTTTACCGTGCCGGCAACTATCAGGTTTGGAGGTAGTGGAATGCCTACAACCGAAAAATATTTTTTCAGTCCGATAGACTGTTCATCGTCCCCTCCAATGTCAAGTTTCCGCCAGAGTTCATCCTGTGCAGCCGACTCCAGCTCTCTGATCACATCTCCTTTGAGAAGAGGATCGCATTTATAGATACCCGCCTTCCATACTCGTGTTTCGACAACTGATAGATAATCGGCGAAATACTGCTCGACCGGCGCCAGATTCATCTCATCCAAGCATAGCCAGAAGGGGCATATTTCATCGGAAGCTTTGCAGACAATATTTTCACCGGTTGCCGATGCTGCAGAGTGTTTCCAGGCCTTGACAATGAATCTCAGAAGATCGGTTGCCACGTACCGAGGACCGTCAGAGCCGATCCGGGAAATGTAACCGAGTAAATCTGACGGTTCATGCCAGTCGGGGCGGACGGGTACAAGACAATAGTTACTACCTGCAGCCATAGCATGAATGGCGGCTGATGCTTTTGCCTGTTCGCGGACAAATCGGGTTTTGCCTGTCCCCGATATTCCAGCCAGCAGAAGGAAGGGTTTAGGCAGATGAGAACCATTTATTGCATTATGAGTATTTGTCTTGAATAGATGATAAATTTCATCTGTTTTGATAATCTCGAGATTAAATTCCTTGAGGAACACATTAATGTCTTTGATAGATCTGCCGTTAGCTGAATCATAGGTCCATTGATCTGATAAAAAATATTTTATTCCTTTAAATTCAAACGGTTTATCCAAAAATACTCTTGAATCCAGTTTCTTTTCTTCTAACCCTCTTTCACTGGCCCATAAATAAACACCGGCGCTATTTATTTTGGCCTTAAATTCATCAATAATTAAGTTGTTTTCAAATTTCTCCTTAAAGTTTTCATAGCAATAAAATAAACTTCTTAATGCAGCTGATTTTGCTGTTTCAAAAGGGCCGAGGAGAATTAGTTTATTCTGTTTTTCGTGCAATATCTCTGATGATTTCGTGCCATAGCTTAATAATATTTTTTGAAAACTTTCAAGATTTTCCAAATCAAAACTAAAATTATCATTATTGGGATTTTCATTGAGAATGAAACATATATAGGCATTAATAGCGTTATACACCCCGCTTGTCTGTGACCCTATCAGCGGATTAATAGTGGGGAAATTAACTAAAGGAAAGAATTTGTCAGCTAAACTCCGATAGGGTTTCTCTTGATAGTTCCATGGTGACCTTGTCTGCGTGTATAAAGGATGAGAGACTATTGCCTGAGATATCTCACGGTTTTTGTCTTTCAAAACATTTATGAATTCATTTATTTCTTTAAGATTTACGTCAAACTTTTTACCTGCATTGTTTGTGAATGTGACAAAAACCCCTTTGTTAAGCTCAGTATTTGCACTGATCTTAACCGCTGAACTGTTTTTTATGTAGTCAAGAAATTTCCCATTTTCTTTAATTCCCATTTCATTCACCTTTCTTATTGTTAAGTTGTTGTACAATCGTATATGCAATTTTTCTTATTACAGGGACAACAACAGCATTACCAAACTGGTGATATGCCGGCGTTCTTGCGTCAGGAAATATAAACTTTTCGTGAAAGCCCTGAAGGCGTGCACATTCGCGCGGTGTAAGCATGCGGGGGTTTTTACCATCTTGAGGAATTAAGCATTCTTTTCCATCTTTTCCATATCGGGCAACAAGGGTATTAGATGGTCTATTTAAATCAACTGCGTAAGCTGTGAAGCCAGTTCCACGGGCAACATTTCTAGCCGATCTATCTATGTGGCCTTTCCATAATCGATCGGAAATTGTATATTTTTCAGATACATTATCTTCCAATATCTCTTTCAGCTTTTTTTTCTTGTCAGGGAATTTAGGAAATTCAAATTTAATCTTTAATTCCTTTCTAAAGCAAACCATGTAACAGCGTTCGCGATGTTGAGGCACTTCACATGAAGCATCAATCACATCAGAACTAAAATCATATCCCAGTTTATCAATTGATTCTTTGATTGTATCAAAAGTTCTTCCAGAATCATGGCTTTGAAGATTTTTAACATTTTCTAAAAATAAAACCTTTGGTTCTTTCTCTTTAACAATTCTGCATATATCAAAAAAAAGTGTTCCCTGTGTTTTACATTCAAAACCATGACTTTTACCGATAGAAGAACGCGCTGAAACACCAGCATGACTGAATGGTTGACACGGGAATCCAGCGGCTAAGATTTCATGATCTGGAATCAACTTTTTTAGCCGTTGATCAGAGACTTCTGTGGATGTAAATTCCCTTATGTCACCAAATGGGAATTCGCCAAAGTTTCTAAAATAAGTCTGTTGTGCTGCCGCATTCCATTCACTGCTGAAAACGCATTTGCCGCCAAGTTCTTGAAGAGCAATTCTAAAGCCGCCAATCCCTGCAAATAAATCTATAAACCTGAATTGAGGAGTTACATTTACGGGAATTGGGGGAAATGGGACTGCACTATAAATCACGATAGGTTTTTTATCAAAGCCCAAACAATCACACCAATGACGCTGTGTTTCCTTATTAGCCCAGGCATTTGGTATTTCACCATGAAGCCAGTGTGTGATAACAGCTTTCTTGAATACATTTTCTTTTGTTTTTTGGTTCAATTTTATATTATCAAGATGTGCTATTGTGTTAAACGCCTCGTTAATATCAATAAACATTTTTCACTATCCTTCTATAGAGCCTTTCTTTTAATAATTCATCATTCTGGTTCGTTTCGCATTCCCAGACCACAAGCACTTTCCAGTCCAATTCTTCAAGGGCTTGGCGTTTTTTTTGATCGTTTGTAACATTCTTCTTGAATTTTTCCAGCCACCATTCAGTTTTTGTTTTGGGTGTGGTCGTATCTTTGCATCCTTTGTGACGATGCCAGAAACAGCCGTGGACAAATATTACCGTATTCCATTTCTTCAATACAATATCCGGTTTGCCCGGAAGGGTCTTCACATTAATCCTGTAGCGAAATCCCATTGAAAAAAGCAGTCTCCTGACTTTCATTTCAGGACCGGTGTCTTTGGATCTGACTCTGCTCATATTCCATGAGCGTTTTTCCGGGGAAAGATGATCAACCATAAAATATTTCAGTTCAATAAAACAGCCTGTATTTGCATTCAATTAATAATCAAAAACCCATGCTTATTATCCGCAGCCTTAGGTACGACAAGACAGCGATCAAGAAACCGGTTAAATTCCTCGCAGGAGGTTTCAGGTACAAGGCAGCAGTTATGACAGGCGGCCAGATTGCATGAGTCGGGGCCCTGTCCACCGTAATCACCCGTTTCACCGCAAACGGGGTCTGCAGAACACCATGTTGCATTTTCGAGTGCGCGTCTGAAAAGAGGCTCAAAATTTTCCGTCTTCCCCATTCTGACCAGTCCGCCCATCGTACCTTCGGCGTCTCCCGATGAGGTATAAATCAGGAATCCCGCCATAGGCGCATCCGCATTATCCGAAACATACAGACGTTCCCTTAGCGATGCGGAACTGTACCCGCATTCAAAGGTTAACCGGTTGATTAAAAGATGTGATAGTGTATGGATGAGGATAAAGCGAGCTGTTATTGCTTTGGGGTTAAACCCCCGTTCAGCGCAGACCTTTAAGTACTGCCTGTTGAGGATTTCAGACCTGTTTTTTACAGATTCGAGAAACTCCCATTGTCTGAGAACATCTTCACGGAGTGTTATAAAAATACCTTCCCCGTAAACCTTACAGGCGGGAAGCCAGTTTTTTCCTTCTTCTGGCTTATTTCTGCGAAGCAGAGCTTTTTTCTGATCCTGAGCCAGGCCGCTTTCAGGGATAACCCGGCTGAATCCCGCCAGTACTCTTGTTTCACGAAGTCTTTCAACAAGCATAATCTTATCTATATATTTCTTGAGTACCGTAGATAACCCGGTTGTATCCGCTTGAACGGTTAAAAGATCATCTTCATTATGAGGTGCGGACAGCACACTGAATTCCAGCCGCCGGAATGATGTCCACCGGTCCTCGCCTTCAATTATTTTCTGTTTATTTTTACCCGTCCCCTCGATCCGCAGGCCGCGGATAATTTCAATTGCTTCTGCGATTTCACCGTCGGATAAATCCTGCAGCAGGTCTTTATACTTTTTCCGTAGCGGCTTAAGAAGGTCATCAGGTTCGTCTTCCGCTCTTATATTAAGAAAGGTTTTTATCTGCGGTGTCTTCAAAATATCAGTAGCATTATTTTTTTCAGAGAACAATACAAAGGGTAAATAAATCGAGCTTTTGATATCCGAATAGTAAACATTCGTAGCACTGCGCAGAGCCGCCCGGAGAGGCCGGTTGCAGTCGCCTCCGTTTTCAGTACCCAGCCAGGGTGTGACTCCTTTACAAAAATAAACATTTCCCGTCTCACGAAGAAGATTTGAACTCAAATAGGTTGACTGTCCTGTCGGATCCGCAGCGGTAACATTTTCCAGTGTTCTTTTTTCGCCGCAGGCACGACAGCTTATTTTGATTGCGTTCAAAGAACCGCCGCCCGTTGCTGTATATCTGAGCGGCCCGATACATGCCGGTTCAGCGGACCTGTGGACCCATTCAAGCCACGGGAAATCCTGCACGTGTCCCTGATCGCACATGGCGATAAAACGCACCTGTATCATTCTTCGTTTGCAATCCATGCAATTCACATAACCTGCGCAATGCAATACATCTTTTTTCATAAGTCCACATTTAGGACATACATACCATTCGGGAAATCTCAAAACTGGTATTTTCAGCAGCGTATTTTTTAAATCCCCTGATTTGGACGGAATTCTGAACTCGGGCGGTGCCATAAAATGATTAACATTCAGTTCACGACTCAGACGCCACTCGTCAATTCTGAATTCAGCAGTATCGACATCCTGTATTTTCGTTCCGTCATTGGTTTCAAACCAATGGTCAAGCCCCGCTGTTATAACGGAAATGCCGTTTCTCAAAACATGTAGTGCTCCCGGTCCGAAAGGTGTTATAAGCTGGCCGCGACGTATTGGATTAAGTTTCATCTGTCAGAGTTTCCCTAATTTCATTTATATTGTCTACCAGATACAACTGGGTTATCTCGGGCATACATTCTGCGTCAACGGAACGCATAGACGTGGGCGTAGGCCATGACACACGTTCCCACATGTCGGGATAATACATGCCGGCGTATCTCAGTAAAGACGGCATTTCTGCTGCAGGGCCGGAGCTCCATTCAGTTGAATTCCAGGCCTGCCACTCGGCAATTCTTTCATTAATCGCGTTAATAAGATTAATGTTTTCCTGCGGGTCAACAATGCTAATTCTGAACTTCATCAGTTCAATAATTTTTTCTATCAATGCGGCGGGATAAGGACTCGGCTTCTCTTTTTCCTGAATACCGCCCGCCTGCCGGACATAAGCTACCATTACAGCATGTAATGCACGTTTCAAGGCGGGTGATGTAAACGGAGTGACACTGGAAGGCTCCACCTGTGCATACAACCGTTCGTGATAACTCCGGAACTTTTCAAAATGCGACCGGTCTCTGGGCTTTCCCGGACTGTAAATTGTAACAACAAGACCCGGCCTTTCCCGCCATTTTCTGCCAATGCGGCCCGTAACCTGTATGTACTGTGCGGTCGTTTTCGGCTGACCGGCAACACAAATAAGAGAAAGTCTGTCAACATCAATACCTACCTCTATTATATTTGACGCAAGGCATACGTCGACAGGGTACGGATCTTTTCCTGGCACCTTCTCAAGTTCCTGAAGCGCCCCAGGGATTTCGCTGCTTGAAATGCGGCCGGTCAATTCTTTAATATTATTTAGAAAACGCCTTTTCGCGGCTAGAGTCTGATTGCTGAGTCGGAATATTTTTTCAGGCACATCGGCTTGAAAAAGCGTCAAGTTTGATCCCAGCTCTCTTAAACTGTTGAAAAAAACAAGCAGTGTCATCCATGGATCTTTACCGGCATCATCAAACTGTTCACAGGCCTGAAGCAGCGATGAATATACTCTGACATTAGTAGTAAGCACCGATCCGAGTCCCGGAGCATTTATGCCTGCATATAACCTTCCACGATGTAACGTGCCGTCTGATTTTCTGGCATATGTACCGAAAAATGAATCACCGGCATCGAGTCCGGGCGGCGGGAAAAGCGCGGCATCCTTTCGTGCATAAAGTCCTTTTATCTGCTCTTTGTATCTGCGGGTGGTTGCTGTAGAACTGATAATCTTCGGCCGGACCGGCCGCGCGGGGTTACGGCGGTCGATACAGAGTTGTTCTATTACTGTTTCATAGAGTCCGGCCATGGAACCGAGAGGACCTGTTATAAGATGCAATTCATCCTGAATGATGAGTCCGGGCGGTGATGTCATCCGTTTACCGTCAGGCCCGATACCGAATAACGCAGAGGCTTCCGGCTTCCATGCAAGCATGGCAAATTTATCGACAGTACCGATAACGAGAGATGGAGGTTTTTCATAAATATCTTCATCAATAACATATACAGGGAGTTTTTTGCTGAAACTGCAGTCAGGATCGGCACAGTGCAGTACAATTGTATTGTTTCTCTGATCGAGCCCGAGCAGCTGTGTGTTTTGCTGATTCCGGCCGCGGCTGCCTCTTCCTCGCCCGGTATTCTGTCTGATATCAAAAGAACCTATTTGCGCACCGCACCATGGACAGCGGAGAAGAACAAAATTATATTCCGCATCTGTCCATCCCTGGATGAGCTTTCTATACTGCTGTATTGCCTCCTGCCGGGTGTTCGGCGTTGTATCCCCTCCCAGCCAGATGCCGATCGAATATTCATGCGGCCCCAGCAGGTCTTCATTGTCACGCCGTAATGCTTCCATCGCACATATCAGGCCTGCGGCACGTTGAAACTGCTGTGCGGTAAGAAGACGCAGGGTATAACGCATCAGAACATGTGTGCCGGTATCTTCTTTATTTTTCATGCGGCGCATGAAAAGTGCAAAAGCTGTCAATCCCAGATAGGCTTCTGTTTTACCACCGCCTGTAGGAAACCAAATAAGCTCAACCGTATTTCTATTGTCATATCCTTTAATGAAAGGATCAGGAGATGAATCGTCACTACATGACCTGACCGTCATCAGAATAAAAGCGATTTGAAAAGGACGCCATGTCCCCCGACCGTATTCGGGATTACACGGGTCGGGACTGATGAATTTATTTTTAAAAAGAATCCTTTTTTGCCCTTCATTCCATTCAGGAGTGCGACTTTCTCGGAATGAACGGATCTGTTGCAGCAAAATGGCATGATTTGCGAGCTGAAAAGCTTTTGCCGCCTCTTTATCTGTTTTAAGATAGCTTAGTCCGTCGAGCATTCGTTCGTGACAGCGCCTGCATTGTTCAAGATGCAGGCGTGCTGCACTTGTATATTCAGCAGGAAGTCCCTGAACCTCTTTTTCCTTTTTAACAATCCATAAACCGTAACGTTCAACCACTTCCTCAAGAGATGACATGCCGTTATCTTTTTCGCCAAGGCCTGCAAGAGGCGTCATGGAAACAAGCAATTCTGATCCGTCCTCTCTGAAAATCTGAGGTGTAATGCTGGCAGTTTCAAAAACGGGGAACGGCACGGCTTTGACAGCGGATGCGTGTATTGCACCTTCCTGTGAATCCCAGTCAGCAGCACAGCCGTGTCCGGTGGCAAATGTCAGGGATTTACGGTAAAGGAGCCTCAGGGACTGCTCCTCTTCGTTGGCGGAACGCAGTTCCGGCTCCGGATACGGATGTATTACATCGGCGCCATGACAGTCAAGCGCTTTAACAATAAATCTGGATTGAAAGAGACAGTTTTCATCCAGAGAATCACCCTGTTTCATACAGGTTCTATTGACAATGCATGCAGTCAGCAGTCGCAGATGTGAACTCCCCTCGCCATCCGACGGTGCAGGCCTGGAAAAAAGTTCTATGCGGATATTGAGACCATCGCAATTAACTGCGACGGGCATAACATCGGGTTGTATAATACCATTTTTTTTCAGGATTGATTCCGACTTGAACGAAGCGGTGATTTTGACGTTACTGCGCAACCACCAGAGGGCTGTTTTACCTGATCGAGTATGCACAGCTTCCCTGCGCCTGTACCGTCCCCCCTTTGCTGTTATTGTAATAGAACAATCATCCTTCAATTCGGCAAGGAAACTGATACCCATACTGCAGGGTCTTGCAAGATTTGCGAGTGAGATATCAAAATCTTCCGTTTCTTTTTCAGGTCCGCCTGATCCTATTGTGTCGATAATTTTTTCCAGGTTTTTAAGGCATTCTTTCGCTATTCCCTCTTCACCGGGTGTCTCCGCCATAGTTCCGGATTCATCAGGATCCTCATCCTCGACATTAAGTTTACCGGCAGGATAAAGGACACCTACCCCGTAACGCCTGTGAGGGCTTTCACCTTTCAATATTTCATTGTACGGTTTCGTCTGTACGTTCGGGTTATATAGACTTTCTATATTTTCACAGATGATTTTGTCTCCGCTGCAGTCGACCGGTCGGCCGAAGGGCGCGGGTCCCATCATCTCACGTCTGAGAGCAAGCACCATCCTGTTACGGTTTGCAATGTGGTCAGTCTTCGGTGTGTCGGGCTGTGCTGTATTGATCTGTGGGGTTATCTTTTTTATCTTTTTTATCGTTTTCATAGCATTATCTTGTCTATATCCTTTTTTGCGCTATTCGATACAAATACTGCAAGACGCTGCAGAGCCCTCGTTACACCTATATAAAAAATATCCTGCCGGTTTTGAGAATCAAGATGCTCAATATCGGTTAATATAATTACCGGAGCTTCAAGCCCCTTGAAAGTGTGAACTGTACAAAACCCCGCGCAGCCTGCCACAGATTTATCTGCAGGAGAAAGACGATGCTTCCATTCAACATCTTCTGCCAGTAATTGTGCACAGGAGTCTTTTTTGGTTGAAAGCAATATAATATCCTTTAACTGGAATCCCTCCTGCAGCAGACATGTAACGAACTGTATAACTTTCTGCTTCTGCTCCGTCAGGTTCCTGTAATAGTGGAATTCAGGATCAATACGGTCATCCGGCCTGAGTATTCTACTGTAAAAAGGTTCAAGACCGCCCAGTTGTTTGGCATATTCGGCAACCCGCGGCGTATTCCTACAGTTCTCTCTTAAAGCACACACAGGTGGAAGGTGTATTCTTTTTTCAAGAAAAGCTTCCATTGTTATATGGCCCGAGTTAAAGATGTTCTGCTTTTCAAAGTCACCAAAAATACGCCAGCGTCCGGCCGCAAGACCTCCCCTTAGAAGAAGATCCATAAAATCAAGGTAGGGGTTCTTCAACATGTCCTGCGCTTCGTCAATAATAATTTCTTCAAACTGACAATCTGTGTACCCTGGGTTTTCCAATAGGACATCAATTGCCTTTGCAGGAAGTTCTGAATGCCAGAAATGATCAGATGAAGAAACATAATCTTCATGTTTGAGACCGGCTGTTTCGAGCATAATACTATGAAGAGTTGATGTTTTAATCTTCGGGGTAAAAACGGAGGTCTGTTCTTTCAGCCACCGGCCGAGAAGATTATTAAAACAGACGAAAAGAGTTTTCCGTCCGGCGTTATATGCGCGTCGTGCAGCCTCCAGGGCAAGAAGTGTTTTCCCTGTACCGGCAGGTCCCGTGAAGACAACACGTGGATTGGGCTCCATATAGTCAATGGCTCTTATTTGTTCATCTGTGTAAATCTTTAACTCCTCCTCCAGTCGCTTCACCCTGCTTCGCGGGGCCTCAAAATATTCAAAGGAAGGGCGTAATATTTCAGCAATAATTTTACATTGCTCTGCATATGGCTCGGTTGATTCACCGCAAAACCAGCCGGCACATTTGGTAGCAAGAAAGTTACGTGCATTATCAATAACTGAATTCAGAACCCTGCTTAAAGGTTGCGCACAAAAACGCGCTTTGTCAATCTGCTGCCAGCTGTGCCATTCACCTGTATTTGCAACACCGGATGCATAAGGAAAAACCACTGCCGACCAGAAAACGATGCGGCTGAAATCAGGTCTTTTCTGAATGAGGTAGTTCCTGATCGAATGCATTGCCGAGGATGCCTGTTTAAAAGGACCACGTGTTTCTGGGGTTGAATCTTTTCCGTAATACCAGCTGCCGTCTTTCCTGGATATCTTTGAATGGGATTTAACCTCAAGGCATAGAACACCCTTTCCCGGAATTATAACCACAAAATCGGCTTCGCCACTTACCTGGCTGATATGATTGGCAATATCCAGTGAATGTAATACTATCCAGTCTGCTGTTTCAGGATCATTCTTTAAACGTCTGAAAATTTCCGTTTCACCGGGCGGGCTTCCCGCGGATATTGTCGACGGATACATTATTGCCATGATTCAACTCCGATCTCCACAGGATGACCAAGCTTGTAATAAGGTATTTCATGGATCTCTTCAAGAATACGCTCTATGCGATAAGCAGTCATACTTGCGCTTGTATCAATATCCAGGAGATTGAAACGCATTACGCCCTCTTCGATAAGAGTTTTCATATCCGCCTTTTTTATCTGTTCAAGAAGAAGACGCCGTATGTATCTTCCCGCCTTCCTATGCGCGGTAAGAATTATTTCTGCATTTTCATTGTATTTATTAAATTCATTTCCAAGTCCAAGTATATGCAGAAGGGCTTTAAAGTTTTGAGACGTACCGGGGCGTATGTTTCTTTCATTGGCCCAGTTCTTTATTGTTGCCGCATGTACCTTTGTACCGCCGGCGCGGATAATCATTTTTTGAACTTCTACTATCCCATGCTTATGCATTTTGCTTTTCATCAGATCCTTCCAGTGTTTCTGCATTTCCCTGCATGCTGTTTTGCGGCTTCCTAATACTTTGTCCGCGACCGGTACAATTAAATCACCTCCCCCGCCGGTTCTCAAAAGCAGAAACATGCCCTCCTGAAGATCTTCATTGAGGTACCGGCCGAGCATATTGCCGCTTTCGTCGTTATCCTCGTCTTCTTCAGCCTCTTCGACGTCTTGACCGTTAATATTAGTATTGTAGTCCTCGTTATTAAGATTGATGGTGAAACTCTTGGAGTCTTTTTCAGACTCTACAAATACAGCCTTGTTACCCGCAAGAATGATAATACGGGCATTTACTATTTCTTCAATATCATCGTCACCTGAACTTCCCGTGGACTGAATAAGATGTTTTTTCAGGTATGAAATGTCAGGAACCGGTAGATAAAGATCGGCATCTTCTATCTCCTGCCTGTCAGTATGTTTATCGCTCTCAAATTCAATTCTTGACTCTTCTACATTCAGTATGCCCCTGTCAGAATCAGCACAGTCAAAAGCCGACCCCCTGTTTACTGTGTTATTAACCCATGAATAGCTTATCAAATCTAGTGCGGAAGAACGCGGTGCGGAAAAAAGAAATGAATACCCCTTATTATCGAGCCAGGCCGGAGCTCCGAATAAAATAATATTTTTAAATGCTTTAACTCTCTTGAGTTCATGAATAGAAATAACTTCAAAAGAATTATGGGGTCGTACTTTGTCAAAATAATCTTTTACCGGTTTAACAAGACTGTGCTCCAGAAGTGTAATTGTGATATCTGAAGATAAACCTTTATCGGTAAGTGATCTAAATTTGTCATACAATTTATTAATACTCTCTGAACTTAGATTCTGAAAAAGATTAAGAAGATTATGTGCGGCAACAATAATCGGACTGTCGTCGACCGATCCTGACTGCTGTAGATTTAAAAAATTATTTAAATTTTCATATATTGATGACGGGTTAAATACAGCATTGTCAGGCGGCAGTGGTGATATGCTAATCAAATATCGATACCGTTTTAAGCTGCCCGTAAATTTCTTCCATATTTCAATCTGGTCGGAAGCATATAACATTGCCTGAAACTTCTTAAGAGCAATTGAAAATTGATACGTCTGTTGATCAAATACTTCATGCACTTTGATTTTGTAAGCTGAACAGTATTTATATATCCGGTCGATATCTCTTAACATGATTAATTCTCGTTAAAACAAATTGTTTCGATGCCTGTTAAAGTTGGCAGAAAACCCCTGATAAAAGCCGGCAGTGAATCCGCCCTGTTATAGTACCTCTGGTTGATATGCGCCGCCGCCTCTTTAAAACGTTTTTCGGCACGGTCCAATATTACTATCTGATGTGAGTTTTCAAAAAGTTGATGCCATTTAAGATATCCATCCGCAGAATCGAAAATGATACACCATGGTTGTATGCCATCAGGCTCCGGCGGCTTTTTCATGTTTACAGGGCAGATTAATGACCGGTATGACCCACTGTATAGAGTATTATTCCGTGGTCTGATAATATCTTTTAATGTTCCCTGCAAAAACGTTTTGCTTTTAGTTTTTTTCAAGCTAAAATTAAAATCAAGCTCAAAGGAAAGTCTTTTTTTGGTACTGACCAAAAGACAGTCAAAGCGGGAGGTGAGCGCCAGAATTGAAACATTTACGTCAGGAACAAATGCGGAAAGAAAATCCTGACTTTTGATTACAGACTGGCCTTTTTTACGATAGTTACTTATATCAATAATAGAATCCTGACTGAGTATCGAAATGTCATGACAATTATAAGTATAGAAACACCTGGTAAGTTGCAATTTCTTTTTTCTATCATCTGCATAACGTACTTTAATCGCTTTCCGGCCGCTACTGTCTGCAAAAATACCCGAAAGGTTTCCTACCCGTTGCCGCAATTTTTCTTTATCCTTCATCAAGAATGTAACGTTTGTTGAAGTTGGCAAATTTTCGAGATATTCAAAATATTCTGAATTGTCGGGACTCTGTACATTAGTGCTTGATTCTCGCCCCTTGATAATGCCAAGGGCAAGAAAAAGAGCGGCAAACGGTCTCACCGGTAAGGCCAGACCAAGAACAAAACGGTTGTTCTCTATTGAAGAGCCAATAGCTTCACCGGCCGTGTCAAACCATCCGGCCCATTCACCTATTTGATCAACTCTGCCATCATTGTTAGTATAATAAAGATCAGGCGACATAACGAATTCCACCATAATGATGAACCGGCCTGTTTCTTATCAGTGTTTACCGGTTTTTAATTTTACGGTGCCACCAACTTTCATACTTATTTCAACGATTACAATTTATATCCTATTCTGATTTGGCAATGTCCCCGTTTTCCCCGACATGTATATCTCATCCCGATGAATCTCATCGACAACCGCATCAAATGTATGATTTTCCAATTCCGTATCATCCTTACAGGGCGGATCAAGGTTCGCATTGGCGTCCAGCATCAGTTTATCCAGCGCCTCTTTATGCGCCCTCAGCTGGAAAAAGGCTTCTTCGACAATTGCTTCCGCAGCTTCCCGCAGAGGAATTTTCTTGTTGTAAATCTCGTCATCAACCGTCTTGATCAGGAACTCTATGTAGTTTTCGTAATCGCATTCCAATGCTCTTTTTATGTAATCAGTCATCAGGATTATCCTCCGTTCTGATTCCCATTTTATTGCTGGTTGTTATTGTTTGATAATGAATTCATTGTAGTCTGTAAACTCAATGGAAAATGCCTGTTCTGCTTCTCCGTTTTTTATTCAATGCAATATGATATGGTCCAATCTTCTCTTCAATTGCCGTATACTTGCCGTTAAAGAAGTATTCAAATGTCACTTGCATGCCATCTATGATGACGGAATACCCTTGATTTTCCAGTTCACCGCATATGATACCAAGTACAGAGTTGTCATCATCCGCGCTTAACGAATGGTATATTTTCTGTACGTTCATGCTATTCCCCCACTGGTCAAAAGATGTGTGTTGAGTAATTCTTCATAATTTATTTTTATTGTCAAGATAAAACCATAAAAATACAGATTAAATTCAATTCTTTTCAAGTACATATCAATTTTTTTTCTCATCGCCGGCCAGTTTGACCAGGTAATCGGACAGGCTGAAATCCTTTTGACCGCATTCATCGTGAAACCGGCTCAGCCATGTGCCCGCAAGCTGCTGGTAACTGTGGCGGTCCCGGTAAATGCAGCGGTTTTCGGGAGGATGTGATGCAAAATCGGTGATCGCGTTGAACGCGGAATAGGCGTTTTCTCCAAGCTCCTGTATGTATTGGTAACACGTGGCCTCCAGATAACTGGAGAGTGATTTCCATGCATCCGCGATTTTCCGGTCTGTCGTAATGTTCTTGGGTTCGTTGATATGCAGGACACCCTGGAGCAGCGGCAGGAAATAGGCGCGCGGCAAGGCACATTCACGCAGAACATCCATATAGTCATTAAAAACTGTTTTGACCTTTTCAAGGCGCGCATGATCGATCTCAAAAGTGATCTCCCTGCCAATGTCCCTGAACAGGTGAGCATACTTGAAACGGATGATAGCGTCGGGAACGATCATGCCGTTTTTGCAGACCTTGCGATATAAACCGATGTCGAACGTCAGCGCCCGCAATCCGTTATAGCTATTTGTCACACGGACAAACGGGCCGAATGCTTCAGGACGGCTTTGCGGGGACACCAGGGAAAAGTCAAGCACGGTGGTGTTGTGCATCAGGTCAATATTGCAATAGCTGCCGGTATGCGGCGCGTCGCTGGCAGTCACCTGCCATTCACCGGGTTGGGTTTCCGGAAAAGCCAGGCAGCAGCACTGGTATGCCCAGTCCAGCGCCTTGCTGTTTGGAACCATCCGGTAGCCCCGGCCCACGACACCCAGCACGCGGCCGCTTACGGAATTCACCAGCGCCTTCTTGTCCGGGACGGGCAGCCGGCGCTCGCCCGATTTCGTGGACATGCTGACGAAAACCGGATGTTCTTCCACCGGGAACATGATGTCAGCCAAATTTGTCAAACGCGGCATGGTTTCCCTCCTTATGTCCTGTTTTAATTTGACTGTATTCTTCAGTATCTGTTAATTCAACGGAACAACGACAGACGGGTGTCGCATTATTTTGACTCAACAGCTTTTTTCACAATTTGCACTGGTAAACGTTCATAGAATATCGAAGGAGGGACAGGATGTATCTTGACTATTAATCAGCCATGTGCCGCTGCTCGCGATACCAGCACGCGCGATTGCACCTTTAAGCTTTTTAGTTTCTTCAAATTGTTTTCCACGGCTGTCGTGCCGATGCCAACTTTTTCCTACAAGCCATTGATTGTAAGGCGCGGATCGGCGGCGATTGCATCCGGAATTTTTGTTTGATTCCGGCTCAAATCTTCTCCTCGCTTTCACCCCGCTTTTCAACCAACTTATCATTTACGGAAAACTTTTAAAATCCGGGGTACTTGTTCCGCCACTCATCCTTATCTTTAAAAAGCACAAGCAAGTCGCTCGCTACTTCTTCAATGACATTTTTCAGCTCCAATTCTTCAAGCCATTGCGATGGAATGGCATTCTGACCGAGCGCCGCTCCCAGAATATTGCCGGTAATCGAGCCGGTGCTGTCCGAATCCCCGCTATGATTGACGGCAAGGCAAATACCTTTTTCGAAATCCCCTTCCGCCGCAAGTGCACAATAAAGAGAAATGGCCAGGGCTTCTTCACCCACCCAGCCTCCGCCCATCATTTCAATTGTTTCCGGGCAGGGCATGAGTTTTTTCTTCTTCCATAAATCCAGTGCCAGTTGAATGTTGTTTTGTGTTTCTTCATGCCCCTTGTATTTTCTGAGCACTGGAAGAATCTGTTTTATCGCTTCCTCGATACTTTGCCGGGAAATGATGTTAGCGATAATTCCTGCCAGACAGCCGGCGGGAAGGTATCCCGATGGATGACCGTGTGTGATCGCAGCAGTTTCACAACCCAGTTTGAAAATGGCTTTAAGCTTATCTTTCGGTGTGGTGAAATGGCTATCCACCGCACCAAACAGCCCCGCCGGTGCAGCCCGCATAACACCGCCGCAACCCTTACTGTCATTGATCGGCTCTTTGATTGTGCCCATCTTGTCGCTTCGCAAAGCAGAAAGACAAGTATTGCCCGGCGCTCGCCGGGCGTGAAGTTCTTTGACCGTCAACAGCCACCCGTTTTGGGACACATCATAATTTTCATGCGCAGATTTTATGTTTTGAGTTGCCAGCCATCGCAGATAGGCACGATGAACCATATCATCATATGATGCAGAAATGCCGTGCTGAACTTCCCGGCAATGGGCACGAAGGAATCCTTCCACTGTGAAGAGAGTCATCTGGGTATCATCCGTAATCGCTCCTTTTCGCCCATAACAGGTCACGAAATTACTGATGCCGGTTTGACCGTATTTCCCCCTGATCGTCTGGATGGAATCAAATTCGACGGCAGCACCCAGCGCGTCGCCTGCAGCGCCTCCCAGCAGACAACCCGAGAAATGGGCTACACTCATTCGGTTATGGACCGGTCTGCACTGCAAAACATACTTTTCCTGATTGACTGTTTCTATCGTGCCTTTACGTGCTTTGCGCACTGTATGGATCGCCTCCTGTTGAGGCATGCCCATCTCGACCAGCAGCTGCGCCGCCACCATGCCTGTCCTTCCCAGACCGCCGCGGCAATGTATCAGAATCTTGCCGCCGTCCATCAGGATTTGACGCAACTTCGGCCCAGCACTTTCCCATAGTGTAATAAACCTTTCATCGGGCGGATGCACATCAACTATCGGCAGATGAAAATATTCCATCGGATAAAAACAGATTTTATTTGGATAATCCGGAATGCGTAACAGATCATATTCGTGTTCTTCCATCAGGTTGACCAGCGCCCGCGCACCCCACACCTGAATCGCTTGCAGATCCATATCCAGATCACGATTCCATACCCCGGACAATGCACTGTTAATTTTTTTGCCGGGACACAGCGTCATTCCGATGACACCCGATCCCCCGGGGATCTTCAATTCATCAATCCGCAATGGATGCAAAACACTCGTTTTAACCATATTCCTCTATTACTCGCTGATTCAACATAACAACCATGGACAGCAAGATGATTAATTCAGATACCTCACACGTATGAAATCCCTTTTTCTTCAAGAGCTATGCAGAAATCCTCACAGGTAATCCACTCCGAGCTCTTTTTTTCTGAACTTAATTGCCATACTGTTCTTGATCGTATTTGTTCAGATGTCATGTTTTTAAGCGCTTTTAATCCGCCCTTTACCCCAATGTACATTTGTGGATTTCCGTATTTGGCTACCCTGTAAAGGTTTTCAGTTGCAAAAGGGCTATTACACCAGGTAAGCTCTTCCAGTGAATGATTATACGGTTCAATGCTCCAGTTTGTTAACGCAATGAAATCGTTGATTGGTAAATACTGCCACCCCCTGCTTTCTTTTGACACAGTCACTTCCGTGTTCAGAAAATCATGATTTTTCCATCCGCCACTCACAACACCACCTCTGCCGTATTGCACGCCTATGTAATAATCGCCCGACATGCTCAATACATCAGCAACCTTGTGTTTTGGGGCTCCATCTTTTTTAGCGGTTGCTTTTTCATAGTAGTAACCTTGGAATTCACCGATGGCAAAATCAACAAGTGACAAAAGGGCATGCCTCACCTCCATATTTATGGGAGCAATCATGCCACTTGCTTCATCTCTTAAGATTTCGCGTATGATTGAAACGATCGATACGGCATCCGCATCCTCGTATGTTGACGGTTGCCAGGACACCAGGGCTTTGAAGTCGTGTTCGCGTAAATCAATTTTATCTATTTCATCATAGAAGCCAGGAGAGACCGACCAGCCGCCTTCAGACTGAGTTGCCGGCACCAGGTAAATAATCAACACCCTGTAGTCGTCAACATCTTTACGATTTTCCAGGACTTCCTGAAGCCCCTTATATTGTTCCCTGATCTGATTATCTTTTTTTGAGGACTGAATGATTTTGTTCTCAATCACAATAAACCAATTATCAATTCTTATAAGAATGTCTATGAATCCCCCCTGATAAGAAAATTCAAGCTCGACTGCCGGCAGGGAATACTCATCATCAAAGATGTTTTCCCACAACCTGCTCTTAAATTTAGCAGCCAATTCATTTAATGGCTTCGCGTGATATTTTTCCGCCACATGAGATAATAATCTGGACAGTACAGTAAATCCCAGGCCATGATCCATCTTGGGAGAAAGAAGGTATGCCAGAAACGCTGAAACAAATTCTTCACGGAACGCATGTTTACCGGATGCAATGGTTCTAAATATATTCACTCGATCTCTCCCTGTTTAAGTTGTAGATAGAATCTTTAATTTTAATGAATGCGCAGCGGGCTATGCAACAGCAAACCCAACTATTAGCGTAAGGCTATACTTACCTTAAGTCTTCCTGTCCAATTGTGTATGATAAAGAATAATCATTCCTCCTTCGCTTCCTCAACTTTGATTTTGCCGATATACTGGTACTTGTACTTGAGCGGGCAATGCTCATACGTATTTAGTTTCGAATTGGAAAAAGTGTGCATAGTTGCCTCGATGAAATTAAATAGCTTAGTAGTTAACACTGTCGGTAGCGAGAGGAGATACCTTATCTCTTCCCTCTTCATAAATATGCGCCGTCCAGTAGTCCGCCCAGTGAAGGAGAACCGTTAAAGGTTCCTCTTTGTGGGCGATGATCTTGTTATCATCAATATATTGTCCATCATGATAGGCAATGGCCTGCGCTTCAGCGTCTGTAAGCTGGATGTGTTGTGCCACAAGGTAAAGACTGCGAACAGCCAGCCCCATCGCCACCACGTCAGGACTGACCTTATAGTGTATCCCCCGGTTTTTTACCATCCATTCATTATCGTTGGGCAAATATAGTGGGTTGCCGGGCATCCCCAGTTTCCCCGCATCATGAAACAGGCCAACGATGACACAGCTTTCTTCTGTTATTGCCGGGGCAAGACATTCGCGGAACCGCAGGAGGTTTTCGGTGACGCCGATACTATGTTTCAGGAGTCCCTGCTTCTCTGCCAGATGAAACCTCGTGCTCGCCGGAGAGGTGAACCAGGTGGTCTCACTCTCCATGATATTGAGGAATCTGTTAAAAGAAGTCTTCCTCTCCACGACTTTTTGTTTTAACGCTTCATAACGATCAAGTAAGTCCATTAAAATTTATTCTGCCCTCACTTGTTATTGGTTGGTCCGGTATGCCCGTCTCCGGGATACTGATGACATGTGGCCGGCCTTTTCCGCTGCGGAGATCTGAAAGAAGGCCATGTGGATCACGGTGCTGTCATGAAGCAGCATGGAACCGACGATCTTCTTCCCTTCATAGCGGTAGTCTCGGCCATAGCCGATAGAATCGAATTTATTTTCAGTGCATTGCTTGATTTCAGCGAGAAAAGCATCAGCCTTTTCCCGTGAAGCGGTCTTACCCGTTGCCGGCTTTTCGGTCAGGGCATCCATGACATAGCTCCGAATGAGTTTCGGATGGAGTGCTGCGAATGCCTCAGTCCTGGAAACTATATCCATGCCGATGACTTTTCCGTTCACCATAACGATAAGGCCATTCTGACCGGGGATAATCGGAAAGTGGGAGAGAAATTCATCCATGTCTTCCTGTTTCGCTTCCAAGGTGTCTCTCATGGCCCCGGTAGGGGCATTCACTTTATTGGCTCTTGCCTGAAATGCAATTCCATCCCAGACGGCCCCCTGATCAGAACGGAAAGTGCGATCTGATTTCAGGTTCTCATGTACGGATGCGTTTTTGACACTTCTGAGCCTGGCCGACATGATGTAGCCTGATTCCTCAAAGTGCGATGAACCGTAAGACCAGCGGCCATGCTCAGTACAGCTCACCGGGATGGTTGTTTCCGATTTTTCCCTAAGCAGGATGGTGGTATTGAGCACCCGGTTCTGTTTGACCCCTGAGAGTTCTTCACCATCCAGCAGCAAAACGGGCTTGTCCCCCATGTTACTAACTTTCAGCTCGGGAACGTGTCCACCCTCACTGACCTCTGAAACCGTCAGAAGATTGCGTTCCATCGCCTCTTTCATAGTCCAGTAGTCCGGTCCGGAACCATTGATATTAATGATCGGAATGAGAGCCACATGTTTGTGAATTTGAATATCCCCGAACTTCAGCCCTTCCATGTGTACTTTTATGATCTCTTCCATTTTTTATACCTCCTCTTTGGCATTGACTTTAGTTGCTTTCATCTGATAGTTCTATGACATGACGACAGACGTGCGTCGCATTATTTTGACTCAACGGCTTTTTTTCACAATTTGCTCTGGTAAATGTTCATAGAATATCGAAGGAGGGACAGGCAACCATGGCCCATGAGAAGAAATTGCAGTCGAAAATGATCCGGCTAGGGCAGATCCTCAGGATCTTCATGGAGAAGGAAAAAGTTTCCAGCACCTGGCTGAGTGATTATTTCCGAACGACTCCCCGGACGATCCAGCGCGACTTGCTGCTTTTGAAGAATTCCGGTTTTCCGGTTCATGAAATCCAGAAAGGCCAGTATAAGTTAAGCAAGGACCTGATCAAGAACCTGGAAGTTTTCGATGATACTGAACTGGCACTGATGGTGGCCCTGAAGAATATTGTTGGACAATTAGGACAGCCTTTCCAGAAAGCCGCGGATGACATTCTTGACCATCTTTATGACTGTGTGACGACCATGCCGGTGTTTGTAAAGATCGACGACGCCATTCCCATGGACACTTCTTTCATTAACCGGATGGTGAAGGCCATTCGGGAGAAAAGGCAGGTCGGTTTTCAGTATGGAGGCAATAAAGGGTCACATGCCGTCCAGATGGAGCCTTACCGGGTCGTCTATTACGGCGGGTTCTGGTACCTGATCGGCAATGAACCCTCAACAGGGCTCCTCAAGCGTTACGCCCTGGATAGGATCAGGGATTTAAAGCTGTTAAAATCCGGGTTCAAGTCAATTCCGGAGAATTTGGACGCTGTCCTTAGGGGTAGCGCCAATATCTGGTTTTCCGGAAAGGCAAACCTGGAAGTCAAAGTCCTGATTGACTCAAAGGTCAGCCATTATTTTAAGCGTCGGAAGATGTTCCCGACCCAGGAGATCAAAGAGGAAAGGCCGGACGGATCATTGGTCGTCACTTTCCATGTGGGACATTACGAGGCCATCCGCGATATCCTTAAATCCTGGATTCCGCATATCATAATACTTGAACCAGAGGAGTTCAAAAGATCGCTGATAGAGAATGTTTCGGACTGGCTGAAACATCAGACTAATGAAAGTTCCGCATAAACCCTTTTACATGTATGGCTTGTACATATTTCGCACTGACTTATCGTGTGCATTAGAATAGGGTAGTTATCTACGTTATACTAATTTTGGGGGTATATTTGGGGGTATCATGAAAAATCGAATAGACGAATAATAAATTATTACTATCAGTTAAATAAAATATTCGATCCTCCTCATCCCGTAGCCATCAAAAAACCCGCTCAGAAGGCGGGTTTTTTGATGGCGCCTGCTCCGCTTTCATTTTGTGAAATCCCGACGCATCCATCCTTCTTTCCCGGAGAGATGATGGATGTGAGAAGACATTAACCGTTATTTTTTTCTTGACAAAACAATTCCCCCTGGTATACCTACCGGTAGGTATACAAAGAACCGCGGGAGGATAAAATGGCTGAACAAAAAAAACAACCGTCAGTGGATGCTGCGCCGGACATTAGAGAGAAGCTGCTGCAATCGGCTCTCCGTCTCTTTACCCAAAAGGGATATGCCTCGACCACCGTTCGGGAGATTGTGGCTGAAACGGGGGTCTCCAAGCCGGTCCTGTATTACTATTTTGAGAACAAGGAAGGGATTTACCGGGAGTTGATGCAGCGATTTCTGACCAGCATGGATTCCATCTTCGACAACGCGCCCGCGGCAGATAAGCCCATTCGCGAACAGCTCTTTCAACTGGCCGAAAAAATGTTTGTCATTGCGGTGCAAAACAGGGATGCTCTCAGGCTTCTGCATGCGATTTACTATGGTCCACCGCAGGGTGCTCCTGTTTTCGATTTCGACGCCCATTATCTGCATTCCTTTGAACATGTCCGGAAAATTGTCAGAAAGGGTATCCGCTCGGGCGAACTTGCACCGGGCCGCGAGGAGGATATCGCCTGGCTCCTCATGGCCGCAGCGCAAATCGCGATCGAGGAACAGATTTGCGACCGTCCGCCCCTCATTGACCGTCATCAACTGAAGCGTATCCTGGAAGTTCTTTTCCGGGGGATAGGAAGGAAATATGAAAAAAAGAAAAGATGACCGGAATCCGTTTTTTTCGGGATGGCTCTTCATCCTTTTGCTTCTCATCACCGCCTGCTCCGAAGAGAAGGAACCCGCATCCCCGCGGCCCGCGGTTGCCGTGGAAGCTCTCCAGGCTGCGGCAGGCCGGTGGACGGAAGGAATCAGGGTCACGGGAAATCTGACGCCGAAATATGAGGTGGCGGTCAAGTCGGAGATCATGGGCGCAGTTAGTCAGGTCTATGTGAACGAATGGACCCGCGTCGGAAAAGGCACGCCGCTTGCCCGCATCGACGACCGCGAGCAGGAGTCCGTTCTCAGGAAGGCTGAAGCGGCCGCAGCCGCCGCCAGGGCCTCTGAACTCCAGGCCCGGGTCACGGACAACCGCGCCCGTCGGGAAATGGAGCGAATGCAGAAACTTAAAGAAGCGGGGCTGGCCACCAGGCAGCAGGTCGAGGACAGCGAAACCGAGGCCGAGGCGTCCGTATCCCGCGTGGAGGCGGCAAAGGCCCAGACCCGAGCGGCGGGGGAAGATCTGCGGCAGGCAAAAATCCGTTTCACGAAATGCCTCATCACGTCTCCGATTGATGGGGTCGTTTCCTTAAGAAAAGTCAGCCCCGGAGATCTTGTCGGCGAAACGGGAACAGACAAGACTCTGTTCCACGTGGTGGACAACCGCATTCTCAATCTGACCGCATCGGTGCCCTCCACCGAGATGGCCGGTCTCCGGACGGGACAGCAAATACATTTTACGACCGACGCCTTTCCCGGCCGGACCTTCACCGGAAAAATCAAATTCATCAATCCCTCGGTGAGTGAATCGGACCGTTCCGTCAAGATCATCGCCGAAGTGAAAAACGAGCCACAGGTCCTGAAAGGCGGCCTGTTCGTCAAGGGATACATCATCACCAGCATCCGCGAAAATGTACTTCAGGTCCAGCACTCCGCCCTGATCGGGAGGAAGGATGCGCCCGGAGGAAAACTGGGAATATTGGTCGTGGAAGGAGAAACCGCACGGCTGAGGCCCGTAACGGTGGGCGGGCGCTCCGGAGATGCCGTGGAGATTCAAAGCGGCTTAAAGGCAGGTGAATGGTACATCGTGCGCGGCGGATTCAATGTGAAAGACAACGATCGCCTGGCGGTCACCCGCAGGACCGGGAGGACGCCATGATCCTGTCCGATCTGTCCATTCGCCGGCCGGTTTTTGCGACGGTGATCATGCTGGTCCTGGTGACCTTGGGCATCTTCTCGTACCGGTGGCTGTCCGTGGAAATGTATCCGAATGTCGAAATTCCATATCTTTCCATTGTCACAAAATTTCCGGGGGCCTCTCCCGAGAGCGTCGAGCGGGAGGTTTCCAAGCGCATTGAAGAGGCGGTGAATACCATTTCCGGCGTCAAGCATGTTTATTCGTTTTCACGCGAAGGCGTTTCAACGGTGATGGTCGAATTCCGCCTTGAGGAAAAGATCAACGAGGTAGCCCAGGAGACCCGGTCGAAAATCAGTGAAATCCGCAGCCAGTTTCCAAAAGGCATCGAAGAGCCGATCATCCAGAAATACGATTTCAACGCGATGCCCGTGGTGTCTCTTGCCCTGCAATCTCCCAACCTGTCTTCCCGGGAATTGACCATCCTGGCGGAGAAAAAGGTCAAGAGAAGGATCGAGAGCATCCCCGGCGTGGGCAAGGTGGATCTTGTAGGCCAGGCAAAGCGGGAAGTCAATGTCATCATTGATCCGGCGAGGCTCCAGGCGCTGGGACTGGGCATCGAATCGATCGTCAACGGACTTCGTTCCGAAAATGTCAACACGCCGCTGGGCAGACTGAACAACAAGGGAACGGAATACACGATCCGGGTATCGGGCAAACCTGCCCGGGCGGAAGACTTTAAAAC
The DNA here is from genome assembly GCA_002840435.1 of Deltaproteobacteria bacterium HGW-Deltaproteobacteria-6. NCBI lineage: Bacteria > Deltaproteobacteria > Deltaproteobacteria bacterium HGW-Deltaproteobacteria-6. The sequence continues at coordinate 115,492 of PHAT01000003.1, forward strand.
CATGGTGGTGGCCCAGAGGTCCGGACGCCCCATTGCGCTTTCCGAAGTAGCCGATGTTCGGGACGGAACCGAGGAGCGACGCTCGCTCGGGATGGTCAACGGCGTCCCGGCTGTGGCTTTTGATATCCGGAAACAATCGGGAGCCAATGTCGTCCAACTGGTAGACGAGATCAAAAAGAGGATCTCCGCCATTCAGGCCGAACTTCCCCCCGGCGTCACGCTGACCCTGGTGCGCGATGCCTCGATCGCCACCCGGGAATCTCTCAAAGACGTGCAGCAGTCGCTGCTGATCGGCGCGGTCCTGACGATCCTGATCGTCTTTTGCTTTATCAACTCTTGGCGCTCTACCGTGATCACGGGCCTGACGCTTCCGATATCCGTGATTTCGTCATTCATCGTCATGAAGTTCATGGGAATGTCGCTCAACATGATGACAATGATGGCACTTTCGCTGGCCATCGGCCTCCTGATCGACGACGCGATTGTTGTCCGGGAGAATATCGTGCGCCATCTCGAAAACGGGGAAGATCACTTCACCGCGGCGCGCAACGGAACGAGCGAAATCGGTCTGGCGGTTTTTGCCACCTCGATGTCGATTGTGGCCGTCTTCGTTCCGGTCGCTTTCATGAAGGGCATCGTCGGGCGGTTCTTCTTCCAGTTCGGAATCACCGTGGCATTTGCCGTCCTGGTTTCTCTCCTGGTTTCGTTCACGCTTGATCCGATGCTTTCATCCCGCTGGCACGATCCGGCCATCGAAATGAAAGGTCGCCGGCGGGGGCTTGCCGCTTACCTTGACCGTTTCAACCGTGGTTTTGATCACATCGCGGACCGGTATCAAAGCCTGATCGGCTGGGTCCTGGACCGGCGAAAAAAGGTCATGATCACGGCCGGGGCGGCTTTTGTGGCGGGCCTGGCCGTCTTCGCCCTGCTTGAATCGAATTTCATGCCGACGTTCGACACGTCGGAATTTCAGGTCTTCTTCAAAACGGCGCCCGACGCATCCATCACCGAAAGCGAAGACAGGCTCAATGCCATGCTGGCTGTGGTCCGGGAATTCCCGGAAGTCGCGCATACCTATGCGTCAATCGGGGCCGGGGACAACGGCACGGTCCGCAGCGGCATCCTGTATGTCAAGCTCAAGGAGCAGAGGGAGCGCAACTTAAGCCAGGCCGAGCTTCAGCGCCTCGTCCGGGAACGGATGCAGAAAATCTCCGGAATTCTGATTGCGGTCACGGAGGCCGACCGGCTGGATGGAGAGCAAAAAGTACTGAATGTCACCATCCGGGGCGCCGATATCGATCGCCTCAAAGACTACGCGAGAAGGCTCCGGGACGAAATGTACGGCATCCGGGGGATTGTGGATCTGGAGATCAGCATGGAACACGATATCCCGGAATACCGCCTGACGGTGGACCGGGACAAGGCCTTAAACGCAGGCGTTGTAACCGATGATGTCGTGAAAACGGTCGGAGCTTTAGTGGGGGGCGAAGTTGTTTCCACCTACGAGGACGAGGACGGCGACGCTGTGGATATCCGGGTGCGGCTGCCCGAAGATCTCCGCCGGAATCCGGATCAGGTCAAAAATCTGCAACTGGTCCTGGCAGGACAGGGCGCAGGTCCGGTCCTCCTGCCTCTGGAAAACATCGTGACCTATGAATCTCATGAAACCCCGTCGGAGATCAACCGTCAGGACATGACGCGCCAGATTACCATCAGCGGCAACCTGGAGGGACTTCCTCTCGGGACCGCCGTGGAACGCATCAAAGCAGCGTCCAAAAAAATTAACTTTGAACCGGGATACAGCGTAGGATTTGTCGGGGAATCGGAAGACATGAGGGAATCCTTCGCCTACCTGGGAGAAGCCCTGATCCTTGCCGTCCTGTTTGTTTATTTTATCCTGGCGGCCCAGTTTGAATCATTTCTTGAACCGCTCGCCATCATGTTTTCGCTGCCGTTGTCGATCATCGGCATGGCCGGCATGCTTTTCCTGACGGGGGATACGATCAATATCATGTCGCTCATTGGTCTCATCATGCTGATGGGCCTGGTAACAAAAAATGCGATCCTGCTTGTGGATTACATCAAGGTCCTGCGTAGCCGCGGCATGGACCGGCGGGAGGCCGTTGCAACGGCCGGACGCACGAGGCTGAGGCCGATATTAATGACCACACTGGCCATGATTTTCGGGATGCTTCCACTGGCCTTCAAAATCGGGACCGGCGCCGAGATGAGGGCGCCCATGGCCCGCGCCGTCATCGGGGGTCTTCTGACCTCGACACTCCTGACGCTGGTGGTCGTTCCGGTCATGTACACGCTGGTGGACGATGCCGCCGTCCGGATGAGAAAACTTTTTGGTAAAAAGGAGTCCATGTCATGAAGAAAGTGCACTTCCTGCTGTTTTTCATCGGGGCGGTTCTGCTTGCGGCACCCCAGGCGGGAGCCCAGGTTCGCGTTCTGACCATCGAGGAAGCCGTCGCCATCGCCACCGACAGCAACCGGGATCTCCAGAAGGCCCGGGAAAACATCAACTGGGCGAAGGGAAAGTACATCGAGGAGCGGGCGGCCGCGCTGCCGCAGGTCACGATTACCGGACTGGCTGCGCGCGAAAAAGACGACAGCCAGAGCCTTTATGCGCCGATCATGGCCGAACGGGTTCAGAAGTTCATGGGCGATGTCGGCGTCACACAGCCCCTTTTCACGTGGGGACAGGTCAGCTCCGCCATAAGGGCGGCAGGCGCGGGCTTCGAGTCTGCCAAAGAGCAGGTGCGATTCTATGCGCAGGCCGCAAGAAGGGACACGACCGCCGCTTTTTACGACGTTCTCCTTGCCCGTGAGCTTCATCTCCTGGCAAAACAGAATGAAGAACAGAAGAAGCGGCATTTGAACGAGGCCGGCCGCAAACATGAATTGGGCACGGCGACCGACTATGACGTGCTCGCCGCAGATGTCGCCGTCCGGAACGCCCGTCCTGAAGTCATCCGGACGGAAAACCAAGTTCACATTGCGCGGGAGAGGCTCCGCCACCTTCTGGCCCTGAGCGAAGAGGTGGATGTCGCGGGCAGCCTCGATGCCCGGTTTGTACCCCGCCCAGCTTACGAAGACGTGGTTGACCGGGCGCAAAAGCAGCGTCCGGAGCTTACCGATCTGCGTCACCGCATCAACATGTCCGCCGATCTGGTCAGGGTAGCCAATGCCGGCAACAAGCCCCGCCTGGATGCCCGGGGCGGATACGGGTGGCGAAGCCTGGAAGTACTGGACCAGAAGTCCGACGGGCCTGCGTGGAGCATCGGCGTTCAACTCAGTTTCCCGATCTTTGACGGACTACGGACCAGGGGACGCGTCGCCCAAGCCACAAGCGACCATCGACGCCTCCAGATTGAAGAGGCAAAGCAGACGGACACCATCGCGCTCGAAGCAAGGGATGCCCTGAATGCGGTGAAGGAAGCGGAAGAAATCGTCCGGTCGATGTCGGGCACGGTAACCCTTGCCGAACGCCTTCTGGCGATGTCCGAAAAGGGTTACGTCCTGGGTGTCAAGATTCGTCTGGAGGTTGATGATGCGGAGTTCAATCTCCTCCAGGCGAAAGGCAACCTGAGCCGTGCGAAACGAAACTACCTGTTGTCTTTGACGCAGCTGGATTGGGTGATGGGTGTTCTCGGGGAAAAACCTGAGCCGTAAATGCCCTGAAGACTCCTTTGAAAATTGCATAAAGATTTGACCGGCGCCCCGGATAAGGCCCGGTCAGTCTCCGGCATCCGGAATGAAGAATGGACGGCTGTTCCCGGCCGGCTCCTGATCATGAAATGCTTCCGTTTCCACACGCGCTCATCCCCGCGGCCGTGTGTTTTGTGGTGCTTCATTACCGGGCGTGTTCATATTTGTTTTCATGGACGTGGTAGGTGACCCGGGCATCCGGTCCCCGTGTCCGCGAAAAGACAAATCGCGCTTCCCCCTTGCGAACCTCGTAAGTGATCTTCTTGTACGCATCCTCTTTACCGTCGTTGACCAGTTCGGGTGGAACCGTACGCAGGTACAGGGGAACAAGGTCCTGGAGCCTGTCGGGAAAGTTTCCCCGTTCTGTCTTGTACTTGATGAGGACGGGACGAAGCGCGCTTAATGTCTGCATCCTCTGTTTGGTCAGTTCCTGCAATCCCTGATCACTGACGGAAACGGCGTGAAACATGATGAAGAAGGCGACGATGCAGCCCAGTCCGATGATCAGGTTGTCGCCGGTTTCCTTGGTTCTGACCATCTGAATGACCGCCTTGAGGCCGGTCACGCCAAAATAAACCATCGCGATAAACGTGACAATGCCGGTGGCAAACGTATCGAGTTTCAACGCCGCAGCGTAAGCCGCAATAATGAAGATGGCCGAAACGATCAGAAAAATTTTTACTCTTTTGTCCATGCGAGTTCTCACCTTTTATTTTCTGCACTGCCGAATTTGAAAATCAAATGCAACGAAAGACGTGCAAACGCTTTTTCAATCCCCGCTTTTTTCATCACCGGGAACATTGTATCAACCGCGGAAAAGAAATTCAACCGTCATTGATTATCGTTTACATCAAAACCTGTGAAAGTCTATATGACAGATGAATGACTACTATTTTTTCTTCAATTCCAGTTTTTTCACGAAGGAAGCAAAAATGTTCTTGAAGACTTGCCGAAATTGCGGGAAAGGTTTATAGGAATACATAAACTATCTCTTAGTTTTGACCCCGGCCCAAAACCATTTGAAGACATACGCCTTGCCGCGTATCGGCACAGACCGGAAGCAGGACAACATGATTATCGATTCCCATTACCACTATATGACCGGTATGACCGAAAAAGCAGCCGCTGAGATGGTTGGTATGATTGCCCATGAAGCGAAAATAATAGGGACGAATCCGGACTATGACGCTCTGTTAAAAACCGCCGGGGAGACCTGGGGAGATCCGCTGGCAGACCGGCTCATCGACAGAATGGACGAAGGGGGCATTGACATCACCGTTGCCGTGAATGTGGACAACATACAAATTAAATATTTTACTCCCGAAATAATGCAAAAGCAAAACCGGATGCTGGGCGGCAACGCCCGGGCGCTTTTCGGACTGGCGGATGCTTCACCCAATTGATGACGGGGACATCATCATTTTCCGGATTTGGCATGAATAATATTTATCGTTTGCAGGGAACGGTTTAAAACCGTAACCCTGCAATTGGAAATTGAATACGTCTTTACCCACCCCAAAGGAGATATTCAATGTTCAAAAATATATTTTCACCCATCCGCATCGGTCAGCTGGAAATCCCCAACAGACTGGTCGTCCCGGCCATGGTCATGAACTTTTGCAATGCCGATGGCACGGCCACGGAGCGATACACGGCCTATCATGAGTCGAAGGCCAGAGGCGGCTGGGGCCTGATCATTACGGAAGATTATGCGGTGTCCCCTACCGGAAAAGGTTTTCCGAATATCCCGGGGCTCTGGTGCGACGACCAGATCGTAAGCCACGCAAAATTCACCGAAAGGATCCATGAAAAAGGCGGCCGGATTTTCGCCCAGATCTATCATGCCGGACGACAGACTTCCCGGTTTTGCATCGGCAGCCAGCCTGTCGCGCCGTCACCTATTGCCTGCCCGATGATGCAGGAGATTCCCCGCGAACTCGATCATGACGGCATTGCCGAAATTGTTGAACAATTCGGTCAGTGCGCGCGCCGGGCAAAAGAAGCGGGATTTGACGGTATTGAAATCCACGGCGGCCACGGCTATTTGATTGCCCAGTTCATGTCTCTGTATTCCAACAAGAGAACCGACGCATACGGAGGAAGCTTGCCAAACAGGATGCGTTTCCCCTTGGAAATTCTGGCCAACATCCGCGCCCGGGTCCGGAAAGACTTCCCGGTCATTTTCAGAATATCGGGTGACGAACTGGTGCCCGGAGGACGGAATATTGAAGACACAAAGGCCATCACGCGGATGCTGGAAGAGGCGGGAATCGATGCCCTCCACATCTCCGCCGGCACGTATGGCAGCTTTTACAGCATTGCGCCGCCTGCCGCGGTCAGCCATGGCTGGATTACCGATTATGCCCGGGAGGTAAAAAGCGTTGTTCAAATTCCGGTCATCACGGTCGGGCGGATCAACGATCCTTTTCTTGCCGAAGAAGTTCTCGCCTCCGGCAAAGCCGATTTGGTGGCCATGGGCAGGGCTTCTCTTGCCGATCCCGAGTTTCCCAGCAAAGCCGCAAAAGGTGAGATTGCCGATATCAACACGTGCATCGGCTGCCTGCAGGGCTGCATTGGCCGAATATCCCTTTACCAGCCCGCCACCTGCATGGTCAATCCCACGCTGGGAAAAGAAACAGAGCTTCGGATCAAACAGGCCAATACACGCAAGAAAGTTTTCATTGCCGGTGGAGGCCCTGCCGGCATGGAGGCCGCCATGGTCGCAGCTATTCGCGGGCATGAAGTTCACCTTTTTGAAAAATCCCCAAAGCTTGGCGGACAATTTGATACCGCCGCCATCCCGCCGCATAAAGGTGAAATTGCCCAATTCATCATCTGGCAAAAAAAGCAACTGGCCGATCACCGTGTTTCCATCCATCTTCAAACAGAATTGACGGAGAGCATTGTCAGTGAGCAGAAACCCGATGTGGTGGTGATCGCCACGGGAAGCAAGCCGCTTTCTATGGCTCTATCCTGCCCTCCCAAAGTCAACCTTGTGCATGCCCGGGATATTCTGGAAGGAAAAGCCAATGCCAAAGGCCGTGTGGCCATCATCGGCGGCGGAATGATCGGCACGGAAACCGCTAACCATCTGGCCCATCACGGTAAACAGGTAACGATTGTAGAAATGCTGGCCGAGATCGCCAGCGACGTGACACTCTCGGCCAGAGCGTTTTTAATGAAAGATCTGGCGGCAAAAAACGTCCGGATCTGCGTCAACGCCAGGGTCAAAGCCCTTGGGCCCGACGGCCTGATGATTGAAAAAGACGGCCGCGAAGAAAACATCGGTTCCTACGATACGATTGTTCTGGCCATGGGTGTTGAGCCAGAAAACGAACTTTCCGGAATATTGGCCGGAAAAGTCCCGGAACTGATCACGATCGGCGATGCCTCAAAAATCCGCAAAGCCCTGGATGCCATTGCCGAAGGATACATGACCGGGTTGAAGATTTAAGAGCGTGAAGCGTAAGAGAAATCCGGTTACCCGGCGCCAATTTTCGATCGCCAGTATTTTTTTAACTCAGAGAAAAGATAATTCATTTGCTTTTGCCCATTAATGAAATCGTCTCTTTATTCCTCTTGCTTGCCCATTGCGGGTCTTATAAAATCTGATAAATTATAGAGGCTTTCTAACATCCGCTCTGCATATGGTGACTCATATTTCATTGACATATCAATCTATTGTTGCTTATACTCCCTCCCGCCAAAAGTAACATCCCATTAAGCCAAGAGCCACAGGTTACGGGGAATGACTGAACAGGAATCCATATCGGCCCAAAAGGCGCCACTGAAGCTTTCGGTCATCATCCCTTCGTACAACGAGGGGATGACACTGCTGGTTCTCCTGCAAAAAGTGCTGGCCGTATCCGTCGTGCAGGAAGTGATCGTTGTGGACGACGGCTCCACGGACCTTACTCCCCGGCTCCTCGACCCTTTCCGGAATAAGGAAGGAATCAAGATTATCCACTGTGGAAGAAATGTCGGAAAGGGAGCGGCCATCCGGCTTGCCCTTCCGGAAGTAACGGGGGACCTCGTTATCATCCAGGACGCGGATCTGGAACTCGACCCGCAGGATTACCTGAAAATGATCGCCTGTCACGAGGCGACCGGCTGTCCCGTCGTTTACGGCTCAAGGAAAGTCAACGGCGACATCCCACCTCTCATCCGCTTTCGCCTAGCGCGGAAAGTACTGAGCCTGCTCGCCAACATCCTGTATGGGCAGCGGATAACGGACGAACCCGTCTGCTACAAAATGTTTGAAACGAGCCTGCTGAAGTCCATTCCTCTGACGTGCGAAGGATTTGAATTCTGCCCGGAGGTCACCGCGAAAATCGCCAGACGCGGCATCCGGATCGAGGAGGTCCCCATCCGTTATTATCCCCGATCCTATAAAGAAGGTAAAAAAATAAGCTGGAAAGACGGTCTGGTCGCCGTGTGGACACTGCTCAAGTACCGCTCCGTCGGTTGATCTCCATCAAGGATCACTTTTATGGATATGGATAAGATTATCGTCCGCCCCTTCGAGGAAAAGGACCGGGAGTCGATCCGCCGGATCGCCCGGGAAACCGGCCTCAAGGGAAATCCAACCCGTCTTTTTTTCGAGGATGAGGAAATCATCCCCCTTCTCTACGTTGATTATTATCTCGACTATGAGCCCGATGCCTGCTTCGTTGCCGAGGACGGCGGCCGGATTGTGGGTTATGAAGTCGGCAGCCTGAATCCCCGGCTGCGGCGACGGATCATGTGGACCCGTATCTACCCGCGTGTCGCCCTGCGCATTGCAGGAAAGATCCTGACCCTGCAATACCGGGAAAAGGAAACCTTCCGGACCCTGTGGTGGATCGTTTCTGGTTCCTGGAAAGAAGCCCTGCCCGACCCCCCGGAACGATACTGTGCCCACCCCCATTTCAATATGGCAAAAGATTACCGCAGCCGGAACGTGGGACGGAGGCTCGCGTTAACATTCCGCCGATACGTCATATCGAAGGGGGTTAAAGGGCTCCACACGATCATCCGTGAACCGGAAGGACAGGAGGCCCTTTCGGCCTTCCTCTGCCGGGAAATGGGCTATCGGATCGTTGCCGTCCGGCGCAACACATTATGGGAAAAGTCAACCGGTTGCAAATGGTATGCGCGGCTGCTGCTCTGCGACGTGAAACCGCTTACCGGAGAGGAGGAGCATGAAACTCGCCTCCGCTGATGCAATCTGCCGGTACTACCCCCACATCTATATATCACCGCACATGGACGACGCCGTCCTGTCCTGCGGCGGCAGAATTGCCATGCAGTCGGCGCAGGGAGAAAGCGTTCTGGTGGTCACCATCTTCTCCGAAATCGACGAAGCAAAGGCGGCTGCCATGATGCCGGGAATGCCGCCTTGCGGCCTTCGGGAAATGCAGGACAATGATGAGACCGCACTGGAACGCCTGGGGGTCGATCATCTCCGGTTGAATTACCAGGATGGCGCCTTCCGGCAAAACTTTCCTGTCCTGCGTTACGGCTCCCACCTGCGCTCGGCAAGACGGTTTGCCGGCGTCCTGAAAATGATCCGGACCGACCTGGAACGGATTTGCTCCGCCGCCGCCTGCCGGAATCTTTACTTCCCCCTCGGCATCGGCCAGCATATTGATCATCACCTTGCCTACCTGATTGGCGATCAGTTCAGGCAATATCCGGGTGACCATCCCTCTGTCTTCTTCTACGAGGACATCCCCTATGTATTCATTCCCCACGCCCTGGACTACCGCCTCCGTTTAACCGGTCTTGCCGCTTTGCCGGAATCTGGCGGACCGGTATCCGTCCGCAAGAAAATCATGGCCATTTACCGGTCGGTCCGCAATCTCCCCACGCTGACCGGAAACCGGATCGGCCGGAAAGCGGCGCTTCTTGCCGCGCTTTCGGCGGGGATCATCTGCATGGAAACCGCCGGGAAGCTAAACCGATACCAAAGCAGCAACCGCCTACAGCCGGAGGTCATTGATGCCGCCTCTTTTTTTGAAAAAAAGACGGCAGCCATCCGGGACTATCAGTCGCAGATCAATATTTTTTTCGAAAACGAAGCGGCGCTCAGACGGTCACTTAAGGAGTACTCGCGGAACATCGGCGGATCGGCGGAACAATATCTGGAACGCTGCTGGAAAAAAGTCGGGAGAGACTGAATGAACAAAAAAAAGAAACCCGCAGCAATATCTAAAACACCGGCGCAGGCGCCTGCGGTAAAACAGGAATCCTTCATCGAACAATATGCCTGGTTGCTCCTCGTCCTGATTCTACTTTGCGCCCTTGTCCTGCGGATTGCCGCCTTGTTTGATCTGAGCCAAACCATCTACGTCGACTATATGCTCTGGGATGAGCGGCCCTATCATGATCTTGCCGTTCAGATCGCCAACGGAACCTTTGCCAGCCGGGAGGTTTACGCATTCGCGCCGTTGTTTGCCTACCTCCTGGCCGGTATCTACGGTCTTTTCTCACCGGAGATCTTCTATATCCGTATCTTGAACATCATTTTCGGAGTCCTCACCTGCTGGGTTATCTATGGAATAGGCGCGAGGCTGGGCGGGAAAAAAATCGGCTTATTGGCCTGTCTCCTGGCCGCCCTCTACAAAACTTTTATTTTATACAGCATCGTGCCCCTTAAGGAATCTTTGACTGTCCTGCTGTTCGCCCTGACAGCCTTATTGCTCCTGGCGTCCATTGAAAATAAAAAGGCCCTGATGTCCACAGGTCTTTTGGGTCTGGTTTCAGGACTGCTGTTTAACGTCAGACCGAATGCCGTGATCCTCGTCCCCGTTCTGATGCTGCTGATCATCTGGCACCGGCGCCAAAACGGTGATAAGGTCCGAACCGTCTCAACTCATTTCGTACTCTACCTGCTTGGTTTGTGGATCGCTATCGCCCCTTTCGTGATCCGGAACTACGTGGTCGCCGGTAAATTCGCCTTTACCACCTCGCAATCCGGATTTAACCTCTATCTGGGAAACAATCCGGCAAATCCCGATCCCTATTACCGCCCCGTCCCCTTTGCCTTGCCCTCGCCTTATGAGCAGGGAATCCATTTCACCATCGAAGCCGGCCGGAGAACGGGGAAAATCCTGAGTGCGACGGAAGCATCGGACTACTGGACAAAAGAGACCATCCGCCTGGCCCTCGAATCGCCCGGGGCCTTCGCCTGGAAGATTGTCCGGAAAACCTTTGCCGTGGTAAACCGCTTCGAAGCCTGCGACCACTACGATATTGATTTTATCAGCAATTTCGCACGATATTTCAAACTGCCCTTCTTCAGTTTCTGGTTCATTTTCCCGCTGGGGATGGCGGCTATCGTATTTCGGCTCTTTCACGACCGGAAGACACGGGCGCTCGGGCTGGTCCTTGCGGCATACGCATCAACGCTCATTATCTTCTTCACCAACGCCAGGTACCGGATACCGATGCTTTCCATCCTGATTCCTTACGCCGCCCTGGCGTGCGCCGATCTGCCGGGAATGCTCCGGCAGCGCCGCTTCCGTCGAGCGGCCATCTTCAGCTCCGCCGTTTTCGTCCTGGCGCTCGTTGAATTCCTCCCCATCCGGGGAACCGACGACCGGACGGCCTATTACAACACACATGCCGTCATCCTCAACTCCAAAGGCCTTGAAAACGAGGCCATCCTCTACTGGCGGCAGGCTTCGGAGATGAACCAGTCCTTCTCAGCCTTCGCCAACCTGGCTCTGGCCGGCAAATACGCGAAGCGGGGTCTCATTTCGGAGGCATACGGTTATCTTGACCGTATTCCTGACAACTCCTTTGCCGCGGCTCCAAAATACAATATCATGGGGGATATCCTGATGCGGCAGCAGAAGACCGGGGAAGCGGCACGAGCCTATGAGCGTTCCCTTGAAATCAACTCCGGTCAGAGGCAGGCGCTCTTCAAGTTGATCCGGATTTATCAAAAAACGGACCCCGCGAAAGCCGCCGCATGGGAGGCGCGATTCAAATACGTTTCCAGCCTTTACCCGGCAAGGCAGAAAACCGCAGAAGCAAGGTGATCCGGACAAGGCGGCAACCGGATTTTTCCAGTCAGCGATGCAGTGTCTCCGGATGCTGAGGGCAAATATGCAGCGGCGTGCAATTCGCTGATAATTTTATTATGCTGATGGAGAAGATGAGCGGAGCATTTTCGAAAGATCAAATTTGATAAAGTATAACAAAGCCCGGTTCCCGGAAAGCATCATAGCAATAATTGATCGGGTTTATTCTATATGGGACTTTGCCGTTGTAACGGCGAGGTCTTTGTCTCTGGTAAACAGCCACCACTGCGGCTTCGTGGTGTGCGGGCCTGCTTCTTTTTCCCTGCCCCGGCTGTAATACCAGTGGCCGAACCGCTCGACGGTGGCAAACGGATGATTACCGGCGCATAAAACACTGCACGTGCGGATTTCCTTGAAGTAAATCGTCTCATCCGGCTCTTCATCATTGGCCATATCTGCGGGCAAAACAATACGGGAGACATCCACGCCCCGGGCTTCCTTCTGATCCAGCCATTCTGAAATGTTCATGGTTGTTTTTCTCCTTTTGCAAATAATCCGTATAACGTCTCCTTCATGTGTGGTCATGCTGACCATTGTCATATCGACCGGAGGCGACAGCCCGGCGTATGCCGGGGAGATATCTTTAAGATCCCTCACTGTGTTTCGGGACAAGGATTTCTCGCTGTGTTCGGAATAACATCATTGTAAAGCAGCTATTGACACACTACACAAGCAGACGAAACGGTTCAGTCGTGATGCTGATGGCCCCGTTCCTTCCGGACAAAAAGAGCACAGTCCATTTCGGAATTGCTATAGACATCAACCGACGGCATGCGGGCGGATTTGAAACCCATCGCGCGGCACCCGTAGGGATACTTTCTCTCATAGGTAATATAGAAATGTTCACAGAAGAAACAATTGATGAGGGTGCCTTCTTTTTTGTCGTCGGCCATTGAACAACTCCGATAGAACAAGGTATCTAGGCTGAAGGTCTATTTTGTCAGCCTTCGGCATTTTTAATCTTTCTGGATGACGGCGCGTTTCACGCCTTTCATCTTAACCTTCAGTCTCGTGTGCCCCGCAGGGGTATCAGCCTTCGGCCTTCAGCCTTTTTTACGTTTCCGAAAGCTTTTCCAGATTCAGTTTGTCCGTCAGAAGCAGGTTCGCTTCCTCCAGTTTTTCCTGCGCTGAATAAACCGCTACGGCTCTGGACCCGCCGGCTTTTTCAAAATAGCCGGCCAGCGCGTCTCTTACTTTTCGCGGCGTCGCGGAAAATATCTGATCCCGGAAGGACTGACGCATCTGATCCGTGACACCGATAAAATGCCGCATCAGGGCAACATAACCGCGCCCGGACGGGTCAAGAGGTTTGTCCAGTGCACTAAGCGTGCTGATGATGGCTTTTTCCATATCGTCGGCGGACATATCAATTTGTGAATAGAATTTCTGCGCTTCCTGAAAGACATTCAAGGTTTCGACGATATGCGGATCGCGATAAGACAGAAACGCGAAAATCCCCAGCGTCGTGTCGAAGGAAGACATGCCGCCGTAAGCGCCGCCCTGAACACGGATATATTTGTAAAGGTAGCTGTTGGAAAGCTCTCTTGCGGCCAGCATCAGGAGAGCGGAAGACGGATCATTGTATGCGGGCGCTGTCATGGCGCGGGCGACATAAGAGACCTGTGTGGGAACGGCAATGCCCGCATAGACGGGTGTAAGCGGCGGTTTGGCCGACCTGTCCGCGCGCTGGCCCGAGGGCAGTTTGGCAAGCAGCCGGTCAATATGAGTTTCAACCAGCGTTAAACCATCGGCCCCGGCGGTGACATTGATGGTCAGGTTATTCTTGTGAAAGATGATCGCTTTCAGCTGAGCCAGCTTTTCGCGCAGGTTCTGTCCGGAAACATCGAAATCGCCCGACTGCTGCTGAACAAATCGCAACTGGGTCCGGCCATGCCATTGTTCATCACGATATGCGGGCAGCGTAAGCCCTGCTCCCGCCGCCCGTTTGGCAAAGACGTGTCCGGACGGGACAATGGAGGACTGTAGATTATTTTTCCGTTCCGCGAGTAAATCGCGCATTCTTGCTTCCTGTTCCAGATCGCCTTCACAAAGAATATCGTAAACGGTGTCGAACGCGTCCGGAATGGTGCGATAAAGCGCTTTAAAGGAAAAGATCATTTTCTGCCAGGTGTCCGTCGCGTCCGCGGAAAAACCGGCGGACAGGTCATAGCCGAATCCCCCCATATTCAGCGCGATGCGTTTGGACATTTCATCATACGTCAAACCCGCCGCACCCATGCCGGTCATGATTTTACCCAAAAGCGGCAGGTAAAGCTGAAGGTCTTCGGGTACATGAGCAATATCAAAAGCCAGATCGACATAGGCAATGCCGTTGGTGAACAGGTCGTGCGTAAGTACCGGCACCGACTGAAGGGACTTATACACGGTTGGAATGGTTTCCACTTCTCCGGGAATATCCGCCAGCTGCAATTTAGGCAGCGATGCCGCGGCTTCGGGCGAATCGGTGTCGGACTGAAATGCTTTCAACCGCGCTGCCTGCTCGTCGATTTGCCGCAATTGTTCTTTCGAAAAGCCTTCTTTCAAAGCCGCCATCTTCCGCTTTAACTTTGCATCATTCTTTTGGCTGAAGTCGGGATCCGGTTCCATTACGGCCAGCAGGCGGTGGGGGTTGTCCACCAGCCACTTTTGGATCATTTTCTGGAAGACCTGCGGATCATCCGTCCAGCGCTTGCGGATGCTTTCAATCATGCGGGAAAAATCAAGGCCGATCAGAGGATCGCCGTCATACAGCCAGGTTTGAAACACGTTGCCCATCAGCGTAATGCCATACGGGTAAGAGCCGCGGGAAATTTCCTTGCCGTGAAATTCGACCTGATGCAGAATGCCTTCCACCAATTCCCTGTCGAATCCTTCGGACACAATCTTTTGCAATGTGTCGTCAATGAGCTTCTCAACTTTCGGGATGTCGGCGCTTTGCACGTTGCGCAAACCGGCGCAAAACAAAAGCTGCTTCAGATCGGATTCCATCCCGGAAACCGGCGACATATCTTCGCCCAGCCCCGAATCAATCAGGGCCTGGCGCAGGGGAGCGGCCGCGCTGCCCACCAGCAGGCCTGAAATAATTTCCAGCATCAGCGCCGTTTCAAAATCTTTGTTTTCCGCCAGCATCCAGGCGACGTTGACAATGGCTTTCCCCGTCAGCGGCTCGTCTATGTCCACGGGATAGAATCCGGAAACACGCCTGGGAGCGGTGAAAAAAGGCTGGCTTTTAATAGACGAATCAACGTCCACCCGGTCAAATCCGGCCAGCATCTCCGATAAAAATTTCAGATGCTCCGCGGTTGGAATATCTCCATAGAGAAAAAAGCGCGCGTTGGTCGGTGAATAGTATTTCCGGTGAAAGTCCCTGAATTGTTCATACGTCAGTGTGGGAATAACCTCCGGGTCGCCGCCGGAATCCAGAGCGTAAATGGTGTCGGGATAAAGATTTTCCTGAATGTCTTTATACATCAGGGAATCGGGCGACGAGTAGGCGCCCTTCATTTCATTATAGACAATCCCGGAAATAATCAGATCGCTCGTGAGATCGCCAGGCGCGGCAAACTCCAGATGATGACCTTCCTGCAAAAAGGTTTCCCTGAGCATCCGGGGATGTAAAACCAGATCCGTATAAACGCGGGCAAGATTGAAAAAGTCCGCTTTGATCTGGCTGGCAACCGGATACACGGTTTTATCGGGGTAGGTAAAAGCATTGATGAACGTCTGCATGGTGGAGCGCATCAATTCCTTGAACGCGTCCTTAAGCGGATATTTCTCCGAACCCGCCAGCACGGAATGTTCCAGGATGTGGGGCAGACCCGTGGAATCCGCAGGCGGCGTGCGAAAACCTATCGCGTATAAATTTTCGCGGTCAAAAGCGTGAAGGTGCAGAACTTTCGCGCCGGTTTGGAGATGCTCCATTTCATAAGCGGTGAGACGCATGGCCGGAATGGCTTCTACTCTTAATACTTTAAAACCTGTGAACAGATCGCCGGCTTGCAGGGTCGGTTCTGGAACATTGGATGACGTCATTCCTACTCCTTTTCAATCCCGCTTGACAAAGACGAGCGTTAATTTGCCGCACTTTGTGCCGCGAGTCGGTTGATTAATTTTATTCCGGACAGTCCTGAATCACGACGCGGCGGTTCTGCTTTTGCCCTTCCGGCGTGCTGTTGTCGGCGACAGGCTGGGACATGCCGGCGCCCTTGACGATTAATCGTTGCGCCTCAATGCTGAATTTCTCAATCAGATAACTTTTAACACTTTCGGCACGCCTGAGGGAAAGCGCCATATTGTAAGCATCCGAACCGACGTTATCCGTATGGCCGGTTATGGTAAATCTGGCTTTGGGATACTTCACCAGATATTCCGTAATGACTTTTACTTTGTCGTCGATGTCCGGATTGATTTCCGTTGAATTCGTTTCAAATTCAACGCTGATGTTCACGCATCCGGGTTTGTTTAAGTCCCTCTCGGACGCGATAACGGGCCCCGGTTTCCGTTTGGGAGCGGCAATGACAACGGGTTTGGCGGAAATGACGGCTGTCCGGGCGGTGATTTTCTCCTTGGCTGCTTCCGTGACGACAACATCCCGCGTCTCGTTGCTGAAATAAATTTGACCCATCATGCCTTCCGCAGGCGTTTTCGTTCGCTGCGTATTGATATAAACCTGCACGCCGGTGGTTACCCCCAGCGGTTCGCCGCCGTTGATATCGCTGAAAAGCTTCTTGTAGTCTTCATAAATATTACGGCGTTCCGTATACCACTGGCCCGTCTTGTCCGTTTTATTTCTCAAAACGATGTATCGCAATTTATCGCCTGCGATCTGTGAACTGCGGCCGCTCCAGCCTTTGGGCGCCTCATTATCCCAGATATAGCCGACAATAGGCGTATTCAGCACGGCCGGAAATCCCGTTTCCTTAAAAGCAATGTAAATCTGCAGGGCCTGATCATCGGCTGCTTTCTTGCGGACATCGCCGCCGACCGGCATTTTATCGACCCGCCAGCGCCAGGTAATAATCGGAAAGTCTTTCACGTTCACCCGTGACGATGTGCGGACGCCGAATGAAGAGTTGCCGAACGACTGCAGATGCAAATAATAGTTTTCCCCGTCTTTTTCCATTTTCATCGACGGCACGCCGACTTTCTTCTCTACAAACCAGCCTGTCGGCGCTCCGCCCGGCATTTCCGTGGAGCGATACTTGGTCACCGGAATGACGGACGCCGAAATAGGCGGGCAAACGGCAAAGACGAAGCAAAGCGTGAACAACCAGCGTAAAACTGTGAACCCTGCCTTACCCATGCTGGACTGCCATTCGTTTCGCGCGGAGCGCCATGATTTCCGTCCGGGTCAGAACAGACTGCACATGATCAACATACCGGAGAATATTTTCACGGCCGCCTTCTTCGCGATCGATCAGCGTAATCACCCGGTCAATAATCAACCCGGCCTTGCGGGCGTGTTCAATGGCGGTAATCGTAGAGCCGCCGGTGGTGATGACGTCGTCAATAATCACCACTCTTTCACCGGACTTCACATTGCCCTCGATGGCGCTTTTCGTGCCATGATCCTTCACATCTTTGCGCACGATAAATGATTTGACCGGCTTGCCCAGCTGCCAGGAAATGACGGCCAGCGCAGCGGCAATCGGGTCGGCGCCCAGCGTGAGACCACCCGCCGCGGTAATCGGCGCGTCTTTAATCATATCAAAAATAATTTCGCCGATCAGGTTCATCCCTTCGGGATCGAGCGTGGTCGGTTTGCAGTTAAAATAAAAGTTGCTCTGCCGGCCCGAGGCCAGTGTAAAAGGCGGATTTTCACTGTATTTAAAGGAGCGTTCCAGAATGATTTCACCGAGACGTTCCTTTTTTTGCTGGATGGTCATGTTGTTATTTCCTCCGGTAGAGATTTCTCATGAGTGAGAGTTATTTTCGTTTATTACAAATTTTATGGGCAGTTCCGCCCAGGTTTTATACGGAATACCCGACTTTTTAGCCGGTTCAAATTTCCAGGCCCTTACCGCCTTGACCGCGGTTTGATCCAGAATGGCATAACCGGATGATTGTCTGACGACGGCTTTGCCGACGCGCCCATCCGCAAGAATTTCCGCCGCAACGAGCACAACCCCCTCATAGCCCTGCTGCCGCGCCATTTCCGGATATCCGGGCGGCGGATTTTCCCGGTACAGGGGATAGGCGCGGGAAAAGGCAGGCGCCGCGGCAGACGCGATCGCGGGCCTGTTTGCATCGGAAGCAGGATGACCGGCGGCGGCATAGGCTGCTGTTTTAGCCCCCGGAGCAGCCGGCGCTTTATCGTAAGCAGCCTCTTCGGGCAGGGCCGGGGTTGTCGCAGCTTCCACACGGAAATGCTGCTGTGCCGGCACTTCCGAAACAGAGCCGGTACGGACTGCCGCTGATTGTGTTTTGGCTGGGTTGACTCTCCGGGCGGGAGCAGGAGAAGTTTTATTTCCGGCGGTAAACGAAACCCACACGAAATCAAGCTTGCCCAGTTCCCGCGAAATCATGGCATTGCCGGGCATGCTGAAAATCAGGATCACCGCCGCCAGCCCGTGCAGGCCAAGCGACGCGACAATACCCGGTAATTTATTTTGTTTTTCAGCCATCATGAAAATAATTTTACTTGTTTATTAATTGATCAACGACTCTAACGGCCGCCACACCGTCTTTCGCAAAGGACGCGCCAATGGACGCAGCGTAGGCTTCCGTAACCACCGCGCCGCCGACCAGAAAAGCCGTTTGAATCCCTTCAGCGCGGGCAAGCCCGATGATGTCTTTCATGTTGACCATCGTCGTGGTCATCAGGGCGGAAAGTCCTATCACATCCGGCTTCTCTTTTTTGGCCGTCTCGATAATGATCCTGTCCTCGACATCTTTGCCCAGATCGATCACGCAATAGCCGTAATTTCTCAAAAGCAGCGCGACAATATTCTTACCGATATCATGAATGTCGCCCCGCACGGTGGCCAGTAAAACCTTGCCCTTTTCGGCGGCAGCCGCTTTTTTCAGGAGCGGGTCCAGGTAGGCCAGTGCTTTTTTCATCGCTTCCGCCGCCGCCATCAATTGCGGCAGGAAATAAGTCTTCTTTTCATACAGATCTCCCACGCGGACAATGGCCGGAATGAGAATTTCATCAACCACCCGGTTGGCCGGTTGACCGTCTTTCAGAAGCGCTTCGATGAGCGTTGTAATATGATCCCGGTCGCCGTCCAGGATCGCCGCGGTAACTTTTTCCTCCGGCGATATGACGGATGAACCGGCAGCCGGCACAGCGGCAGCCGGTTGCTGGGCAAAATGATTAATGAAAAGGAGCGGCGCTTTTTCTTTGGCGATCAGGGTATCTCCCGCTTTTTTCACATTCATGAATTCCACGCTGGCCGGATTGGCAATCGCCATCGTCAGGCCGCAATACTGTGCCATGGCCAGAAAAGCGGCGTTCAGCCAGGGACGCCCCGGCATACCGAACGAGACATTGGAGAGCCCCAGGATGGTTTTGCTTTTGAAAGTTTTTTTGCACCAGGCCAGTGTCGCCAGTGTTTCTTTGGCGGCCTCGCTGTCGGAGGCAACCGCCATGACCAGACCGTCCACGACAAAATCATCTTTGGTCATCCCGGCCTTTTGCGCCTTCTGGAAAATCGACTGGATGACCGCCTGACGTTTTTTCGCCGTCTTCGGAATATCGCCGTCAGTGAGCGGCAGCAAAATAAACATCGCGCCGTATTTAGCGGCCAGCGGCAAAAGCCTCGCCAGCTTTTCTTTTTCTCCGGAAATGGAATTGATCAGCATCCGGCCCGGATAGATCCGGAGCGCCGCTTCAATCGTTTCTACTTTGGATGAATCGATTACCAGCGGCAGAGACGTCGCCGTGGATAAAAGTCCGATCACTTTTTTGATGGTTTGCACCTCATCAATGCCGGGCTGACCGACATTGACATCCAGAAGAGATGCGCCCTGCGCTTCCTGTTCCTGCGCCATCTGGCGAATAATAGACAGTTTTCCCTCCGCGAGCTCCTGTTGCAGGGCTTTTTTCCCGGTGGGATTGATCCTTTCACCGACGATAAACAGCGGCTGCTTCTCATCCAGAACGAGGGCGCTCCGCGCGGAACTGAGCGCGCTAATCGATGCGCGGCGGGGTTTAACCGGTTTTCCGTTCCCCATCACTTTAGCCAGCGCAGCAATATGATCCGGCGTCGTCCCGCAGCAACCGCCCAGCAGATTGGCGCCTGCCGCCGTCAGCTTCCGGGCATAAGCGGCAAATGAGCCTGCATCCATGTCAAAAACAGTTTTCAAACCTTCAAGTCTGGGCATCCCGGCATTGGGCTTGGCCAGAAGCGGTACGGTCGCATAAGGCTTCATCGCGGCGATGAACTCCACCATTTGTTCGGGACCGGCGGAACAATTGCAGCCCACGGCATCCGCGCCGAGACTCTGCAGGGTAATCAGCGCGGCCACAGGCGGCGTGCCGCCCAGCGTGTGTCCGTCTTTTTCAAAGGTCAGGGATGTGATGGTGAAGATATCCGACAGCTCCTTCACCGCCAGCAGGGCTGCACGCGTTTCCTGAATGTCGATCATGGTTTCAATCACGATCAAATCGCAGCCGCCGTCGATCAGGCCCCGCGCCTGCTCTTTGAAAGCCTCGACCGCTTCTTCAAAAGCCAGCGGGCCGGTGGGCTCGATAAATAAACCGGTGGGACCGATATCCCCTGCCACCAGCGCCTTTTTCCCGCAAGCTTGTTTGGCCAGGAGCGCAAGCTCCCTGTTCACCGAATAGACATCTTTTTTAACGCCGAATTGTTTGAGCTTGAACCGGTTCGCACCGAAAGTGCAGGTATAAACAACCTGAGCGCCGGCCTTCTGATAGGACGCATGAACGTCCTGAATGACCGTTGGATTTTCCAGGCACCAGATTTCCGGGCAGACACCCGACGGCAGACCTTTTTTCTGCAACTCGGTTCCGGTTGCCCCGTCCAGAATAACAACCTGCTTATCGAGAAGACTCTTCATTTTAAAGCTTTTAGTCATCATACGCTCCCTGAGCATGATCAATTTTTCAAAAGTGCGTTCTTATACCATCTTTGGAATCAGAAGTGGAATATTTTTTTTATCGGAATGATAATGAATTTCTCTTGAACATCAAGGGATTAGCGTTGAACAGATTCATCGGGGACTTGGGCTTGCGAACCATTTCAATCCGGGAATAGCATTGCCTGTTCAGATTGCCCCCGGCGTTTTAGCGGGGACGTCTGTTTGACCCGGGACCGCTTGAGGGCCGCTTTTTTGCTTTCCGATTCCCGTAATTCAAAAGTTTTGCTGAAAACGGGGTGCCGGCTTGCGGCCAGGCGAATGAACAGACTTCCCATTTGCCCATAGCTCATCCCGAGAACTTCCGCCGCGCAGGCCATACTGGCGTCATGGCTGATATCCGCGTTGGGATTGATGTCCAGAACATAGAAAATGCCATCTCTCAGGCGGACGTCCATCCGGGCATAATCCCTGCACCCCACCACCCGGTAGGCTTCACAACACGCCTTTTCCAGCGCCTGCATCTCTTCACCGGTAAGCGACGCGGGCAGCTTTGTTTCAATTTTTTCATAGGGGTCGGAGCCGGGAATAAACTTGGCATCATAGGTACAAAGCCGGTCTTTGATGTCTTCAAAAAAGGAAAAGTCCATTTCCGCGACAGGCAGGACGGTAAGCTTTTCGTTTCCCCAGACGGAGACATGAAATTCACGCCCGTCGATAAAGTCTTCGACCATGGCCGGCTGATGGTACGTGTCCAGAATGAAGGGAATACGATTCTTCAGTTCGCAGGCATTGAGGACAACGGAATCACGGGTGATGCCCGCGGAGCAATGCTCGTTCATCGGTTTGACGATTGCGGGGAATCTGTCCCATTGCACGGATTCATGATGATGAAAAATGTGCCAGGCGGGCGTCGGAATGCCGGCCTGATCGAGCAGGACCTTCACCCGGAACTTATCCTGAGCAAGAGCCAGAGCTTCTGAATCGGCGCCGGTAAACGTGAAACCCAGCATCTCAAGCCGTTTGGCCACCAGCCACTCACTATGCGGAAGCCCCGGCAGGCTTTCGCACCAGTTAAAAATAATATGTTCTGAAGGATCAAAGGAACGGAGATGGCTGGCAATGTCATCATCGGCGATGGGAACGAAAACGGTGGGGTATCCGACCCCAATTAATGCGTGGCCGAGTTGTGTCGAGTAACTGATGACGTCCTCTTTTTCATCCTGTGTCCAGTCCGGATCAACATTATACAATAAGACGACCGGAATTTTTTCAGGCGCTGCGTCAACCGACACTATGAACCTCCGTGTTTCAACATTCAGTATTTCTGCCTCTCTCCACCGGGAATGGTATCATTCACCGGAACCCTGCTCAATTTTGCCGAAATTTAATCAACCGCCTTCGCAGCACACTTGGGTCAATCAGCTCGTCTTGCAACAGCGGAATCAAGACCCGCCATGATCGGAACCGTTTTTTCAATATACATAATTTTTCAATAATTCCCAGCATTATTTGCATTTTTGCGTCAAAAATTCATGATGTTATCCAGGCGTGCCGCCCCTTCCCTTCTGACGGGCAAGTTCTTCATCCGCACAATGCTCATCACCCCGGCATTGCCCCATCAAATCCATTCCTGCAGAATTTGTTTTTTATCATGTTAACAGAATCATCAAAATGATATAAACATACTCTCGGTTGTCCGGCCGTTCACCGGACATTTCCGGGACGTCCGGTGAAACGGACATGGTGTGAAGGCTGACCTGGAGAGATTGAAAAGATGAAGAGGATTCTCCCGACAATCTGCGTGGCATTTTTTATTGCGGCGGCACTCTGCCGCAGCGCTGCTGCTGATGGGATTCAACCGGTGCACGGAGGACTTGCAAAATACAATATTGACATTCATCAAAGCTCTGTTTCCGGTCTGTCCGCCGGCGGTTTTTTTGCCAATCAATTCTTTGTGGCTTATTCCGGCATCATGTCCGGTGTCGGCGTTTTTGCCGGAGGTCCTTACGGCTGCGCCCGCGGTGATCTGCTGAAAGCTTTGCATGATTGCATGGCCCGCCCTTATTTTCTCACAGATGAAGTCATGACAAAGCTTACCGACAAGGCCCGTGCCTATTCCGGAAATGGTCGCATCGACCCGCTGGAAAACCTGAAATCAAAGAAAATATTCCTGTTCGGCGGCATGATCGATAAGACTGTTCGCCCCGAGGTTGTGGGCAGAGTTTACGACTGGTATCTGAACATGGGTGTCCCGCGAAACAATATTTTTTATAAAAAAGATATGATGACCGGACACGCCATGCCCACCTTGCGCTATGGAAACAAGTGTGAGGAAGTAAGCAGCGCGCCCTGGATGAGCGCCTGCGATTATGACGGAGCCGGCGAGGTATTAAAACACATTTACGGTGTGTTAAATCCCGCCCGGCCGGTTACAGCCTCAACCGGACAATTGATCGAATTTGCTCAAAGGGAATTTGTTGATCCGCGACCTTTGAATTCTGAGGATCTGGCAGAGCAAGCCAGCCTGAATGAATTCGGCTATGCTTATGTTCCCCGATCCTGCCTGGACGACGAGCCGTGCAGGATCCATATCGTGTTTCATGGCTGCCGGCAGGTTTACAATAAGGATCCGGCCGGTATCGATCCGGAAAAAGGCGGCAGGCCATTTGGCTTGCAGATGGTCCTCCATGCCGGTTATAATGAATGGGCTACTGCCAATCATATCATTGTGCTGTATCCGCAGGCGCAAAAAAATAAAGCTAACCCCCATGGCTGTTTTGACTGGTGGGGTTATCTCGCCGATACGAAAGACACATACGCAACAAAAGAAGCTCCGCAAATGAAAGCGGTACGCGCGATGCTGAAGGCCCTGAGTGGAAAATGAGGATGTGATCAGGGCGTTGTTTTCCTGACATCTTGACACCAAAGGCAACGGAGAGGGAAATTTTATGCAGGTTCATTTCTGGGGAACACGCGGATCTTTGCCGACTTCCATCACGGCCAAAATGATCGAGGCAAAAATATTCAAGGCTGTTCAGGCTGCGCAGGCTTATAAGCTGGAGACAGATGACGCCATTAAAGCATTTATCCGTAATGAACTGCCCTTTTGCGTCCGGGAAACTTACGGCGGCAATACCTCCTGTGTCGAAATTGCCGGCCAGACGGAATATATCGTTTGTGATGCGGGAACGGGACTGAGAGACTTCGGAAATCATTATATGAAAGCCAGGATGAGCGGAGAGAAAAACCTGCCGAACGTCTTTAATATCTTCATGTCGCATTTGCACTGGGACCACATTCAGGGCTTTCCTTTTTTCACGCCGGCCTTCATGCCGGGCAACCGCATCAACATTTACGGCTGCCACGGAGCGCTGGAAGAATCATTCGTGAATCAGCAGAAGGATCCGTGCTTTCCGGTTCCTTTGCAGGCCATGCGGGCGGATATCTCCTTTCATGTTCTGGAACCGGACAGGACATACGATATCGCCGGAGTAAAAGTAACCGGCATCCAACAGCATCATCCGGGAGACTCTTACGGGTATTGCTTCCTGAAAGATGGGAAGAAAATCGTTTACTCAACGGATTCGGAGCACAAGGAAGGCGCGCAAAATGACAATTACCGATTCATCGAGTTTTTTAAAGAAGCGGATCTGTTGATATTTGACGCCCAATACAGCTTTCTGGACGCGGTTGATGCAAAAGTCAACTGGGGGCATTCCAGTAATCTTCTGGGCGTTGAACTGGCTGTGCGTGCAGGCGTCAGGCGTCTTTGCCTTTTTCATAATGAGCACACATTCGATGATACGGCGCTTGATCAGTTTCTGGAAGATACGCGTAAATATCTCAGGATACTGGACGGCTCGTCCAACCTGGAGATTTATCTGTCTTATGATGATCTGACCATAGCGATATAATTTCCTTTAATGATGCATGCCCCCGACACCTGACGTTTTCTTGAACGGCACGATACAGCCGGATGGAAAACTGATGCAAAACAACGGCAACAAGGTCTTTCGTGACGCCGGCTCCTTTTATATTTTAGATTTTCTTGACTTCCGGGAGTGTGTCTCCTATACTTTTGTCTATTATAAGGATGGAAATGAATAGCTATGGCCCAAAATGTTGTATTCTCCGGAAGTCTGATCTTCGTGTCTCTTGCCGATCTCTTTCAATTGCTCGGCACCAATAACTGCACCGGAATACTGACCCTGCGGAGCCAGTATTCACCCGATATGGGTATCGTATATTTCAGCGACGGAAATCCGATCAATGCTTCCTACGGCAAGCTGAAAGGGCTTGAGGCGGTTCATGGACTGTTTGGATGGACTGACGGGAAATACGAGTTTTCCGAAGAGAAATTGACCGGAGTTGATCCGGTCATTACGCAGGGCAGGATGGGAATCGTTCTGGATGCCTTGAGGCTGCTGGACGACGGAGAAATAGCCAGAGTCGGCCCTGAACCTCTCGATCAGGAATACATTGAAAAAGCAGGACCTGACGGCGTCCAATTTGATTTTGTGCATCCCATTAAAGGGTCCCTGGTGGATTATCAGTATGTCACCAGAGAAGATTTTTACCCGGACGGTTCGGTTATTGTAAAAGAGGGGAATTACGGCAAATGGTTGTGGGTCATCTATCAGGGCACGGTAAAAATAACCAGGGAAACTTCCAAAGGCGCTCTAACGCTGGCCAAGCTTGGCGAAGGGTGTTTCATCGGGACCATCAGGGCGCTTTTATACGGTGAAAATGAACGGATTGCCACAGCGGTTGCCGAAGGAGATGTCCGCCTGTGCATTCTGGACGTAGAAACCCTCCATCGTGAATATGCGTCATTATCGGAGAATTTTAAAAAGGTCCTGCTCGGCCTTGATAACCGGTTAAGAATGATCAACGACAATGCCGTTCAGGCTTACACCGGGAGTTATGCAAAAGAATTGCCGAGCGACAAGGTGCTTGAACAAAAATATAATGATGCGGAACTCTATATCATCAAAAAGGGAACAGCCGATATCATCGGCAAAGGCCCCAGGGAGGATGTTAAGCTCCTGTCTCTGGGCCATGATGATGTCTTTGGAAAGATCCCTTTCCTGGATTTCGGACATGAACCCTTATCCGCATCCATCATGACGTCAAATCCCTTTGAGGCGGAGGCCCTGGACGCCCATGCGCTTCAAAAGGAATATGAAAATCTTTCTCACACGTTCAGAAATTTTGTTTTCAGTTCCGCGGCGAACATATCCATGACCACAAAGCTTTTCTATCATTTGCTGGGCAATATCTAACGGTATCTCTGTCATCTGCTGAGCAAGAGCATCCTCTGACTTTCCGCAAAACATTTTGCGGCATTCATTAAAGACGTCGAAACTTTGAGCCGTTGGTGGTATAATTTTTAAAATCAGCTGTTCCATAGATGCGTAAAACAGGGCGTTGAGGTTCGAAGGGCGCTTTACCGGTTTTATAATTCCTTAACTAAAAAAGGAGAAAATCATGAAATTGAAAAATATTTTTTTCGCGGTCATGGTGATGTTATTGCTGATACCCTCCACACTATGGGCGGCTGACTTCGGCTGGATGCCGGATTTTAACATTCAGGCACAGGCGGATCCATCAGGATTCCGCGCAAGAATCGCCACCCGTTTCAATATCGGCGATGCGCAGATCACAACCGTGCTCAGTAATTTCCCCAAACCCGCGGATGCTTACGTCGCCCTGCGCCTGGGAGAGATGTCCGGAAAGCCGATCGACTACGTCACCACACAATATAAAGGAAACAGGGGCCGGGGATGGGGCGCGCTGGCCAAAAGCCTGGGCATTAAACCCGGTTCAAAAGAATTTCATGCCCTCAAACGCGGGGACGATCTTTATGGCGGAAAAGGCAAAGGCAAGGGCAAAGGCAAAAAAAATAAATAATAGTAAAAAACAAGCCATCCCTGATGAACGGAGAAAAACGTGAAAGGTAAGGTTGACGGCTCGTTCATCGCTTTATCGCCAGTTCAGGAGAATCAGGGCAAAGTTGTCCGGCGATATGATCATTGATTTAACAAATCAACCT
Organism: Deltaproteobacteria bacterium HGW-Deltaproteobacteria-6; assembly: GCA_002840435.1. Classification (NCBI taxonomy): domain Bacteria; class Deltaproteobacteria; species Deltaproteobacteria bacterium HGW-Deltaproteobacteria-6. The sequence goes on from PHAT01000003.1 coordinate 142,366, forward strand.
TTGCGCGTTTACGGACCGATTCCTCCTCCGCTCATTATGTATTTTTTCTCTTTGACCTTGATGACCATTTGCAATATAATCAACGCCGGTTTTGTCGGTAATAAATAAATAAGGAGCATTAAAAACATGGACAATAACAGCACCCCTTATATCGACAATACAGGAAATGTCATCGTTCCATTCAGCGCTGATCCGAAATATCATTTCTGGAACGGCGGACAGTCTCTCTCTAAAACATTGCTGGAAATCAAGGCGACGGAAAATATCTGGAACAGGCATATTGAAAAGCCCTATCCCGGGAAAGAGACTTTGTAGAGGAGGCTCTGCCATGCCCATATTTATAATGTTCGGCAAATACACGCAGGATTCGCTGAAGGACGTATCGGCGCAGCGGACCAAAAAGGCGCTCAAGATCATCGAAAAAAACAGCGGCAAAGTGGTTTCCATGTATGCCGTTATGGGGGAACACGATCTGGTCTTTACCCTGGATTTTCCCGATGCTGAAAAAGCGCTGTGTGCATCGACGGGTTTAAATATGCTGACCGGCATATCCTTTTCCACTTCGCCGGTTGTCGATGTGGAAAAGTTCGATAGCCTGATTTCCAAAATAGAAAAGATTTAATTGATAGACAAGAAACGACAGCCTCAGGCAAAGCCGGTTTCCGCCGTCTTCTTAAAATATTACTGCATAAATTCCAATAAAAACCCCCTCAAGCCATAAGAGCCTTGAGGGGGTGTGCTATATCAACAGATCATGTTTGTTGTTGTAGCGGCCGTTCCAAACTGCTTTTATCAGGTGACAATGTTTTTCACTGCATCAATAACCGGGTTGGTAAACAGCGCCATCAAAATGGTGTAAAGGGCAAAGGCGCCAACAACTTCCGCCGTGTACATTTTGTTATACTTCCGTTTCAGGCTGACTAAAATCAGTCCGCCCACAATCAGGCAGCCCAGTTGAAAATACGGGAAATTAGCTGCTCCCGCTGCCGCATACTCAGCAAAACCGAAGGTTGCCGTTAAAAGAACTACTGCCGCTGCCGCTACGATGGTTCCTAATGTTTTCTTCATGATCTGTTACCTCCTTGGGGTAATTTGTTTCGTTTCATTTGCCTTTCTACTAATGAAATTTGCGTGCCAGATTTTAACAGCAAACAAAAATATAGCTTATCTATTTGAAATATAAAGATATACAATGACTACCCCTATTGACGCCAAAGTTTCAAAACGTTCTTTTTACGTCTTTGATTGCAATGAAACGTTCAATCCATTGAAAGAAATGTAAAGTGCTGCGGCCGTCAAAATTTATTCGGCAGGTTCAAAGCCGTGGGTTTAATCTTATTAAAAAAAATGGATTATGTTATGATGATAGCCAGATAATCGCGATAGGGGCAGCCCGGACTGTTTGTTATCGGGCAAAAACCATGAAAAACATGCTATGCGCACTTTCCGTTTTCTTGACTCTGACTGCCGCTGCGGCCATTTTGGCATGTCCCTGCAGGGCGGCGGGCGATACAGCCGATCCCCCCTACATAAAATACTCGGTTTCAGACCAGGAGGCCACAATCGTTTCTGCGGCCACACCTTATGACTCCGATCCCAAAGCCAGGGATGCTTTTCTCCATTGGTTCAAAGTCGGATTCCATACGGTCCTGAACGGCGCATCACCTCTGATGATTGAATGGCAAAACTCGCCTGAAGGAAAAGCGGGCCGGAGAGGCTATGACTTTGGAATGGATGAAGCTGAAAAATACCTGAAGGAAAAAAAGGAGCCCCGTCAGCTGCTGCAGACAATGCCGATTCCGCCGGATTAATGCGGGAAATAACCTCTGATCTTTAACGCCGCGCCATTCACACCGTCATTCAGGGCAATAATCATTTTCAAAGAAGGGCAGTCCGTATGTGCGGCCGGCAATACCGCCGGCCCGGCAATTTTTAAAATCAGCCCCGGGGCAGCCTCCGGGTTCTTCCTGCAGTGGCGCCTTTCCCATTTATTCAATTTCACGGCAGTCTAATCGGACATCATCAAAAAAGCTGAACCCGAACTCAACTTGTGGTACATGTACCGCAGCGGAACATATCAAATATACCGCGAAGAGATTGTGAAATGGGTGAAATTCTAAATTATTTTCTAATCGGTCTTATGATCTATTTCCTGCCCGCGTTCATTGTGGCCTCCAGAGACGGAGAGAAAAAAAAATTAATTATTCTATTAAATATTTTTTTCGGGTGGACGATCATCGGCTGGGTTCTTTGTTTTTCATGGTCGTGTATCACGCCCAGAATAAACCGGCATTTGAATGATGACGCCGAGGAACATGAAAAGGAAAAAAACAAACAGTCCGGCCGCCATGAGGATGGCCTTCATTGCTGCGGGGACGGGATTGAAAATTCTGATCAAACGGTCATACCGGATCAAAGGGCGGATAATCAATCGCGGACGGAATGGATATTATATGGAACGAAAAATGGTAAAAAATATTACTACGAAAAATACTCCATTCATCATATAACTCCCGATACGCTCCGGGTCTGGACTAAAGTTCAATATTCCCGGGAACAGATCAGAGACATCATTCAATCAAGAACAAATAACAACCTGGCTACAGATCGTTTGGATAAGTTAGCCGCAATGACTGAACTTGTTGAAATGAATTATTTAAATCGCTCTGTTAAAAGCATGCAATATGTATTATTGGATCATGAAGGGGGAATATTAGGGGAGAAAGACTGTTCCGGACAAAACGTAAAACCAATCATTCCTGATTCAATGGGTGATATTTTATTTAGAATTGTTTTTCCGAAGAAGAGACTGTAATATCAGTATTACAGGCCGGATTTTTTTAGAGTTGCCGCAAGGAGATTAAATTGAAAGAAGAAGACAAAAATAATCAATCTGCATTATTTGAATGGAGTGAAAAAAAGGACGAAGCACTGGAAATCATATCCGGATTTTTCAAGTGGATTGAAGATGAGGACGAAGCGCTAAGCATTATCATGAAATCATCTTACGGGGTTTTGATTATTGCCTTTTTGAATGGCCTTATAGGATCATTAACGTTGCCTGCCGTGGTCCCCGACGCAATATTTTTGCTGATATCAGGGGTCTTATTATTATGGCTGAAGAGTAGAATCGTCGCCGTTTTACTATTGTTATTCGGCATAGCCTCTCTTGTGGTAACCCTATTAAATATCGCCGGGTATACGCAAATTGTCGGGACAAATATAATTTTCACGATCATCATCTTCTGGCTGTCGATTAAAGCGGTTGAAGCGACTTTTAAACTGCATGGCAAGTTCAGGGAAGAAGAAAATGATCTTTAAACACTCAAACCAATGGCATTAATTTAACCCTGAAATCCGAAGGTCATTCCAGCCGTCACGGAAAAGTCATTTTCGGTTGAATTCAAACCGTGCTTAATACGGCAATCAACGTCAAGATTTTCCTCTGCAGAGCGGGTGACAACACGGCTCAAGGAAGGCGGGATCGATACCTGAACGATCATCCGATACCTTCCCTGCTCTGTGTGCCGGCATCAGCAACTTCTATTTGCGGCAAATACAATCCTCTTAAGACATTTATTGGCGCGCTACGCGCTAGAAGTGATAAGTGGCCGCGCCGACCGTGACGCCGGAACCGCAGGCCAGCAGCAGGGCCTTCCTGCCCGGCGCGCACCGCGCGCCGCCCAGTTCGTGATGCAGCGTGAGCAGCGTTGACGTGGTCAGTGTGTCGGGTAACTGACCGGTCAGATCTGCGATGCGGTCAGCGCCGATCCCGAGCGCCGCCGGCAGTCCGCCGATAAATTCCCCGGATATCTGCGGCGGCACAACCACATCGATATCCCCGGGTCGCAAACCGTCGCGGGCCAGCACATCGGCAACCACGCGGCTCAATCCGGCCAGATAGAGCTCGGTAAGCCCGGGATCACGCCGCAGGAAAAGCCTGCCGCGCTTTTCTCTGAGGCTGACGATCGAACGGTAACGATCGGCCTCGGCATCGTCGGTCTCAAAAGCAAAGGAGCCAAAACCGACGCCGTCACGCGGCGCACAGTCGAGCATTACCGCAGCGCCGCTCGGCGGATAGGAATAGGAGGGATCAGGCTGCCGGTCGGAGTTGATCTCGCTTGCCACAACCATGCCGACCTGCACCTCACCGCTCTTCAAGAGCGCATCGACCACCTGGATCGCGTTGAGCATGCCGCAGCCTCCGTTGAGCAGATCGAAGGCCGTGGTGCGGCGTCCTTGAAATTCAATATTGAGATCGAGCCCGTGCGCAATATAGGCGGCAATGGCCGGTTCACAGACGTGATCGTCGCGGTAAACGCCGCAGTTGATCAGGACGCGTACGTCGGCGCGGCGGTAATGCGAACGCGAAAGGCAGTTGCGTCCGGCAGCCAGCGCGTGTTTAAGAGAACTCCAGGCCGTCCATCCCCTGCGCGGCGGGCTTACCCCCAGGCTTGCGATGCGGCAGCGGCGACGGTTGACCGGCGCCGGCGGTTGAGGCCGGACCGCCTCGACAACCCGGGATGCGGAAACGGCGGGCTCATCAGTCTCAGCGCCAAAACAGGCGCGGTAGCGCGCCGGCAGATCATCAAGCGTGAGCGTGGCGTGGGTAATGACGATGCCTGAAGCGCCGCTGATCAGCAGGATATTGTCACCGGACTTCATCTTGTTTTGCAGAATATAGTCGTGCATGACCAGAAAATGGCTGGTCGTGGTCGTGTTGGCGAACTTCTCCGCACTGCACGGGAAAATGTCGGGCACTTCGCAGCCCATGAAGCGTTTGACTGCCTTGACCCCCTGATGGATGGCGCGCACCGAAACCTGATGCGGTATCGCGTGCTGCAAGTCGTCAAAGGTCCAGCCGGTCGCATCAAGCGCCTGCTTCAGATAAAAGGGAAAGTGTTCGGAACCCTTCTTCTGAAAATCGCGCGCCCTGGTGATGAGCATGCCGCCCGGACCGCGCGGCGACGGCTTGGAGTAACAGTACTGGTCATGCTTGGCGCCGGTGACCAGATCGAGCCAGTGAAACCCGTAATGCTCGTCGACCGAACGGTCGATAATGACCGCCGCTCCGCAGTCGCCCAGCGTCAGCGATGCGATCTGACCGTCGAAGCTGTGGCGGATCTGGCGCGCCGCCGTCTCGGCAAGCGGCATGTTCTGTTCGCCGCTGACCACCATGCCGCAGCGGGCAACACCCGCTCGAATCAATCCCTGCAGCACCCAGATGCCGTTGAGCATGCCGGCGCAGGCATTGACAATATCAAAAACCAGCGCGCGCTTTGCGCCGATCGCACGCGAGACGAGCACCGCGGTCGCCGGCTCAAAGGTGAACTCCCACGGGGCGTGATGTTTGGAAATGCTGGTACAAATCACAACGTCAAGGTCGGCGGCCGCATAACGCGACATGGAGAGAGCGCGCACAGCCGCTTTGACCGCCAGGTCGACCGCATACTCGCCTACGGCTATCCGACGCTCACGGATACCGGTGATGCGCTCAAGGTCCCAGCGGGGCCGCCGGTGGCAAGACTGCAGCAACGCTTCCATACTGAGTATTTTCTCAGGCAGATAAACGCCCAGACTCTCTATCTTGATCTTATCAGACATTAAACTTCCTCCAGTTTGGCAATGCCCTCGGTAAAGCTGACGCTGGGCGCGTAGCCGAGCTCGCGCCTCGCCTTGCCGATGTCATAGCGGCAATGGCAGGCAAGCAGCCGCACACCATAGCGCGTAATGGCAGGTGGCCGGGAGCTACCGCGCAAGCGCGCGGCCAACTCGACTAATGCCGCGGCCGCCTTGACCGCCCGGACCGGCACGTGAAATTGCGGCCTTGCCGTATGGTATGCATCAGCAATCGCGGTGAGCGCCTGATGCAGCGTAATCAATTCGTCATCGGTGATGTGGTAGATCTGACCCGAGGCGGCCGCGTTTTCAGCGGCCAGCGCACAGCCGAGCGACAGGTTGTCGACGTGGGACAGGCCAAGCAGGTTGTCGCCGCGGCCGAGACAGGGCATGCGTCCCCGCCGCATTAACGCGACGATACGCGGCATGATGGTAGCATCGCCTGCGCCCCAGATCACACCCGGCCGGATCACTGTTGTCGCAAGCCCCTGCTGTCCGTGTGCGGCGCGCACCAACTTTTCCGCCGCGATCTTGCTTTGCGTGTATGGATCGGGCGGTGCAGCGGTGTACGGCGATTGTTCGTCAACCCGCCGACCGTCGCGCGGCAGCCCCAGTACGGTAAGCGAGCTTAAATGAACCAGCTGCGCCACACCGGCCCGCAGGCAGGCATCGATGATGTTGGCCGTCCCGTCGCGGTTGACCGCCATAAACTCGGCGGCCGGTCCCCAATCCGCAACCTTGCCCGCCGTGTGAAAAACAACACGCTGCCCTGCTGCCGCACGGGCAAGTGAATCACGATCGTTGACATCACCCAGTACAATTTCGACGCCCAGCTTCGACAACCGGGAGAGGTCGCTGGTGGGCCGCGCCAGCGCACGCACGCGATAGCCGCGCAGGGCCAGTGTTGCCGAAAGCCTGCTGCCCAGAAATCCGGTCGCGCCCGACACCAGAGCGCAGGCGCCCGTGACCAGCGCCGTTTTCGGGATATGTGTTTTGGTCATACCGCCATCACCGTTTCAAGGTCGAAACCCGCCATGACGGCAAAAATCCGGGCATCGTCCGGAAACCGGCTGCCGGCAATTGCCTGCCTGAAGGCGTGCGCCGCCGCAATGGTTTTGTTCATTTCCGGAAGGCTGGGAAAGCTCAGAGCAAGAAAGATGGACACGGTGATTCTGCGCAAAACGGCTCCTTTGATACATTGACATCATTTATTATCATTATGATCAGTTGATTTTGATCAGACATTATTTGTTCATCGCCAGTCTATAGGAATTTTAACCCTGCATGTCAAGGAAATCATGGCCCCGAAAGATGAGGCGTTTTCAAATTGGATAAAATAAAACAGCAGCCTGTAATTTGCACTTATTCCATAAGGTATGGGAATTTGCAGATGAATCCGATCCATCAAAACTTTCATGATCGGCATCCGTCAATCCAAATGCAAGCCGGGACTGCTCAATCATCGTTTGGCAGATTCTGATTTGTCTTAATCCGTTTTGATCGCTGATTTTTCATGGTGTCGGGCAAGGGCCAGGGCGACCAGGTGATCCAGCAGTTTGCCGTATGGAATACCGGTGGCTTCCCACAGCTTGGGATACATACTGATGCTGGTAAAACCGGGCAGTGTGTTTATTTCGTTGAGATAAAATTCGCCGGTCTTTTTATCCAGAAAGAAGTCCACACGTGCCATGGAATTGCAATTGAGCGCCCGGAAGCCCAAAACGGCGCACTTGCGAAGGGCGGCAGACAGCCTGGCGGGGATCTTCGCCGGGATGTTCATCTTTGCGCCCTGAGGATCAAGATACTTGGCTTCATAGGAATAAAATTCATGCTGAGGAAGGATCTCACCCAGAACGGATGCCTGAGGATCGTCATTCCCCAGAACGGCGCATTCGATTTCACGGCAGTCGATGCCGGTTTCAATCATGATCCTCGTATCAAACTGAAAGGCGTAATCAATGGCATCCGCCAGCTCTTTTTTTGCTTTGACCTTTTTGATCCCCACGGAAGAACCGGTGCAAAGTGGCTTGACAAAAAACGGCAGGTCCAGCTGATTCACGGCCTTGCTCAGAATTTTTCCCGGGTGCGAAAGCCATTCATGCCTGCCCAACGTCATCCAGGGGACAACCGGAATACCGGCTTCTTTCAATAATCGTTTGGCGATGTCCTTATCCATGCCCACGGCGGAACCGGCCACGTCCACGCCCACATAGGGAACCATCGCCAGTTCCAGAAGTCCCTGCAGAGTGCCGTCTTCGCCATACGTGCCGTGCAGGACGGGAAAGATCAAATCGACGACAACGTCCTGTTTCCGATTTTCCATATTATAGAGGTGGAGCTTATTCTGCTGTTCGAAATGATTGACCAGCCACAATCCCCGTTTTTTTAAAGAAAGAATTTTCCCGAAGGCTTTATCCACGACAATTTCCGGCTGCTCCTGAACGTACCACCGTCCGTCGCGGTCGATGCCGATGGCGACGATGTCGTATTTGGACTTATCCAGCGCCCCGACAACGGAAGCCGCCGAGCAAAGCGAAACATGATGTTCGCCGGACCGGCCCCCGTATAAAACGCCGATTTTCAATTTTGATGGCTGTCTGTTCTTTTCAGGCTGCATAACGGATCCTTTTATGCCGCGAAGCGACTTTTAATAAAGTATCATTAATAGGTATAGGTAATGGCCGATCCGACGGAGAACCGGTCTGTGTACTGCCCTTCGATATTCAAACGAAATCCTCTGGTCAGCGGGATATCGACGCCGCAGAATCCTCCTGCGATGGATTTGTTCTTCCATAAAACGTCCTGATTTCCGGATTGAATCCCCGGAATAGCGGAGGAAAGAGTCGCGTCCGCCCGGGCATAATAAACATAGGGCCCCGCATATAGTTTTATGCCGTAGGGAACGGTGGCCTGAAGGCCGAGGCCGAAATTGACATCCCAGAAATTTTTAATATTCAAATCGGCGACAAAAGGCACTGCGTTGCGCACGCCCACAAACTCATCCGTATAGCTGCTGAAGTGGTAGCTTCCCTGAATGAAGGCGCCGATGCCGAAAATGCCGTTGAACGGATAAAACCCCTTGGCCCCCAGCGTCCCGAACAATTTCCAGTTCTCTTCAAAATTATTTTTGTAAGTCGCAGTCGAAGCGTCGGTTGACGTGAAAGCGTCAAACATTTTCAGATCGGATAGTCCGATGCGCCCGTAAATTTCCCACCGGTCGGCAGAGCCGTAAGCGGCCTGGGAATAAATTTGATTCTGCCTGACGACATGCTCCGTATCACCCTTGAAGGTATCTTCATGATACCGGTAACCGACAGCCGTATTCAAACCGCCGGCTTCTTTGGAAATGGTTTGCGGCGGACCAAACAGTCCGCCGGCCATGGCAACCGGGTTCACGGTCAGAATCAATAATGCCGATATGGCAATCAGGATAAACTTCTTCGTAAGGATTACTCCTTTCATTCCGGATTATTCTTGGGCTGAGGCGCATCCGCCGCCGGATGGCCGGCCTCCGAGTTTTTAAACAGGACAGACCTGGCCTGACGCGCTTTTACATCCTTCATGCGATACTGGATGTACGCATCGCGCATCGACACATAGGGATCGATGGCCGCCCCTTTGAGCGATTCATATTCTCCGATTCTGAGAGAGGTGTTATTGAGGGCCTCATAGGCAATGACTCCGGACGAGGCATACCAGGGTGTAATGTACGAGGGGGGATAAAGAAAATAATCACCGGCTATGGTTACCGAATCCCGCGGGCTGGACGGCCCCCAAAAGGGCCAGACAATGTAGAAGCCATGCCCCACACCGTAAACGCCCAGGGTCTGCCCCAGATCGGTGTTTTGTTTCTGGAGATCCAGCTCCTTGCCGGCGGATGGATCCATGAGTCCGCCGATGCCCCACAGCGTATTGATGGTAAAACGGCCTGCTTCCGTGGCGGCGCCGCTGAAATCAGCCTGGAGCAGACAACTGACAAAACGCGCCGGAAAGCCGAGATTGGAAAAGAAATTTTTTACGCTGACCCGCGCCGGCTCCGGAACAACCGCCTTGTAACCCTGAGCAACCGGCTTCACCAGCCAGAAGTACAACTTATCGTTGAAGTGGTACATGCCCCGGTTAAAGGGTTCCAGGGGATCGGCTATCGTTAATCTTTCTTCTTTAAAAGATTCATCGTCATATTCATCTTTGTATTCGTCTTTGTATTCATCGGTAACGGCGGCACTCGGCAGTTTTGACGGTTGTGCCAAAGGCCCGCCCGCATCGGCCGTCAAAACCGTTTGAGGCGACGGGACATCCGCCGGCGCCTGCACCGGCACAGCTGCCCAGCAGGGGGCAAGGACGCATCCCGCGGACAACATAATAAAACCGATAATCAAAGACGGGTAAGTTTTCATAATCGGGGTCTATAATTCTCAGTGAGCTTTTACCTTCTTGCGCAAGGTCTCCAGCAGTTGTTCCGGCGTTCCGTTGGTCAGAATATCATTGAACTGGGTTCGATAGTTTTGAACCAGACTTACATTCTCCACGACTACGTCATAAACTTTCCATTTGCCGTCCTTAAGGATCATTCGGTAGAAGATGGGAATTTCCTTGGAGGAGGTGATGATTTTCGACTCCACCTCCGCCTTGTTTTCCGGGACCATGGTTTCTTTATAGAAAACGATTTTTTCATTGGAGTAATCCAGAATTTTATCGATATAAGCTTTTTCCAGAACCTGCTCAAAGAGATTAACAAATTCCACGCGCTGCTGGGGGCTGAACTTGTTCCAGTTGCGCGTCAGCGTGCGTCTGGAAAATTCCATCTCGTCAAACATGTCTCTGTAGATGACCCGGAGCTTTTCTTTCTTGATTTCCTTGGCTGCCGGCGGTTTCAGTTTGGGATCACGCAGCACGTCGAGGACTCTCTTGACGGTGGCGTCAACGGTAGCCATGGGCACACCGGCGTATGCCGGAACGGATATTACAAAAATGATCAATATTAATAACGCTGCGAAACGCTTTTTCATTATTCAGGCCTCCCGAAACCTATTTCTTGCTGTCTTTTTTAACGTCTTTATTATCCTTTTTTACTTCGCCAAAAGCATACTTGCTGATGAGTTGTTCAATATCCACTGCCGCCTGCGTGTCGACAATGACGCCGTTGTTTTTCAGGAGATCACCTCCTCCACCCGGATCAATGTTGAGATACTTGTCTCCAATGAGTCCTTCTGTTTTGATCGAGGCGATGGCATCATCATAGACCTTGATGTCTTTTTTGATTCTCAGTTTCACGACGGCCTTCTGATTTTCCTGGTCCATGGTAATTTTTTCCACGCGTCCGACATCAATCCCTAAAATATTGACCGGGCTGCCGATTCTCAGTCCGGTGACCGTGGTAAACTTGGCAACGAGTGAGTAGGAATTATCCCCCATAATATCGACCTTGCCGAGCTTGACGGTCATATATCCGACACAGATCAGACCGAAAACAACAAAGATGCCGACGATTGTTTCCATGGTGTACTTTTTCATGTATTCACTCCTCCGGCGGCGCAATGAAGCCGCCCGATTTCTTTTTGTTGAGATTTTGCCAGGGCAATCACCGACTCGATGTCGATTGCCGGTTGCCCCTCGGCAATTCCAGCCATGATCGTCAATTCCACCGACTCCCCCGAAGCCAGGTTGCAGGCCGAATCCTGAATGGCGGGAATGATTTTTTTATGAAAATCCACGACGAAGTTTTCCATAATACTTTCCGCTTCGGCAATTTTTGAATAGGGAAGCATCGTAATAATTTCGTTGGTATTCCGGCGGGTGGAAAACCCGCCGATGGCGCCAAAGTGCTTATCGATATATAATCCTAAATTTCGCAAAGCTTCCTGCGCCGCGTCGTGTCCGACTTTCGTAATGATGGCGTTCAGCTCTTTCAGGCTGAAAACCACCAGGCTATATGCTTCTCCAACCTCGCGCCTTTTCAACTGAAGATGATTGAGCATGCCGAACTGACGTTTGGAGTAAAGACCGGTTAATTCTTTTTGCAGCGCTTCCAGACTGCTGATGACTTCATCCATAAACGGATGATCGAGATTTTCCAGTTCAGCCGGCGTCCCCTGAAAAACAATCCGGCGGTCATAAAGAGCCAGAATACGATTGGAAATGAAATAGACATCCGGAATTTCATGGCTGACGAGGATGGCGGTAAAATTAAATTTTCTCTGGTACTGGGCAATCATGCTCAAAATCGCATTTTTACGGACGGGATCCTGCCCGGTCGTCGGTTCATCAAAAAGGACGATTTGCGGATCGGTAATCAGCGCGCGGGCAAGCGCCGCCCTTTTTTGCATGCCTCCGGAAAGTTCCGACGGATATTTATGAATAGCCTCGGTCAGTTCCGTCTGCTCGATTCTGGCCATCACCCGGCGGTCGATTTCCGCTTTCTTCAAATGGGTGGTTTCCCGCAGGGGCAATGCGATGTTATCATAGACCGTGAGGGAATCAAAAAGGGCATTGCCCTGAAACATATAGCTGATCTGCGCAAAGGCTGCGGCGATCTCTGCTTTCTTCATCTCCGCAATCGGTTTGCCCCGGAAATATATGGCGCCTTCGTCAGGCTGGATCAGTCCGATGATGTGTTTGAGCATCACGCTTTTGCCCGATCCGGAAAGACCGATAATTGTTGTAATCTGCCCTTCGTAGATCTGCAAATTAACGCTTTCCAGCACGGTTTTTGCGCCGAAGCGTTTGGTTACATTTTTAAATTCAATCAGTGGCGTATCCATCATGTCTCTCTATACCATCAGCGACGTCACGACGTAGTCCGAAACCAGAATCAGCACACAGGACGTCACCACCGCCGACGTTGTCGCGAGGCCGACCGCCTGGGCGCCGTGGCCGTCTTTGCGCATATGCGCAAAATATCCCTGGTAACAACAAACCGTGGCAACAATCACTGCAAAGACCAGCGATTTAACAAATCCGTTGGTGATGTCGCTCATGACCACGTAAGTCTGGATGCTATGCAGGTAAACGCCGCCATTCAACCCCAGGAGCATAACGGTGGAAATATAGCCGCCGAAGATGCCGATAAGGTCAAATACAGCCGTCAATAGAGGAAAGCTGACGACCGCCGCGGCAATTTTGGGGCTGATGAGATACCGGAGCGGATTGATCCGCATGGTATGCAGGGCATCTATCTGTTCGCTGATGCGCTGGATGCCGATCTCCGCTGTTATCGCCGATCCGGCCCGGGCCGTAATCATGATGGCGGTCAGTACCGGCCCTAGTTCCATAATCAACGAAAGCGATACCAGAGAACCAACCGCGCCTGACGCGCCGAATTTAAGCAGCGCGTGATAGGATTGCAGCCCCAGGACCATGCCGGTAAACAAACTCACCAGCATGATGATGGTGATGGATCTTGCTCCGATGTAATAGATCTGCTCAACCGTTTTTGGCAGCTGTTTGCCATGGAAAATCTGCAAAAACGCCATAAAAAGAAAAATGGCGGCCGCTCCCATACGATCGACCCAAGCAATGACCGTCCGGCCGATATAGGCGAATGGACGGAAAATGAACGTACCCGGTTCTTCTTTTGTTTCATTCTCAGATCCGCTCTGAATGTCCGCGGTGAGTGCCATCAACAGCTTCCTTTTGTTATGTATTTATTGGACAAGCATGAATACTAGCATTGGCAACTTCATTTGACAAGAACTTCCTTAAACCGGAAAATGCTGCGGGAAAGGACAAATATCCCATGTCAGTTCATACGGGGCACGATTGCTCATGCCGATATTGACAGGGGGGGCCTGAATGACTATACTGCCTCATAATTCATGAATGTTATCAGGGTGTTTTTATGGTTCGTTATTTTGATCAGACGCAGATACCGGCGGCGGCCAGGGCATTTAACGATGCGGAAAAACTGGTTTCCCGCCATTTTCGGATCAGCGAAAACGATCTGCGCAGAAACAAATATGACGTAAAAACACTTGCATTTCTAAAGCAGCATGAAGTAAAAGACGGCGCGTTTGCGCATCTTTGCAAGTATTCCTATGAAAGGCCTTCCGATCTGAGGCCGGAAGACAAGGAAGGTTTTGATTTTTACCGGGTGTGCCTGCAGGATAATATCATTCTGGATGCGGTGGAACGGGCAAATTCATTTATAAAATTTACGCCTTTGATGCTGTACATTGCCGTTCATGAATTGATTCACGTGCTCCGGTTCGGAAACGGCGATATGGACTTCGACGCGCCGCAGGAAGAAAAAGAACAGGAAGAAAAAATCGTTCACAACCTGACCAGGAGCGCTTTGCAGCCGGTTAGGCAGAATGATCTGGAAATCGTTCTGGACTGCTTTTCGAGTGAGTTTACGATCAGTGATTTATATAATTAATTTGGGAGGTTTTTACCATGCCTATCTACGAATATAAGTGCAAAAAGTGTGGCAAACAATTTGAAGCGTTTCAGGGGATCACGGAACCCGATTTGAAAACATGCAAGTTCTGCAAGGGAAAAGTCCATAAAATGATGTCGCTGTCATCTTTCAGTTTGAAGGGCAGCGGATGGTATGCGACGGACTATGCGGGGAAAAAGCCCCAACTCGCTAAACCTAAAAAGGAAGAGACGACCACCAGCGAAAGTTCCTCAACGTCTTCCGATACTGCGGCAGCAGCAAGCACAGGCGGCAAAGAAGATTAATGAGACTCAGAATCAATTGACAAAAAAGGCGGCATGAAAATGCCGCCTTTTTTGTGAGTCAGAACGGATGGTCCCGATTGCTAGGCCTCCGTGAAATACGGCTGCAATTCCTTGCATAACTGTTCCGGCACCACGGGGCAGATGATTTCATTGTGCAGTTTTTCGAAGTAATTCAAGTCGCTGGTGCCCAGAGGGTTGATTTCAAAACGCGGCACGATTTTTCCCTGGACCCAGAAATTTTTCTCCGGCGTCATGGTTGCGTAGAAAGACAGATTAAAACTCATAAAATTGTTGACATACAGATAATGAAAAATCCGGGACAGGCCTTGCAAAAGTTCATCAAAGTTAGCTTCCGTCAGATCGAAAAATGATGTCTTTTCCCTGAAATAAAAATCAATTTCTCCGGCCATGCCTTTGGGCGAAAAAGCGGTCAGCCAGGAAATGACGCCGGTTGTCGCAATAAAGCGCTCCCGGGCATCCTGCTCCGTCACCAGGATATTTCTCCACAGGTTGCCGCCGTCGGAGACGGCCGTGTAATTTTGCGCGCTGGCCAGGAGCCGCTGCATGAAATTGGTCGGCTTTTTGCCCACAATCGTCTGCAGGTGAGGATGAATCAGGCCGCCCCCCGCGGGCGGCATATAATTCCAGTTGATTGAACAGTATTGATAACCTTTCTGCAGTTCGGCAAGGCGGTAAAAATAATCGCGGCAGACGGCAAAGCCGTCGTGCATTTCATCCGCCGTCAACTGATCGAGCCCGGTAAAATGGCGTGATGAAAAAATGGCCACGGTGTTGGCAGCGTCATAGGGAAACGCGTTGGGAAATAAAAAAGCTTTTCCTCTTTTAAATTTACCTTCAGCGATAATGTCCGGCGTGAATTTCGGCGTCAGTTTGTCGAAGAGCTCCGGGCAAAACGGACAGATGGATTCAGGTGATTTTTCCACATAAGCGTCCGTGTCCGGTTTTTGCGCGAGGCGTATCCGGTAGGGAAGAATTCGACTGGCCACGCCGGTCGTTTCATCATAGCGTTCTTCTATGGTAATATCTTTTGGTTCAAAGCCGTCAAAGGGATTCAGGTAGCGTCCGGTGGTAATCTCTTTTTGAAATCCGATGTTTTTCATGTTTTTTCCGTCTCCGTTTCAGTCACCGGCGCGTTTATTTTTGCCGGATAGCCCCTCTTCAGGCATTGATCAAGAAAATTATCCACACGCTGCTGGGATAAATCCCCCTTCAATTCTGTTTTTAAAACATCCAGAGAGATTTCAATCCGGGCGGCGCTGCGATGACCGCCCCCCTGGCCGATCAGACCGCACGCGCTTTCAGCGATCGCACCGCAGTCCTGCCGGTAGCCGTCGCCCCGGAAAATAATAATCAGCTTATCGTTGACGATGCCCGCAACGACGACGTAATAGGTGCCGATCAGCCGCAAGTAGAAGTCCGCCACCTGCACGCAGACATCCGGACTTTCCACGTGCCCCAGAAAACCAACACGGCGGCCGCGGTAATGCTTCATGGAATGAAAGGCATGATCGAAATATTTCAGATAGCTCATCGGCGTCTGATTGAGTTCGATGCGTTTGATCAGCCGCATATTGGCGCGCCGGGCATGATACATATAGGCCCGGATGTCTTCGGCCACTGTTTCGCGATCGAAATTATCCGTATCGGTCTTGATGCCATACAGGAGCGCCGTGTGCAGATTGCGGGGAATGCGAATGCGGGCGCAAAGCAGATATTCGGTCAGAATCGTAGAGAGCGCACCGTACTGAGGGCGGATGTCCACAAGCTCCGCCTGCCAGTCGCCATGGCGGGGATGATGATCAAAGACAATGGCCGGTTTAATTGAGTGAAAAGTGTCGCCGAAAAAAGAAGGTTGGGCATCCACCAGCGCAATCAACCGGCAGGCGCTCACGTCCACCTGGCTCAATAATCGAATATTGAGGCGCATCGCCTGGGCCAGTTCTCTGTTCTGCTGACGCCGAAAAGGCTCCGTTGCCGCAAAAACACACCTCGACAACCCTTTTTTGCGTGAAAGAATTTCCCGAAGGGCCATGGCCGAGGCAATCGCATCCGGGTCCGGGCTGCCATGCATCAGCAGAAGCAGCGAATCATCAGGACGCGTAAGTTCCAGCAGCTTTTTTAAATTCTGCGGAGTCTCATTTTTTAAGGGCAATCGATTCAATCGTCGCGGTTCCTTTGCATTCATCGCCTGCTGATGATTTACGCCATGAAAATTTTACCCGGATGTTCCATAACGACGTCGCCCACGACGACCGCGTCAGCGATGCCCTTTTCACGCATGGTCTCCACAAGCCGCTGCGCTTTTGCCGCAGGCAGGCTGAAAAACAAACCGCCCGCCGTCTGCGGATCAAAACAGACATCAAAAATCCAGTCCGGACACGACGGTGATTTTTCGACCTGATGGATGCGGAAATCCCGGTTGCGATACAGACCGCCGGGAACATAGCCTGTTTCCAGCAGGTCCCGGACACCTTCCAGAATCGGCACTGCGGATGAAAAAATCCGCAGGCCGACGGCGCTGCCTTCAATTGTTTCACAGGCGTGCCCTAAGAATCCGAATCCGGTAATGTCCGTGCAGGAATGAATATCACCCGCGGCAATCATCAGCTCTGCGGCTTTTTTGTTGAGCTCGGTCATGCAGGCGATGGATCGGGCAAGGAGCAATTCACCAACCGCATCGGCTTTGAGCGCCGTGCTGATAATGCCCGTGCCCAGCGGTTTGGTCAGAATCAGTTTGTCGCCGGGCTTTGCGCCGCGATTGAACAGCACGCGATCCGGATGGATCGTGCCGGTTACGGAAAGACCGTACTTGATTTCATTATCTTCCACACTGTGCCCGCCCATCAGCAGAGCGCCGGCTTCGCGCATTTTATCCAGCCCCCCGCGCAGAACGTCCCGCAGCACCGATTTATCCATCGTCTTGATCGGAAAGCAAACGATATTCATCGCGGTCAGGGGCTTGCCGCCCATCGCGTAAACATCATTAAGCGCATTTGCCGCGGCGATCTGCCCGAAGGTATAGGGATCATCAACCGTCGGCGTAAAAAAATCGACCGTCTGCACCAGCGCGAGGTCGTCGGAAATTTTATACACGCCTGCGTCTTCCGCATGTTCATATCCGGTCAATAAATGAGGATCAGAGATGAGCGGCAGCTCGCTGAGAATGTCGGACAGGTCCCCCGGACCGATCTTACAGGCTCAACCTGCGCTCTGTACTGTTTCCGTCAGACGGACAGGTTTTTTTTCTTCCATTTTTCCTCGGCCTGAAAATAAAAGTTACACCGCTTCCCAAAAAAACGGCTTCTGATTTTTAGCATAGAAGTCAATATTTTCCAACAGGTATTCGGCATCGGCCGCGGCCACCCGTCTCCTGAAGCAAAGACGTATGGACGGCAGGATCTTGCCTGCCGCATTTCGCCGGTTGTTTTTTTGTTGCTTTATTTGTGCCAATAAGTTTATAAAAAAATGACTAAAAAAAAGGATGAGCAGGATGTCCATCAGGTATTACAGCACCAATCGTCATGTGAATAATGTTGCGGGAATTACCCCCTTTACCGGAAATGTTTCCTTTAAAGAAGCCCTGCTTGCTGGTCAGGCGCCGGATGAAGGATTGTTCGTTCCCGACGCTGTTCCGCAGCTTTCCATGGACGATATGATGGCGCTCCGGGACAAACCTTACTGGCAGGCGGCGCTCATGGTCGCCCGGGCCTTTCTGTCCGATGAATTTCCGCCCGAGGTGCTCGAAGCAATCTTGAAGGACGCCTACAACTTCCCCGTGCCGCTGGAAGCGGTCTATCCGCGGGCGTTTGTGATGCGCCTGGATCAGGGCCCCACGGCATCGTTTAAGGATTTTGCCGCAAGAATGATGGCCAGACTGATGAGCCACAGCCGCCCTCACGGAGAAAAGCTCAATATTCTGGTCGCGACCTCCGGCGACACCGGAAGCGCCGTGGGTGAAGCTTATAAAGGCGTTTCGGGCATTGACGTGACCATTTTATATCCCGCCGGCGAAGTGAGCCTGATGCAGAAAAAACAGCTCGATACCATCGGCGGCAACGTGCGGGCAATTTGCGTGGATGGAAAATTCGACGACTGCCAAGATCTGGTGAAAGAGGCTTTTGCCGATGCCGATCTCGCCCGCTTTAATTTATCATCGGCCAATTCGATTAACTTCGGCCGTATTCTGCCGCAGATCGTTTATTACGTTTATGCCTACGCCCAACTGGCAGGGGCCGGTGAAGAAGTTGTTTTTTCCGTTCCCTCCGGCAATTTCGGAGACGCCCTGGGTTGTGAATATGCCCGCCGGATGGGAATGCCTCTGGCGAAACTTGTCATGCCCACCAATGAAAATGATGAATTCCCGGCCTTTCTCGCAACAGGCAAATATTCAAAAGTGTCGCCGTCGCGGGCCTGCATTTCCAACGCCATGAATGTGGGGCACCCCAGCAACCTGGCGCGCTTCTTTGAATTATACGGAGGCACCGTCGACCGCGCAGGCTGTGTCCACCGCTATCCTGATCTGGAGGAGATGCGCCGCCGCATTTTCTCCGTGAGCGTCACCGACGAACAAACCCGCCGGACGATTAAAAGCATTTATGACCGCTACCATGTCATTCTGGAACAGCACGGCGCCGTGGGTTGGGCGGGACTGGAAGCCTACCGGGAAAAAACCGGCGATTCCAAGCTGGCCATCTGCCTGGAAACCGCCCATCCCGCCAAGTTTCCGGAAGAGATCAAAAGCCTTCTGGGCATTGACCCCGAACTTCCGGAGAGCATGAAAGACCTGATGCATCGCGAAGGCAGCGCGGTCGGCATGTCCAAAGACTTCGCGGCATTTAAAAAGTATCTTCAGAATAGTCTAAAAATAAAAGACTAGCGCAAAACAACGCCGTCAGCCGATCAAACAGCCTGGCCGAGCGGGATTGAGAAAATGGCCGTAATGATTTAAAGAATAGTTGCTGCTTTGTTTTTCGTCTTTGGGGCGCAATATCCACGGTCTCCCTTTATTTCAGATAAGGAAAAAATGTCTTTCTGAATAACCGGAGCATGATGTTTTCCTTTATACTCAGACATTGAGGGTGAACTTTATGATGAAAGAAGAAATTTCCTATTCCGAAGAAAACGAATTCTGGCAAACGGCGCTGGAACAGGATTTGTTTCCGGGTGATCTGGTGGCTGAGATTGGTCTCTTCTTCCTGGGCGCGCCTTACAAGGCAGCCACACTGGAGACGACGGGCAGGGAAAAACTTGTCGTCAACCTTGATGAATTTGATTGCACAACGTTTGTGGAAACGGTTCTGGCGATTGCCCGAAGCACCGCCAACGGGAAATTATCGCCTTCTGAATTCCAGAAAAACGTCAAGCTCATCCGCTACCGTCAGGGGAAAATCGATGGTTACGCATCCCGCCTCCATTACTTTACTGACTGGCTTGCCGATAATGAAAAGAAAAAAGTATTGAAAAATGTCTCACGCCTTCTGGGCGGAGCGCCCCGGCGCAAAAAAATCACCTTCATGACCGATCATCGTGAATTGTATGCCGGCTTGAAAAGTGAAGCCGAACTGAGTAAAATGCTGCTGGTGGAAAAAAAGCTTTCCCGCAAAGTTTTTCACATCATTGCCAAAGGCCAGGCCAGCCGCAGACTGACGGGGATTCGGCAGGGCGACATCATTGCCTTCGCGACGGACCAGGAGGGGCTGGACGTCGCGCATGCCGGTTTTGCCGTGCGTAAGGGCAGAGTGCTGCATTTGCTGCATGCATCAAGCAAGGAGGGTGCAGTCGTCATCTCCGGACAGACCCTGCCCGCGTATCTGAAATCAAACAAAAATTTTACCGGCATCCTGATTGCGCGTTTCACTTAACATGCTTCGTTGATAAAGAGTCAAAGACATGAACATATATGGCCAGCGTCTGATTTTGTTTTTCATCGCCCTCTCCATCTCCATCCCGACCGGTTGCACCGTGGGTCCCGATTTTATAAAGCCTGATCCGGCAGCGCCCGATCGCTATACGGAAGCACCCCTGCCGCTACAAACGGTTGCCGCCGCCTCTCAAACCGGCGATGCACAGCATTTTATCTTTGCCCGGGAGTTGCCCGCCCAGTGGTGGAAGCTGTTCGGCTCATCCGAGCTTGATGCCCTGATCAAAAAGGGCCTTGAAAAAAATCCGTCGCTTGCCGCGGCCCAGGCGGCGCTGCGCAAATCCGAAGAGGATCTGCGTGCGATACAGGGATCGACTTTGTTTCCGGCCGTGAACGCCAATCTCCAGGCCACAAGGCAGCGGACGTCCGGCAATGTGAATCAGGAAGCAAGCAGCACCTATAACCTCTACAACACATCCGTCGGCGTTTCCTACACGCTGGATATTTTCGGCGGCGGACGGCGTCAGATTGAATCGTATCAGGCCCAGGCCGACTATCAGCGCTTCATTTTTGAAGCGACATATCTGACCCTGACTGCCAACATCGTGACAACGGCGATTCAGGAAGCATCGCTCAGGGCGCAGCTTGCCGCAACCCGGGAAATCATTACGGCCGAAGAAAAACTGCTTGATTTACTGGGCAGGCAATTTGAACTGGGCGCCGTGGCCAAAGCGGCTGTGCTGGCTCAGGAAACGCAGGTGGCCGTGACGCGCGCGGGACTGCCGCCTCTGGAAAAGCAACGGGGTACGACCCGGCACGCGCTGGCCGTATTAGTCGGAAGTTTCCCCGGCGAGGGGGGGCTCCCCCGCTTCAACCTGGATTCCCTTCAGCTGCCGAAAGACCTGCCCGTGAGTCTGCCGTCGGACCTGGCGCGCCGGCGGCCGGACATTCAGGCCTCCGAATCGCTACTGCATCAGGCAAGCGCTGCGGTGGGCGTGGCAACGGCCAATATGTATCCGCAAATCACCCTCTCCGCCAGTTATGGATTTCAGGCAACCGGCACGGATATTCTTTTTAACGGACAGAGCGTGGCCTGGAGCCTGGGCGCGGGGCTTTTGCAGCCCATTTTCCGCGGCGGGGAGCTTGCCGCGAAGCGAAGAAGCGCCATGGCCGCTTATGATCAGGCGGCGGCAAAATACCGCGAGACCGTCCTGAAGGCCTTTCAGGAAGTGGCAGATGCCCTGCACGCGCTCGAAACAGACGCCCGAACCCTGCAGGCGCAGACCGACGCCCGGACGGCGGCCGGGGCGGCGCTCACCCTGATTGAAAAACAGTATAAGCTGGGGGCGGTAAGCTTTTCAGCGCTTTTAATCGCCCAGCGCGATTACCAGAAAGCCTCCATCAGCGTCGTTACCGCACGGGCCCAGAGGCACTCGGATACCGCCGCGCTTTTCCAGTCGCTGGGGGGCGGCTGGTGGAGCCGTTCGCAGGCATCAGGCGGAGAGTTGAAGAAACAGTAACGAATGAGGTGACACAGAATGACTAAAAAAATGATCATCATGCTGGTTTCGGTCGGCGTGATTTTCGGCGGGGTTTTCGGGTACCAGGCATTTCAATCCTACATGATGAAAAAGTATATGTCGGCGGGCGGCGATCCGGAAGTCACGGTCTCCACGGCGGTCGCCTCCATGCAGGACTGGCAGCCGCAGATCTCGGCTACGGGCAGCCTGCGGGCCGTGCGCGGCGTCGACATGGCCGCGGAAGTGGCCGGTCTGGTTCAAAGCGTTCATATAAAATCGGGAGAACAGGTCAAGGCCGGTCAACTGCTGGTGCAGATCAATGCTGACGCCGACACCGCTCAATTACAGACGCTCACGGCAGCCCGCGACCTGTCGAAAACCGTCTATGAACGGAACAAAAAGCAGTTTCTTGCCGAGGCCGTCAGTCAGGCGTCGCTGGATGCAGACGCGGCGGATCTGAAAGTCAAGCAGGCGCAGGTGGCCCAGCAGGAAGCCCAACTGGTTAAAAAGACCATCCGCGCGCCTTTCGCCGGCCGTCTGGGCATCAGCGTGATCAATCCCGGTCAGTATCTGAATGCGGGAGACAAGATCGTGACGCTCCAGGCGCTCGATTCGATTTACATTGATTTTTATCTGCCGCAGCAGGAGCTTTCCCGTCTGGCCGCAGGGCAGACGATTGTGGCCGTAACCGATACGTATCCGAATAAAAAATTCAACGGCAGAATTTCCGCCATCAGCCCGAAGGTTGATCGTGAGACGCGCAATGTCCAGATTGAAGCCATTGTGGCCAATCCCCGTCATGAACTGCTTCCGGGGATGTACGCGACGGTCAAAATTCAGGCGGGAAAAACAGGCCGCTATCTGACGATCCCCCGGACTGCCGTAACCTTCAATCCTTACGGTGAAACGGTTTATATCGTGGAAACCAAAGGCAGGACGAAAGACGGCAAACCATCGCTTGCCGTCCGGCAGAGCTTCATCACGCTGGGACCGGCGAGAGGCGACCAGGTGGCCATCCTCAAAGGCGTCCAGGAAGGCGACCAGGTGGTTACCGCAGGACAACTCAAACTCAGAAGCGGCAGTCCCGTCGTTATCAACAACGCCGTCCAGCCGCAAAACGACGCCCGGCCGGAACCCAAAGATCCTTAATGGAGAAGCCGCCTTTATGAAATTTACCGATCTCTTCATCAAGCGCCCCGTTCTGGCCACCGTGTTGAGCCTCCTGATTCTGGTGCTGGGGCTCCGCTCTATTAGCCTGCTGCCCGTTCGCGAGTACCCCCAGACACAGAATGCGGTCGTTAAAGTCACAACCGTCTATACCGGGGCCGACCCGGAACTGGTTTCCGGTTTTATCACCACGCCGCTCGAGAACTCCATCGCCCAGGCCAACGGGATTAACTATCTGACCTCGACCAGCACACAAGGCATGAGCACCATCACGGCCAACATGCGCCTCAATTATGATGCCAATGTGGCGCTTTCCGAAATCAACACCAAGATCAACGCCGTGCTCAACCAGCTGCCCAAGGCCGCTCAGCAGCCGGTCATTACGATCTCCACCGGCGAAAATATCGGTTCCATGATCTTCGGTTTTTACAGCAAAGATATGCCCCCGAACAGCATCACGGACTATCTGATCCGGGTGGTGCAGCCCAAGCTCCAGGCCGTGGAAGGCGTGCAGACGGCCGAAATTCTGGGCAAGCAGGAGTACGCGCTCAGAGCCTGGCTTGATCCGGATAAGATGGCGGCGTACGGGTTGACGGCCACGGATGTGACGAATGCCCTGACCGCTAATAATTTTATTGCGGCGCTGGGCCGGACCCAGGGGCAAATGGTCACGGTGGATCTGACGGCGGCGACGGGCCTGCATACGGTTGCGGAATTCCGCAAACTGGTGATCAAATCCGTAAACGGCGCGATTATCCGCATGGAAGATGTCGCCCATGTCACCCTCGGCGCGGACAGTTACGATATGACCGTACGTTTCGACGGCAAAGCCGCCGTGTTCATGAGCATCAAGGTGGCGCCCAATGCCAACCTGCTTTCGGTGTGCGACAGAGTCGCGGAAACTTTTCCTGCCGTGGCCTCGCAGTTGCCGAAAGGGCTGGAAGGCAAAATCGTTTATGACGCAACCGATTACGTGGACAGTTCTATTAAAGAAGTTGTCGAAACACTGATTCAGGCTCTGCTGATTGTGACATTGGTGATTTTTCTGTCTCTGGGATCCGTTCGTTCCGTGCTGATCCCCACGGTGGCCATTCCCCTGTCGCTTGTCGGCACGTTTGTCATCATGGCGGCTCTGGGGTACACGATCAATCTAATGACGCTTTTGGCCCTGGTTCTGGCCATCGGTCTGGTGGTGGACGATGCCATCATTGTGGTGGAAAATGTGCAACGGCACATGGAGGAAGGCGCGGGGCTTTTGCAGGCGGCAGTGATGGGGGCCCGGGAACTGGCCGGTCCGATCATCGCCATGACGGTGGTGCTTATTGCCGTGTATCTGCCCATTGGTTTTATGGGCGGTCTCACCGGCGCGCTCTTTACCGAGTTTGCCTACACCCTGGCGGGCGCCGTGTTCGTGTCGGCCGTTGTCGCGCTCACCCTCTCCCCGATGATGTGTTCGCGCTTTCTGAAAGCTCCCGTTCCGGGTGAGCATCATCGTTTTACGGAATTTATCGACCGGCAGTTTAACCGGCTGCGCAGCTTTTATACCCGGCTCCTGCGGGGCGCGCTGGGGGCCATGCCCGTTGTAATGGTTTTTGCGGCCATCATTCTCGCCAGCAATTATTTCCTGTTTGCCAATTCCAAAAGTGAACTGGCGCCGCAGGATGACCAGGGTTTTCTGATGGGCATGCTTACCGCCGCTCCGGACGCCACGCTTCAACAGACACAACTCTATTCCCTTCAGTTGTACGACCTGCTGAAAGATATTCCGGAAATCGATCACCTGTTTCAGGTCGAGGGATTCACCGGCCTCAATTCAGGATTCACCGGCGTCGTGCTGAAACCGTGGGATAAACGCCAGCGCACCATCAAAGAACTTCAACCGGAAATGCAAAACCGGATGGGCAGGATAGCCGGCGGCAACGGGGTGATCTTTCCGCCGCCGCCCCTGCCCGGCTCTGGTGAAGGGTTGCCGGTGCAGTTTGTCATCGGCACGACCGATTCTTTCACCCGACTCGACGAAGTCTCGCAGGCCTTTCTGCAGGAAGCGCAAAAAAGCGGCTTGTTCATGTATGTGGATACTGATCTGAAAATCAACAAACCTCAGACAACGCTGGAGGTGGACCGGGACAAGGCGGCACAGATGGGACTTACCATGCAGGATGTCGGCGCGGCAATGGCATCCATGCTGGGGGGCGGCTACGTGAATTATTTCAGCATGTCCGGCCGTTCCTATAAAGTCATCCCGCAGGTCAGGCAAAGCGAAAGGCTCACGGAAGACCAGTTGATGAATTACCAGATCAAGACCGCCTCAGGCGCATCCATTCCCGTGTCCACCTTTGCCACGCTCAAGACCACGGTGGTGCCCGCATCCATCAACCATTTCCAGCAGCTCAACTCTTCCACCATCTCCGGCATTCTGACCCCCGGCATTACGCTGGGACAGGCGCTTACCGAGCTCAAGACCATAGCCGGCCGTGTGCTTCCCGAAGGCTACAGCGTCGATTATGCCGGAGAGTCGCGGCAGTATATCAAGGAATCAAGCGCCCTGCTGGTGACCTTCGCTTTCGCGATGATCATTATTTTCCTGTGCCTTGCCGCTCTTTTTGAAAGCTTTCGCGACCCGGTTATCGTGCTTGTTTCCGTACCCATGTCCATCTGCGGGGCATTAATCTTCATCAGCCTCGGCATCGGCGACGCCAGCCTCAATATTTATACCCAGGTCGGCCTGGTGACGCTCATCGGGCTCATCAGCAAGCACGGCATCCTCATCGTGCAATTCGCCAATGACCTGCAGCGCGAAGGAAAAACAAAGCGTGAAGCCATTGAACTTGCCGCGGCAACCCGACTGCGGCCGATCCTGATGACTACGGCCGCCATGGTGCTGGGCGTGATGCCGCTGGTGATGGCCACAGGCGCCGGCGCGGCGGGACGTTACAACATGGGTCTGGTCATCACCACCGGCATTGCCATTGGCACGCTGTTTACCCTGTTTGTTGTTCCGGCCATGTATTTACTCATGGCCCACAATCATCAGCAGAAAGCTGACCCGGAAAAAACGGCCTGAATGTGCGCTGGTTTTTTTACGATTTCAGAAATATATTTCTGCGTGCCGATAATTAAAAAAATCATCGACAAGCTCGATTTGCGGCATCGTGACAAGCCCCCCACCGGCCCATGGCAAAGATCCGCTATCTGGAAACCCTTCGTACAATGAGCAGGCCCCCGTAACCATAAACCGGCGTCCTGGCGGCAAGAGCGGCAAGCAGCCTCTCCACACTGACCCAGTAAGGGCCGTAATAGTCCCGGTCGACGTCCAGAATCAGCACGCGGCCTCGGGCCGCATCATAGGCGCCAACGGGTGAAATGTGGGCATAGGGTCCGCCGGGATCGTCAGTCAGCCTGTCCTGCAGAAAGTGCACCATGACAAAATCATCTGCCGATGATTCATTGGCCTGGAGAATAGCGCGCAATTCCTCAAGAGCCCCGGGTGCGACGTCCTGAAAGGATCGGAGGGATACCGTCCATCCCGTAATTCCGTAAGTTTTAAGCGCATCCGTCATCACGTCCGCCAGTTCGGCAAGCGTCAGTCCCCTGCGGCCTTTCCATCCATCACCGGTCACACGTTCTTTCCAGTGCACCGCTTTGACGTCATCAATCAATCGGGACTGCTGATAGTTGGCATCCTGGGCCCGGAGAGCGCCATGCGTTCTGTTGATCGCGTTGAGAACCATTGCCACGGCCGCGACAGAGCAGGAAATGCTGTTTTGCTGTCCTGTGTAATGGGTAATCAGCGGCCAGAAATCAGGGGCCGGATTCTTTGTTGATTGAAAGTATTCATGGGATTGCCAGAGGGGTGCGGCATAGGCCGCTTCCGCGGGACCGTATTTAGGCGGTGGCGTTCTGCCTCCGGGCGCTGCGGACGCCCATCCCGCCTGTATCAAAACAAACGCCGCACAAAACAGTAAGACGCGTCGTATCATCATGCCTCCGGAAGGTGTAAAGACCTGATCTTCATATGCGGGAAATTAGCATAATTCATCGGGTTTGCAAAGAAGAGAGGAAATAAGCGGTTGCGGCAATCCTGCTTGACACGCTTTGCGGAATTTCGTTATATGATTTGCAACAACGTCACTAAAAGCGGAAAGCTGTGCTTATGTATCTTGTCCATGTCGTCACCCCGGTCATCAAAAGCATCCGGATTCAGGATATCCTGGATGTGGTGATCATCGCCGCGATGATCTTTGCGCTGCTGATGTGGTTTAAAACCAGGGCGTCGCGTTTTGTCCTGATCGGCATCCTGCTTCTGGGCGGCGTTTATCTGGCGGCGCGGTTTTTTCAGCTTTATCTGACCGTCATGGTCCTTCAGGGGTTCTTTGCCATTTTGCTTTTTGTGCTGGTTGTCATCTTTCAGGAGGATCTGCGCGGCTTCTTTGAACGCCTCGCCATGCTCGGCAATCTGCGCAAGGAAACTCATCCCCTGTCGGAACTGGAGAAAACGGCGGGCATCATTGCCCAGACGGCGGCCAATCTGGCCAAAAAGCGCGTCGGAGCTTTAATCGTTATTCAGGGCCATGACCCGCTGGACCGGCATATCAACGGCGGCACGCCGCTTCAAGGACTGATCAGCGAGCCGCTTCTGGAAAGTATCTTTGATCCTCATTCTCCGGGACATGACGGCGCTGTCGTGGTGAAGGACAACCGGATCATCATGTTCGGCTGCCATCTGCCTCTGTCGGTCAACATCAGTCAGTATAAAAACATCGGCCTGCGTCATACGGCCGCACTGGGGCTCACGGAACGATCCGATGCCCTGTGCATTGTTGTTTCCGAAGAACGTGGCGCCATCTCGCTTGCCGGGTCGGAATCCCTCACGATTATCCCCACCGCAGCCGCGCTGAATGAAGCTTTGGAGAATTTCTACATCGCCAACGCCCCGACGCCGAAAACACGTCCTGTTTTCCGGTGGCTTCGGGAAAACACGAAGGAAAAAATCATCGCCCTGGGGCTGGCCTGTGTTTTATGGGTGGCCTTCGGCTACCAGCGGGATATTGTGCGCCGCGATTTCATCATTCCCATCGAATATAAGAATATTCCACAAAGCTGGCAGATCGATGAACCTCAATTAACGGAAGCCAAAGTGGTCTTTCAGGGGCCCGAACAGGCCTTTCGGCTGCTCAATGAAAAGTCGCTGAGGCTTTCGCTGGACCTGGCTCCGGTTGCCGCCGGAAAACGGGAGTTCGTTTTAACCAAAGATATGGTCAACGCGCCATCCAGCTTGTCAGTCGCCGATATCAGTCCCGCAAAAATCCATGTTTACGCATCGAAGCTGGTTTGGGCGACGCTGGCGGTCCATGTTGCCACGCAAAACCGGCTGCCCGATCATCTTGGCCTGCAGAAAATCACATTGAATCCAACCGCCGTCCGGGTGATGATGGACCCCCGGATGAAGCCCGGGGAAATAAAACTGGAAACGGAACCCGTCGATCTGAACAACATATCATCCTCCGTAGCAATGGCCCTGAAGGTCGTTGGCAAAAGCGGTGTTTCCTTCCCGGAGGGCAGAGCTCCGCTGGTCCATGTCACCATCCGCGTCAAAAAGAAATAAGGAGAAAAAACGCATGGGTTCCCTGTTGAAAAAAAGATCGAACAAGGCCGGAATGAGTCCGGGAAGCCTGGTCCATATCGGTTACGCGTATCAGGAAAAATCGAAGATTACCCTGGTCCGCTACGACGAAAATTTTTTCGAGGAAAAGGAAGTAAACTCCGCCGCTGATTTACGCGCGGCAAAAGATCTGCCCGGCAGCCTGTGGATTAACATCGACGGTCTGCAGGACGTGGCTCTGCTGGAAAGCATCGGCCAACTGTTCGGCCTGCACCCTCTCATTCTGGAAGATATTCTCAATACGGATCAACGGCCCAAAATAGAAGATTTAACGGATTACCTCTATGTTGTCTTAAGAAACTTCTATCACCATGAAAACGATGCGCTGTTTTCCCAGCAGATCAGCATCGTTTTAGGGAAAAATTTCATTTTGTCTTTTCAGGAAAAAGAAAGCGCGCTTTTTGAACCGGTTCGGGAAAGGCTGCGGGGTGACAAAGGCAAAATCAGGAAATCCGGATGCGATTACCTGGTGCATGCCCTCATCGACAATGTAGTGGATAACTATTTTATCCTGCTGGATAATATGGAAGACCGGATTGAACAGTTGGAAAGTGATCTGATCAAGCAGACCACGCCGGCCAAACTCCAATCCATTCATAATTTAAAAAGGGAACTGATCTTTCTTCGAAAATCATTATGGCCGCTTCGGGAAACCATCAGTTCCCTGCAGCGGTCGGATTCGCCATTGATTGAAGAACCCAATGCCCTTTATTTCAAAGATATCTTCGACCATCTCATTGCCATCATCGATACGGTGGATAGTTTTCGCGATCTGCTCTCCGGCATGCTGGATATTTATCTTTCTTCGGTCAGCATGAGGCTCAATGAAGTCATGAAAGTATTAACCATTATCGCGACGATTTTCATGCCGCTGACGTTTCTGGCCGGGGTTTACGGCATGAATTTTGAAAACATGCCGGAGCTTGCATGGACCTGGGGATATTTTGGATTATGGGGCGTCATGTTGATGATTGCCGCCGGAATGGTCGTTTTTTTCCGCAGAAAGCGGTGGATTTAGATCATAGCAAAACGGTTGCATTAGCTTATAAAATGTGTCAATTTAAGTCAGTAATTAATAATTTCAGGAGGCATGAATATGCAGGTATTTGCAGCAAGTGACATCGTCGAAGTCGCCATTAGAATTGAAGAAAACGGGATCAATTTTTATAAATTCGCAGAACAGATCGCCAAACAGGAAGATGCAAAAAAACTTTTTGCGCATCTGGCTGATGCCGAGGCAGCCCATAAAAAGACATTTGAAAAATTCTTTGCCGCCATGGAAAAATACAATCCGCCCGAGCAGTACGCCGGCGAATACAGCGCCTATTTGCGCAATTATGTGGACAATAATCTTATTTTCACGAAAGAAATCATGGACAAACAGTTGGCAGGCATAAAAGATACCGTTGCCGCCTTCGATTTTGCCATGCAGCGCGAGCTGGATTCCGTTCTGTATTATCATGAAATCAAAAATCTGGTTCCGGCGGCCCAGCACGAAGCGATTGAGAAAATCATCGATGAAGAGAGAAAGCATTACGCGCTCCTGTGCGACATGAAAAAACGCTACGCCAAATAAATATCCGAATCAACCGCCTCGCAGCAGGCACCGGCGATTAACGCCCGTCCCGCAACAGCGGGATTACACGGATCATAAAAAAGCCGCCCGTCTTGGCGGCTTTTCCGTTTTCATCCGAATGATGCATGCATCCCGTTTGAACCGATGCGCTTGCATTTACCGCTATCAGCCGAGGTCGAAACGGTCAAGATTCATGACTTTGTTCCATGCCCTTATAAAATCGTACAGGAACTTCTCCCGGGAATCATCACATGCATAGACTTCCGCCAGGGCTCTGAGTTGTGAGTTTGAACCAAAGATCAGGTCGACACGGGTGCCGGTCCATTTGAGCTCGCCCGTTTTGCGATCACGACCTTCGAAAATATCCGCATCTTCCGCGGTTGCCGCCCACATCGTACTCATGTCGAGCAGATTCACGAAGAAGTCATTGGTGAGCGCTTCCGGCCGCTTGGTGAAGACGCCGTGCCGGGACCCTCCGGAGTTTGTCAAAAGGACGCGCATGCCGCCCACCAGCACCGTCATTTCGGGCGCGGTCAGCGTCAGCAATTGCGCACGATCCACCAGCATTTCCTCCGGCTTTACGGCATATTTATTTTTTTGATAGTTACGGAATCCGTCCGCAACCGGTTCGAGTACCGCGAAGGACTGCACATCTGTCTGCTCCTGCAAAGCATCCATACGCCCCGGTGCGAAGGGAACCGTTACCTTGTAGCCGGCATTCTTCGCTGCCTGCTCGACGCCCGCACAGCCTGCCAGCACAATCAGGTCAGCCAGGGATACCTTCTTGCCGCCGGACCGGGCGTCGTTGAACGCGCTCTGGATACCCTCCAGAGTCTTGAGCACCTTCGCCAGCCGGGCCGGCTGGTTGACTTCCCAATCCTTCTGCGGCGCCAGACGGATGCGGGCGCCATTGGCGCCCCCGCGCTTGTCGGAGCCGCGAAAAGTGGACGCCGACGCCCAGGCGGTCGAAACCAGCTCCGGCACAGACAGGCCGGAAGCGATAATTTTGCCTTTGAGGGAGGCGATATCCTCTGCATCAATCAGCCGGTGATTGACGGCAGGGATGGGGTCTTGCCAGATGAGCTCTTCTTTTGGAACCTCCGGGCCGAGGTAACGGGCGCGGGGGCCCATGTCGCGATGGGTCAGCTTGAACCAGGCCCGGGCAAAGGCGTCGGCAAGCTGGTCCGGGTTCTCATAGAAGCGCCTGGAGATCTTTTCGTAGACAGGGTCGAACCGCAAAGCAAGGTCAGTTGTCAACATACCCGGCGTCCGGCGTTTGGACGGGTCGTGCGGGTCCGGCACGGTATTGGCGCCGGCGTCGCCCTTCGGCTTCCACTGGTAAGCACCGGCCGGGCTTTTCGTCAATTCCCATTCGAAGCTGAACAGGATCCGGAAGAAGTTGTTGCTCCATTTCGTGGGTGTGTTGGTCCAGATGACTTCCAGGCCGCTGGTGATCGTGTCGGCGCCTTTGCCCGTGCCAAAGCTGTTCTTCCAGCCCAGCCCCTGTTCCTCGATGCCGGCCGCTTCGGGATCAGGCCCCACATGTGTTGCAGGTCCCGCGCCGTGGGTCTTGCCGAACGCGTGGCCTCCCGCGATAAGGGCCACAGTCTCTTCGTCGTTCATCGCCATGCGGGCGAAGACCTCGCGGATGTCCCTGGCTGCGGCGATCGGGTCCGGATTGCCGTTCGGGCCTTCCGGGTTCACGTAGATCAGCCCCATCTGCACCGCAGCGAGCGGATTCTCAAGATCCCGCTCGCCGGAATAGCGTTTGTCGCCGCCCAGCCATGTTTTTTCTTTGCCCCAGTAGACGTCATGATCGGGCTCCCAGACATCCTCGCGGCCGCCACCGAATCCGAAAGTCTTGAAACCCATCGATTCCAGGGCGACGTTGCCCGTGAGAACCATCAGGTCGGCCCAGGAAATCTTCCGGCCATACTTCTGTTTGATCGGCCAGAGCAGACGGCGCGCCTTGTCCAAGCTGACATTGTCGGGCCAGCTGTTGAGGGGCGCAAAGCGCTGCTGGCCCCTGCCGCCGCCGCCGCGGCCGTCGCCTACACGGTAGGTGCCGGTGCTGTGCCACGCCATCCGGATAAACAAAGGTCCGTAGTGGCCGAAGTCCGCCGGCCACCAGTCCTGCGACGTCGTCATCAGGTCACGGAGGTCCTTCTTCACGGCATTTAAGTCGAGACTCTTGAATTCTTCAGCATAGTTGAAATCCCCGCCCATCGGGTTGGACCTCGAGGAATGCTGGTGCAGGATATCGAGCTTCAGCTGGTTGGGCCACCAGTCCCGGTTCGTTGTGCCGCCGCCTTCCGTGTATTCGTGAGTTTGGCCTGTTTTTTCCCCATCCATGATATTTGCTCCTTTCATTGTATGACTTGTTGAACAGTTCTACTACGAAAGATAGTACTTCGGCGCCGATATGGCAAACGGGCTGACCATGAAATCAGCCGGAGCGCGGCTTGACGGCTGCATTGCTTTTGATATCGTTTATTGCTTATTGCAAATACGCCAACGGTCTTCAGCTTCCGTCATGATACGGGTAATAAGCATAATCGTACTGTCAAATATATAAACCAATTGCGCTGGCAGAGAAAAGCTTTCGGAAATATTATTGATTTTTTGTTTTACTATTTTCGTTTTCAGCAGAAAAGAAGTCCAAGTGCCCTAAACAAGCTGAAAAGGGAGAAAGCGCCAAAAATAAATTGCTCCTCCTGATCGCCCAAGCAGCGACGTTGGAAGCGGAAGAGAGGCCAGAGAAAACGAGTAGAAAATTTCCCCTGGAAAATGCCTCTTGTGTTCCGCCCGGTTTCTGAACATAATCAGAATGATCCCGGATATATTATGCTTATTCTTTAATTTTATAACCCTTCTCTTGGAAGAGGCGCAGGCAGGCATCCACCACATCGGCATCATACAGAACACCCTTGTTCCCGGTTATCTCTTCCAAAGCGGCATCAAGTCCTAATGCCGACCGGTAAGGCCGATGCGTGGCAATGGCCTCCACCACATCGGCTACCGCCAGGATCCGTGACTCCAGGAGAATGTTGTCATCGGCCAGGGCGTTCGGATATCCGGACTCGTTCATCCGCTCATGATGTTCAAGGACCATGCGGGCAATGGGCCAGGGAAATTCAATGTCCTTCAGAATGTCATATCCGGACTGAGCGTGGGTCTTGATGAGGTCGAACTCCAGGTCTGTTAATTTTCTCGGCATGCTGAGAATTTCGGAAGGAACAGAGATTTTTCCAATGTCATGGATGATACCGGCCATCCGGATGCCGTTGATCTGTTCGTCGGAAAGGCCCATCTCTCTGGCAATGGAACGGGCAAGATCCGCCACGCGGCGTTGATGGCCCGCTGTGTAGGGGTCTTTCGTTTCGACCAGCGAGGCAATTGCCTGAACGGCTCCTCCCAGAGCTTTTCTGAGGTGATCGACACTCTCTTTCCGGTTAGTGATATCTTCGATAAGTCCTTCCAGATAGAGAAGCTTCCCCCGCTCATCATGAACGGCACGCATGGTCAGATATACCCAGATCGTGCGTCCATCCCTTCGGTAGAATTGAAGCCCGTCATTCCTGGCAAAGCCCTGCCGTTCGATACACTCTACGATCTTTGCACGTTCTTTAGAATCGACATAGAGTTGACGGGTAACATCGGTTACGCTGTCCATCAGTTCCCCGGGGGAATCGTATCCGAGTATTCGCGCCATAGCCTTGTTGACCATGATGAATTTCCCGTCGGGTGTTGTCCGGTAAATCCCTTCCTGGGCGTTCTCAAAGATGCTCCGATAATTTTCTTCAGCCTGTAAAAGATTGAACTCCGCCTGCTTAAGGTCCGTAATGTTCATCAGAGAAGCGATGCTTTTTTTTGTACCCGGTATCAGATCAATGTTTAAGAGGATGTTTTTCAGACTGCCGTCTTTGTGCACAATCTTAAACTCATAGCTTTTCTTCGCAAGCCCCGGATCCGCTCTCCGCAACTTGTGGCGGGAGATCATCTCTTCCAGATCATCTTTTTCAATAAATTCCGTCCACTTTCTTTTCCCTTCTACTTCCTCCCGTGTATACCCGGTCAGACATCCCCATTGATCATTTACCAGGGATATCGTCATATCTTCCTCAATGATCAGCATGGTGGTCCCTGTTGTTTCAAAAATAGTCTGATAGATGAGTTCGGAAGTCCGAAGGTTTTCCGCCATCCGCCTGTGCTCTGCCTCAGCTGCTTCCAGCTTCCGGATTCTTTTTTTTAATAAGGTATTTTCTTCGATCAGATCTTGATTTGTCTTGGAAGGATCGTTCATCCGGCACCCTTTTGTCGAGATCAGTAATGAAGTGTTTCTCTTTTGCGCCCTCCTTACGGAAACGCATCCGGGTCAACAGCCCTGCCTCTAGTTCTTCAGGTCGTACTTCTTCAGCTTATATCTCAGCATTCTTTCCGACATACCCAGAATTTCAGCGGCTTTGGTCTGGTTATCAGCCGCCTTGATCATGGCCTCGCCGATCAGATGCTTTTCAAGATCTTCAAGCGAGTTCCGAAGGGATCCTGACCCTTTTTTGTCCGAAACATCCGTGAAAGAATCATTTTTAAAAGGAAGGTCGTTCACGGTGATATAGTCGTCCCGGGCAATGACAACAGCCCGTTCCATAATATTAACCAGTTCCCGCACATTGCCCGGATAGTCGTATTTCAGGAGCAAATCCCTTGCTTCAGCAGTCATACCCCGGATATTTTTTGCGTTTTCTCTGGCAAATTTTTCCATAAAATGCTCGACCAGCGCGGGCAGATCTTCTTTTCTCTCCCTCAGCGGCGGAAGCGACATCGTCACGACTTTCAGCCGGTAAAAAAGGTCCTCTCTGAACGCCCCTTCTTTAACCCGGCCCTCTAAATCGCGATTGGTGGCGCTGATGATGCGGACATCGACAGAAATGCTGGCGTTACTGCCGAGACGAGTAATTTCCCGCTCCTGCAGAAAGCGCAATAATTTAACCTGAATGCCGGGGCTCAGTTCGCCGATTTCATCAAGAAAAAGTGTGCCGCCGTCCGCGTC
Organism: Deltaproteobacteria bacterium HGW-Deltaproteobacteria-6; assembly: GCA_002840435.1. NCBI lineage: Bacteria > Deltaproteobacteria > Deltaproteobacteria bacterium HGW-Deltaproteobacteria-6. Next base: position 177,520 of record PHAT01000003.1, read on the forward strand.
TTCAAAACGCCCGATGCGGCGGGAGCTTGCGCCGGTATAGGCTCCTTTCTCATGGCCGAATAATTCACTCTCCAGCAAATTTTCCTGCAGAGCGCCGCAGTTCACCACCACAATGGGTCTGTGCACCCGCGGGCTCAATTGATGAATCAGACGCGCCAGGAGTTCCTTTCCCGTACCGCTTTCACCCTGAATCAGCACGGATGCCCTGCTGGGCGCGACCCGGCTGGCCATGTTGATCAACTCTACCATCTGAGCGCTTTTATAAATGATCTTTTCCGCAGTTATGCCTTGTTTTTCCAGCTGCTGTTTCAAGAGTTCATTTTCCCGGATGAGACCGCGGCGTTCCGCCACCCGATCCACCAGGATCAGCAGTTCTTCCAGTTCGATGGGTTTCGTGATGTAGTCAATGGCGCCGACTTTGATGGCTTCCACAGCCGTTTCAATGGTGCCGTAAGCGGTAATGATGGCGACATCGATTTCCTGGTTGATCCTCTTCATTTCCTTGAGCACTTCCATGCCGTCCATACCGGGCATTTTGTAATCCAGGAGAATCAAATCAAAATGCTTATTGGAAACCGTTTTGATCGCGGTTTCACCATTTTCCGCTTCCAGGACCCTGTGACCTTCGGAAATCAGAAAATCGCGCAGCATCTCCCGCTGCGAACGGCCGTCTTCCACTATCAGAATATCTAATTTCTGCATTCGTAACATCCTTGCTGTCAGGCTTTTTCGCTTATTTTTTCGCTCGGCAAAATGATTTCAAAAGTTGTCCCTTCGCCATGACGGCTGATGACGCGGATATCTCCGCCGTGGCCGCGGATAATCTCCGTTGCCAGCGGGATGCCCAGTCCCAGGCCTTTTTCCTTGGTGGTGTATTCCGGGCTGAAAATTTTTTCAATTTCTTCCGCTGTCATGCCGCAGCCGGTATCAGAGATGCTCACCAAAATATAATTCTTGCTTTCTTTATCTACCGTGATGGTGATGGTGCCTTGATCCGTGATGGACTCCATGGCATTCTTGATAAAGTTCAGAAATGCCTGCTGAAGTTTGTTAATATCCATGGGAATAACGGCAGGGGAGAGCCGCCATCTTGTCTCCAGCGTGATGCCCCGAGCCCTGGCCTCTTCCGAAATCAAACTGACAATTTTTTGAAGAACTTCCGTTACGGAAAAATCACTCAACTCCAACCTTCTGCTTTTGGAAAAGGAAAGAAACTCTTCGATAATCCCGTTGAGCCGCCGGATTTCATCGCGGATCACGCCGGAAAGATTTTGAAATTCACGGGCCTTCAGGTCGTCCGCGGGAATGTAATCTCTTTTTAGCCGCTGGGTCGCCATACTGATGGCATTCAGCGGATTGCGGATTTCGTGGGCCACGCCCGCGGCCAGCTGGCCCAGAGAAGAAAGGCGTTCGGCTTTTTCCAGACGGCGTTCCATGTCAATAATGCCGGCCAGGTGACGGTTCTGATCGTGATAGAGCAGCCACATGGATAAGAGGGCAATGACTACCACAAGCAGCATGAAAACAAAAATGTTCTGCCGGTTTTCAGCGATAATTTTGTCCATGGAACCCCGTTCCAGGCCGATGCGGACGAGGCCTACCACTTTTTTATCCAACGTAAAGGGAGCGGCCATATCCAGTATCTTACTGTCCTGCGCGTCGACTTTTCTGCTGATAATTTTTATTTTTCCCTGCAGAATTTCTTTGTAATTAAAATCTTTACTGCTCAATCCGGGAGCGGGTTTGCCCGCAGTGCTTAAAAGCTTCTGCTGGCTGTTAAAGATTTGCATGTAGGTGATGCCGTGTCCTTCGCCCATTTTACTGATGGCTCTATCCACGGCAACTTTGATGCTCCAGTATTTTAGTCCTTCTTTATCCAGGTTGATGACAACGGCTCCGCTTCCGTCCTTGCGCCGCAAGCCGACGTAACCGATTCCCTGCTTGATGCGAATTTTCTCCAGCAACTCAATGGTGGTTGCTTTGCGTCCGCCGTTGGACAGATCGCTTTCGGTCAGCATACTGGTTGTCAGCGGGTTGCTTTGATAAATTGCGTTGCCGTCCCGATTGAGAACGGCCACGTACCAGAAATTGTTATCAGCCGCAAACTTATGAAGAGTGGCGTTGCTGATTAATTTATTTTTCCATTGCTCATCAATTTTCTGTCCCAGCGCAGTGATCGCTTCGATAACCAGTTTTTTAGAATAATCCGCTTCTTCCTGCCTGGCTGTTTTTGCCTGAGTCGGGCTTTTCCCCGGCATGGCGACAATGCTTTTGAGATTATCTTCCGTCAGGCGTTGCAAAACGCTGATGGTGCTCAAGGCCTGATCTTCCATGAATCCGACCAGATTGGTTTCACTGCGGCGGATATCCAGAAAACCCATAATGAGAATCAGGCCGACCAGAACAGCTGAAACAATGCCAACGGCCAGAGGTTGAATAAAGCTTCCGTTGTATTTACGGACTCCACGTCTTACAATGGTTTCTTTTTTTCTGAAAAAGATCATGATATCCTTATTTTACACAACATGATGCGCGCTTTTATATTTTTTGTTTTGCTGGTCATTTTAAGCTTTTCATGAGAAAAGTCAACGATAAACACCAGACAGCCCGACATTTTTGTCGAAAAGTGGACAAATATTGGCAATTTTGTATCTGTTTGTTATTATTTATTTATTTTTTGTTAGCTGAAAGTTCGTCCGACATTTCTTGCCAAACATTTACTTCTGCAAAGCAAGAGGCAAAAAGCATTAATTTAGAAAATTTGTTTAATATCAATTACTTATATTTTAACGGCTATTGTGGCACAATATCTGCTTAGACATAAGACAGAAATAGAAGATATTAAGTGTCGACTAAAAATTACGGGCATGATTAGCCGACAGCAAAATAAACCAAGGAAGGCATCAGCCTTCACTCTTCTCTCCTCGGGAGGCTCCTAACCAGGCCTCCCTTTTTTTTGTCATTTTTTCACTCCTTTATCTTTCGAGTCATTTTTCAGGCGCCGCCAGGCATTGACTCTTTCCTTAATGGTCTTTTCAAAACCGGCATCCGTCGGCTGATAAAGTATCTTTCCTTGAAGTTTTTCCGGCAGGTACTCCTGCGCAACAAAAGCATCCTGATAATCGTGGGCGTATTTGTAATCCTTGCCGTAATCCAGCTCTTTCATCAACCTGGTCGGCGCATTGCGGATATGCAGCGGCACAGGAAGGTAACCGGTCTTGTTGATCAGCTCTTTGGCCCGACCATAGCCGACATACAGAGCATTGCTTTTGGGCGCTGTCGCCAGATAGACGGCCGCCTGCGCCAAGGCCAGTTCGCCTTCCGGCAGGCCGATGAAATGAAAAGCCTGTTGGGCGGCTATTGTCAGTAGAAGAGCATGAGGATCGGCATTGCCGATATCTTCGGAAGCAAAGCGCACCATACGGCGCAGAATATACTGCGGGTCTTCCCCGGCAGTAAGCATGCGCCCCAGCCAGTAAAGTGTTGCGTCCGGGTCTGAGCCGCGCATGCTTTTGTGAAAGGCCGAGATCAGGTTATAATGCTCTTCGCCGTCCTTATCATACAAAAGGGCCTTTTTCAGGAGGGCTTCCTCCGCGGATTTCGCCGTGATCACCCGTTCCTCTGCAGGCAGCGACTGAATCATGGAGGCCACCGCCTCCAGATTGTTGAGCGTACTGCGGGCATCGCCGTCGGAAAGGCGGACAATAAAACGGATCGCCTCATCATCAGCCGAGATGGTGAATCTGCCCAGGCCTCTTTGCTGATCGGTCAAGGCCCGCTTCAGGATGGCAATCAGATCTTCTTCCGTAAACTGCTTGAGCAGCATCACGCGCGTCCGGGACAACAGGGGCGCGATAACTTCAAAGGAAGGATTTTCCGTGGTTGCGCCAATCAGGGTGATAAGCCCGCTTTCCACGTGGGGGAGAAAGGCGTCCTGCTGGGCTTTGTTGAAGCGATGGATTTCATCGACAAACAGAATGGTTTTTTGCTTTTTGGCTTCCCAGAGCTCCCGCGCATCGTCAATGACGGAGCGGATTTCCTTCACACCGGAGAGGACCGCTGAAAAACTGACAAAATTTGCCTTGGTTTCATTGGCCAGGATTCGCGCCAGGGTTGTTTTGCCTGCACCCGGCGGCCCCCAGAAAATCATTGAGAAAAGTTTATCTTCCGCAATGGCGCGCCGAAGCAGGGTTCCTTCGCCTATGAGGTGCGGCTGGCCGATGTAGTCGGCAAGCTTCTGCGGCCTCATTCTTTCAGCCAGCGGCGCCGTTTCCAGAGCGTCGCCTTCTGTCCCCAGGCTGAACAAATCCAGATTCTTCATGTTTGCCTCTTCGCTTTTTCAATCATTTCAATAATACTGGCCAGTTTATCCTTAGGTTCAGCGCCTGTAAAACGATTCCATTCGCCGGACGTCAGGCGCTCTTTGAGCAGCGTCTCTACATCAAAAGACTTAAACCAGCAGTGCATAATCCGTGCACAAGGCAAATCACCGGCTTCTTTCATGCAGTAGGCAAAGGTCATTTCATCGCCCAGTTTCGGGCAGCGGGTTAATTTATGGTCGTGTTCTGTTTTCATTCGGGCGTCAGCTTGACGAAAAAAAGAAAAGCCGTCAAGAAGTTTGTTATGATAGCCGAGGGCATGAACCCGACAGCTTGCTTTGGGTTCATGCCCGTGGTTTTCCCGGTGGCTCTGAAAATTATTGAAATGAACTCATTTAAGGCTTGGGGAAATCTTTAATGGCGTTCAATGCGCGATCAATTTCATGATCCGGCAGTTCGTAAGCCTCGAGTTTGCCGGCAAGGAAGGCATCGTAAGAAGCTAGATCCACCAAGCCGTGACCACTCCAGTTAAAGAGGATCACTTTTTCTTTGCCTTCTTCTTTGGCGCGCAGGGCTTCATCGACGACTGCCGCCAGAACATGGTTGGTTTCCGGCGCGGGGATAAAGCCTTCCGAACGCGCCCATTTAACGCCGGCGTCAAAGGTTTTCAACTGGTCGTAAGCGCGCGGTTCAACTAATTTTTCCCGAACCAGATGGCTGACGATAGGGGCCATGCCGTGGTAGCGCAAGCCGCCTGCGTGAATGGGAGCGGGAACATAATCGTGACCCAGTGTATACATCGGGAGCAGTGGCGTTGTTTTGGCCAGATCGCCGAAGTCATAAGCAAACGGCCCTTTGGTCATGGTGGGGCAGGATGAAGGTTCCGCACCGACCACATTCACCTGTTTGCCGTGGATTTTATCGCAGACAAACGGTGACGTGATACCGGCAAAGTTACTGCCGCCGCCGCAGCAGCCCATAACCACATCAGGATAGAGGCCAAGCTTCTGCATCTGCTTTTGCGCCTCCAGTCCGATAATCGACTGATAGAGCAGCACATGATTCAGCACGCTGCCTAATGCATATTTCGTATCTTTGCTGGTCACGCAGTCTTCAATGGCCTCGCTGATCGCAATGCCCAGGGAACCGGGGGAATCGGGGTGCTCGGCCAGAACATTGCGGCCGGCCTGGGTCAGATTGCTCGGGCTGGGAATACATTCAGCGCCCCAGGTGTTCATCATCATACGACGATAGGGTTTCTGTTCGTAGCTGACCTTGACCATGTAAACGCGGCATACCAGATCAAACATCTTGCAGGCCATGGAGAGAGCGCTGCCCCATTGACCGGCGCCTGTTTCCGTGGTGATCCGCTTGGTGCCGGCCATTTTATTGTAATAGGCCATCGGAATGGCGGCGTTGGGTTTATGCGATCCGGCAGGGCTGACACCTTCGTTTTTATAATAAATCTGCACCGGACAGCCCAGCAGTTTTTCGAAATTACGCGCGCGGTAAAGAGGAGAGGGGCGCCACAGCAGATACTTTTGTAAAATCTCATCGGGGATGTCAATCCAGCGCTCGGTGGAAACTTCCTGCTCGATGATGTTCATGGGAAAAATGGCGGATAAATCATCGGCCGTGACCGGTTGGCCCGTGCCGGGATGCAGCGGGGGTTTCATCGGCGTAGGCAAATCCGCCATAATGTTGTACCATTGCGTGGGTATCTCGTGATCTTCCAATATTGTTTTGACCTGTTCCATATACGCTCTCCTTTTAAAGATATTTATGCTGTGTTCCCATTTTTTTCAGCGGGGTTGTGCCCGGCAGGCTAAAAAAAATGCCATGGTTCTTTTTCTTCCCATGGCATTTCGATACGCTTGCGAGTCATGGGAAGAAACTTCCCTGCCCATGCTCGATATTAGAAGGAGCTTATGGGCAGACACTTTTTGTCTGCCACCACCATTTTTTGTTGAAAATATTTGTCGGCATTTACTTCAATCAACCCTCTGTGTGATTGGGTGATGCGTAACATAGCCGGAAAAGTATTGTCAAGGCGAAATATGAAAAATTGACCTGTTGCCGGACAAGAATGCTTCCATCAATCTCAATTACGACTGTTTCCGACGGAATATGGTGGTTTTCATAACGGGAAGTTGCCCTGTTTATCTGATATGTCATGAAAATGCTTTAATTTTAAATCGGCATTATGTATACACATCTTTCATGAATGATATCGTCTGCAAAGGTGTATTAACAACCATCCCCGGGCAAATCCCCTTCCTTTCAGGAGATGACGGAACCGGATATTTGAAAGATGAAAAAATCTGGAGCGGATACCTGCTGCACTGGAACGGGCTTAAAGTCTCCGCCCGCGCGCTTCCGCAGAAGGATTACGAAACAGGCAGAAACATCATCATTCTGTGGCCGGATGAACCTCTGCCGGAAGAACCCTTTGTCGACCTTTACTTCAATGAACGGCTTGTCAAATACCCGGTATCGTTTCTGGGACACCTGGCCGTCAATGTCCACGGCGAAATATTCAATTATTCACATCTGATTAATGAAAACGAGGTCATGAAACCCGAAGAATATTTTTACAGACCGGCGCTGGGCGAGTTCGCGCCGCATCCGAAAACCTGTCGGAACAACACGGATGATCCGGAAAAGCCTTATTACGACAAGTTCGGCAGGCTTTTCATGCGGACCATTCATGTGCTGAGAATCACCGGCCTGGACACGAAAAGGCTTTCACATTTCTTTCACAGCGAACTTGAGATTATTCACAACACGCCGCCTGATTCCGCGAAGCCCGGACATTACAGGGACTTTAATATATTGACCAACAACTGCGCTACGATCATCAGAAACGGATTCAAAAAAACAGGATTTCATAATATTCGAGGCATCTTCCCGAGGGACCTCTTTGTGAATGCTTCATATTACTTTCTGAGACAGTCGAACAATCCGATGATCAGAGCTTCCGGTCATACACGTCACCAGCTTCATGTTCCCGAGGCGGCCTCCAGCGCCCTGCCGCCCCTGCTGAATCCTGTAAACCGGGTGAAGTACTTCATCATGAAAAAATATGCGACATCCGCAAAATAAACCATTAATCATTAAGAGATTGACATCCAAAATCGATTTCAGTATGTAACCTACACACAATAATATTTGTTGTTTTGCCGTCATACCGGCCGTTTGCGTTTTATCCCCATTATCTACCGGTATCGCCCAGGGGTTGATGGACGTTTCTATTCAGTTATGGAAAGGGGAAATTCCATGCTTAAGAATTGCGCTGCATCTGTCAAACATAAGGACGGGCCATACCTTGACCGGGTTTTCGACTGCCCTCAGAATCATGACGCGGAGAATTCAAGTCCTGAAAAATCAGCCGCGTCACCCATTTTTTCAGATTCCATTTTCACAGGCTGTTTTACGAACACGTTGTCCATAACGGCTGGGTTGCTCCCAAATTTTTTTCATTCATTTAAAGACAACGGGAATTAAAAAGATATAGCAGCAGCGAGCGGGAAGTAGCACTCGGATTGAGTGTCTTCAATAGTGGTATAAAAAATAATCAAAGAAAGAGGTAATGGCGCATGGAAAACAAAATTTGGCACGACAGTTATGATTACAATGTTCCTTTTTCAGTTCGTTATCCAAAAGTTCCTATCCAGAATTTCGTCCATCTGGCGGCGGCTCAGTATCCCTACAAAGCGGCTTTGGATTTCTACGGCAGTGAGCTATCCAACGGCCAGGTTCGCAATCAGATGCTCCGTATGGCCAATGCTCTGGTCAGCCTGGGCATTAAAAAAGGTGATCGTGTCGGCATCGCCCTGCCCAATTGTCCTCAATACGTTATTGCCTATTATGCCATATTATCGGCAGGCGCCATTGTCGTGAACATGAATCCTCTTTATACCTATGATGAGCTCAAGTTCATGACGGAAAACACCGGCATGAAAATGCTTTTTACTTTTGACATGGTTCTGCCGAACATGGGCAAGCTGGCCCGCGACACCGGCTTAAAATTAATCGTAACAAAAGTGACCGACTACATTAACGGCTTCGGCGTCAGCACCGCCAAAGATCTGGGCCTGGATGAAAATTGGCCCCATTTTTCCGAGTTGCTCGATCAATCCACCGATACGCGCATTCCGCTGGTCGATTTTTCTCCCGCTGATGATGCGCTTATCCAGTTTACGGGTGGAACCACCGGATTGCCCAAAGGCGCCGTTCTCACGCACGCCAACGTCGTTGCCGCAACGTTCAATGTTTATTTCTGGGGCAATTCAACCATCATTTACACCCCCTATGAGAAGCGGACCGTCATGGGTATTATTCCCTATTTCCACATTTACGCGAACATCTGCTGCGTTAACTGGGGATTTTTCAGCATGGCCACCCAGATTCTGCTGCCCAGATTCGACATGGATGAGATGATGTCCACCATCGCCAGAATTGAACGGTTTACTTTCTTCCCGACGGTGCCGACGATGATCACCGCTTTAATCAATCACCCCAAAGCGGGCGAAATGAAACTGGCCGAAAAAATCGGCTATTTCTGCTCCGGCGGCGCGCCGATGCCCGTAGAACTGATCCAGAAGGTCAAGGACATGGGAATATTCTTTGCCGAGGGGTGGGGAATGAGCGAAACATCCGGCAACGGAATCAGCAATCCCGGCCTGAAAAACAAGGTTGGATCGATCGGTGTTCCCGGCCTGGGTGTTGATATCCGCCTGGTCAGCGTGGAAAACGGCGTTGATGAAGTGAAACAAGGCGAACCGGGTGAAATTCTTATCAAAGGGCCGCAGGTCATGCGAGGTTACTGGAATAACCCGGAAGAAACGGCCAATCAGCTTACCGACGGCTGGCTCCGTACGGGCGATATCGGTCAGATGGATGAAGAAGGTTACATCTATATCGTCGACCGCAAGAAAGACATGATCATTGCCGGCGGTTTCAATATTTATCCGCGCGAAGTGGATGAAGTACTTTATCAGCATCCTAAAGTGGCTGAAGCCGTGACGGTCGGCATACCGGATACCTACCGGGGTGAGACGGTAAAGGTTTTTGTGGTTATGAAACCCGGACAAACCGCGACGGACAAAGAAATTATCGAATTCTGCAAGGAGAAGCTGGCCCCCTACAAAGTTCCCAAGTTTGTAGAATTCAGAAATGAAATACCGAAGTCGGCCGTGGGGAAAATTTTGCGCAAGATCCTGCGCGATGAGGAAATAGCTAAGAGCAAAAAATAATATCTCGAGGGTGTGAATGACGGGGCTGTCCAGAATCTATCCGGTTTGAATTTAAAACACGGAGATTATGGGCAGCCCGATTTTTTGTCCGGCTGTTCTTTCCTTCAAGAACAGCAAACTTTTAATGATGCAGTTCTACAAAACGAAATCAAACAGCCACATAAAAGAGGACCGGAAAATACGCATTATTTTTTTGGCGGCAGTTGTTTCTCTGTTGGCGATAAGCGCGCACAGGAGCTTTGCGGAGAACCGGCGGATATTCCTGACGGGAAAACATAACGCACCGCGCGTTCATAGAGCAGGTAATCCCACGCCCAGTTAATCAACACCATCACCCGGTTGCGAAAACCAATCAGATTAAAAAGATGAATGACAAGCCACATCATCCAGGCGATAAACCCGGTAAAGGTCCGGGAACCAATGGCAACTCCGGCTGCTTTGCGGCCGATGGTGATCATCGAGCCACGGTCGGCGTAATGGAAAGCTTCAGGCGTCCTGCCCGCTATCTGCCTTAAGATATTACCGGCTGCGGCAATGCCGGATTGAATCGCCACCTGTGCGACCATGGGCAGGGTGCGTTGTCCTTCCGAAATGGCGGCCAGATCCCCGATGACATAGATTTCGGGATGATCCGGTATCTGCAGCGTCTCTTCCACCGCCACCCGGCCGTCACGGGAAACACGAATGCCCGAATCGGCGGCCAGCGCCTCTCCCCGAACGCCCGCCGTCCAGACAACGGTTTTCGTCTTAATATTTTCAATGCCTTTCAAAACCACCTGGTCGGATGAAACGCAGGCTACCGCTGCATTCAGCCAGACGTCCACCCCCATTGTCCGCAGCTGCCGGACCGTATAGTTCCGGATATCCGAAGGCATGGCCGGAACCAGTTGTCCGGCGGCTTCCAGCAGGATGATCCGCACGTCGGAAAAATCAATGCCGGGATAATCCTTGCTCAGCGGACCGTGGATCAGTTCCGTCAGAGCGCCTGAGTATTCAACGCCGGTTGCGCCTCCGCCGACAATGATAAACGTCAGAAGAGCCTTTCTTTTTTCCGCATCCGTTTCCCGGGATGCCGCTTCAAAACAGCAGATGATATGATTTTTCAGGGCGACGGCTTCTTCGAGTGTTTTGAGATAAAAAGCGTTTTCGTCGACGCCGGGCACGCCGAAGGTGGCCGTGGTGCTGCCATTCGCCAGAATCAGATAATCATAATCAATGGCGTCTCCGTCGGTTTCGATCCGGCGCTTTTTCAGATCGATGTGCCGCGCATGCGCCAGGATAAATTCAATGTTGGTTGTTTTCGCAAAGACGCTGCGCACCGGATAGGCAATATCTTCGGCGGTAAGTTCCGCCGCGGCTACCTGATAAAGCAGCGCCAGAAAGGTGTGATAGTTGTTATGATCCATCACCACCACATCGACGGGCTGGCCGGCCAGAGAACGGGCGGCCCAGAGACCGCCGAAGCCTGCGCCGATAATGACGGCTTTGGGTTTTGAATTGATCTTTTCCAAAAAAACCCTCGCGTAAGGCAAGGAATATTAATCCCCTGCCTGATCGGATGCGTGGTTATAAAAAAAACAGGGAACAGTCAGCTTGCCTGACCGTTCCCTGTCATTATTTCTTTTTGGAAACTGTTTTACGAAGACCAGTCTGATTTTTCTTTTCCGGTTTTTTCGCCGGGTTGGAACCTTTGGCTCTGGAAATCACTTTTCGTTTTTTTCCTTTTGCCACGGGTTGCGGATTTTTCGCTTTCCCTTCAGCCTTTAACTTCGGAGGCGGCGCCGCAACCGTTTTTTTCTCCTTTTCCGGTTCCAGGGCCATCTTAACAACGTCCATCATATCGTTCATAAAATGAAATGAAATATTTTTGCGTACATTCGCCGGAATATCTTCGATATCCTTTTCGTTCCATGCGGGCAATAAAATGGTTTTGATGCCCGCCCGATAGGCCGCCAGCACTTTTTCTTTGATGCCGCCTACCGGCAGCACCGCACCGCGCAGGGTGATTTCACCGGTCATCGCCAGATGTTTTTTGACCTTGCGATTGGTGATCAGGGACATCAGCGCCGTCAGCATCGTAACACCGGCTGACGGTCCGTCCTTGGGCGTCGCGCCCGCCGGAACGTGGATGTGGATATCCACATTTTCAAAGAATTCCGGATCCACGCCCAGTTCCTTGGCATTGGTACGGATGAAGCTCAGGGCCGCTGAAACCGATTCCTTCATGACGTCCCCCAGCTGACCGGTCAGCGTCAAACCTTTTCTGCCTTTCATGGCTGTGGCTTCAATAAAGAGCATATCGCCGCCCACCGGCGTCCAGGCAAGCCCAATGGCAATACCGGGCCGGGTAATCCGCCAATCGAGATCCGTCGGAACACGCACCGGTCCCAGATATTTGTGGATGTCCTGATCGGTCACCGTCTTCGTCTTCAGGTGGCCTTCGGCAATCTGCGCCGCGACGCCCCGGCAGGCATTCGCGATTTCACGCTCCAGGTTGCGGACCCCCGCCTCCCGCGTGTATCCGGTGATAATCGTGGAAAGCGCCCTGGTCGTAAGCCTGAACTGCGAAGCGGTCAGTCCGTTCTCATTCAGTTGCCGCGGTATCAGATATTTCTCGGCAATCTTCGCTTTCTCTTCCTGTGTGTAGCCGGTGAGCTCAATGACTTCCAGCCGGTCGAGCAGAGGCGGCGGAATCGTATCGAGCATATTAGCCGTCGCGATGAACAAGACCTTGGACAAATCGAAAGGCACATCCAGGTAATGGTCGGTAAAGCTGTTGTTCTGCTGCGGGTCCAGAACCTCCAAGAGCGCGGAGGAAGGATCGCCGCGAAAATCGCTGCCGAGCTTATCGATTTCATCCAGCATGAACACGGGGTTATTGGATTCCGCGCGTCTCAGCGCCTGAATAATGCGGCCCGGCAGAGCGCCGATATAGGTGCGCCGATGCCCGCGGATTTCCGCCTCGTCGCGCACGCCGCCCAGCGCAATGCGCACAAACTTGCGCCCGAGTGACCGCGCGATGGAATGACCGAGCGATGTTTTGCCCGTGCCGGGAGGCCCGACAAAACAAAGGATCGGCCCCTTGGAATCCGGTTTCAGTTTGCGCACGGCCAGATATTCAATGATGCGCTTCTTCGGTTTATTAAGCCCGTAATGGTCTTCATCCAGAATCTGACGCGCCTTGGTGATATCCAGATTGTCCGTGGTGGCCACATGCCAGGGCAGCGCCGTCACCCAGTCCAGATAGGTCGACGAAACCGTGTATTCCGCCGAGGACGGGTGCATGCGCGATAATCGTTCCAGCTCCCGCGTGGCCTCTTTCTGAGCTTCCTCAGGCAGATGGGCGTCCTCGATTTTCTTGCGATACTCATCCGTCTCGACGGCATTTTCATCCGTTTCGCCCAGCTCCTGTTTGATGGCCTTCATCTGCTGCCGCAGATAATATTCCCGCTGGTTTTTATCGATGTCATCCTTGACTTTGGTCTGGATCTTATTGCCCAGCTCGAGAACTTCCATCTGGTGATTAACCAGGCGGGTCAGCTCTTTGAGGCGCTCTTTCACATCGGCCGTATCCAGCACTTTCTGTTTTTCCTCCACCGGCGCATTAACGATCGACGCGATCAGATCCGCGAGCGTCCCGGCGTCGGTAATGGATTTGGCCATGGGCCCGAACTCCGGCGGCAGAAACGGTGACAGCTTCAGAATACGGTCGAACAATGACAGCAGATTGGCCATCAAGGCTTCTGTTTCTATGTCTTTGACGTCGTTTTCCTCCAGCAGGTTGATGCGCGCCTGTTGATACGGCTTGCCCTCCACAAGTTCCGCAATCGAAAAACGGCTGACACCCTGTAAAAGCAACTGCGTGCGATTTTCCGAGGTCTTGGCCATCTTGATAATCACCGCGCACGTGCCCACCGCATGCAGATCTTCTTTCGCATACTGGTTAAGGGCGTCCGGCTCTTTTTTCAACATGATGAGCCCCACCAGCCGGTCTTTGGTCATGGCTTCATCCACCAGCACTGACGCAGTGCCCGTCACTTCCAGCGGAATCATGGTTTTGGGAAACACCAGCACATTATGCAACGGAAGAATCGGAATCACTTCCGGAATATTGTAATTATTTTTATTTTCAGACCCGTTTTGTTGAGTCATAGTAACCTCCAAATGTTGTTGTCGAGAAAGAGATCCGCTACTTCGTCAGAATGACCGACACGCGATGCGCTTTGTGGACCGGCAGTTTGCGAATTCTTACCATCAGGATGCCGTCAGCATAAGTTGCCACGGAGGATTGCGCATCCACAGGCGCCGGCAGGGCAACGTTTCGTTCAAAATAGCCGTGCGGAATTTCCGCCTGGCAGTAACGCACATTTTGCAAAAGCTGAATCGCCTTGCGAATTCCGGCGATTTTAATTTTATGTCGGTTAACCTCGATGTGGAGTTCATCCTTATTCAGTCCCGCCATGTCCGCAAGCACAATGACCTCTTCCGCCGATTCATACACATCAATGTTGGGACGCCAGATGCACTGGTAATTCTTAAAGGCCGGACGCACCAGATGAAAGACCTCATCCACTGCTTTTTGAAATTCATCTTCAAAATTACTGCCGAAATTAATTTTTACGTAAGTCATTTCCGCCGCCTCTTGGATTAGTTTTTTATACTGGCAAAATTATAACGATTCGATGACGATTTGTAAAGGCTGCCTTCAACATCAGGACATCATGAAGAAATCGCCTCATTTACCCGAAAAGAACACAGTGACGCAATTATTCAAAAAAAATAGCTGGTTAAATGAATAATATTTTGGTATGGAGAGCCCGCTTTATGAAATAAATTTACGCAATGGACATCCCTTCAGTAAAGAATAGTTTTGTTCTATCCGATACTACTTCATCCCGATGACCCATAAGAAAGAGAAAAATGAAAAAAGATCATTTGAGAAATGTTGCTATTATTGCCCATGTTGACCATGGGAAAACCACCCTGCTCAACGCCATGCTCAAGCAGACCGGCATCTTCCGCGCCAACCAGGCGGTGGAAGACCGCGTGATGGATTCGATGGCCCTGGAAAAAGAGCGCGGCATAACGATTGCGGCCAAGAACACGGCAGTGGACTACAACGGTGTAAAAATCAACATTGTCGACACACCCGGCCATGCCGATTTCGGCGGTGAAGTCGAACGCAGCCTCAACATGGTAGACGGCGCGATGCTGCTGGTCGATGCCAGCGAAGGCCCGCTGCCGCAAACCCGCTTTGTATTGAAAAAAGCATTGGCGTTGCATCTGCCGATCATTCTGGTCATCAATAAAATTGACCGCCCGGACGCCCGCATTGAGGAAGTGATCAACGAGACGTATGATCTCTTTATTGATCTGGGCGCCGAAGAACATCAGATCGAATTTCCGATTTTATACACCAATTCCAAGATCGGCGTCAGCCACAAGAAACTGGGCGACGACAGCACCGACCTTCAGCCGCTGATGCACGCTATTATTGATGCCATCCCTGCCCCTGTGGGCGATGATGAGGCCAATACGCAATTCCTGGTCACCAACCTGGATTATGATGCTTATGTCGGCCAGATTGCCGTCGGCCGTCTGCAGGCCGGAAAGCTGGAAATGAACAAGCTCTACAGCCTTTGCGCGAAGGAAAAAATTGTGGGCGGCGTGAAGCTGTCCGCCCTTTATGAATTTCATGGACTGGCTAAGAGACCGGTCACCGTTGCGGAGTCGGGAGATATTCTGTCGCTCGCCGGCGTGGAAAATGTCACCATCGGCGATACGATTTCCTCGCTGGAGAACCCACAGCCCCTGCCGCGTCTGATCGTGGATGAACCGACCGTATCCATGGTGTTTTATGTCAATAACGGTCCCTTTGCCGGCACGGAAGGCAAATATCTGACATCGCGTCATTTACTGGAACGGCTGGAAAAAGAATCGCTGCGTAATGTGGCAGTCAAGATCAAAAAGCTGGATAGGACCGATGCCTTTGAAGTCTGCGGACGGGGCGAATTGCAGATGGCGGTGCTGATTGAAACCATGCGCCGTGAAGGCTACGAGCTGATGGTCTCCAAGCCCCAGGTCATTACCAAAAAGCAGGATGGTGTAACCGTCGAGCCGGTGGAAAGATTGTTTTTAGACATCCCCGAAGAATATGTGGGAAAAATCACGGAAAAGCTTTCCATTCGCAAAGGCCGGCTGGAAAGTCTGGTGAATAAAGGCAGCGGCCGGGTCAGCATGGAGTTTCTGATTCCCTCACGCGGCCTGATCGGCTTCCGCAGCCAGTTCTTAACCGACACCAAAGGCGGCGGTGTCATGAATTCACTCCTGGAAGATTATGCGCCGTGGTTTGGTTCGATTCCCCAGCGCAACTCAGGCGTGCTGGTGGCCGACCGCTCCGGACGCGTGACCTCTTACGCCAGCTTCGCGATGGATGATCGCGGGGAAATGATCGTGGAAGTCGGCACGAATGTTTACGAAGGCATGATCGTGGGCGAACGCAACCGTACGCAGGACATCAACGTCAACATCGTCAAGGAAAAGAAACTGACCAACATGCGGGCGTCCACGTCCGATGCCACCATTATCTTGCGGCCGCCGCGTCTGTTTTCGCTGGATCAGGCCATCGAGTTTATCGCCGAAGATGAACTGGTGGAAGTCACGCCGCAAAGCGTGCGTCTGCGCAAAATGGAACTCTCCGCCACCCGCCGCCAGATGAAAGCCCACAAGGATGAATAACTGAATCCTTATAGGAAATTAAAAAAACGCCCCCGCAGAAATATTATTCTGCGGGGGCGTTTTTTATACCACCATTCTTACTTACCGAGAGACTCTTCCTGCGCTTCGCGTTCAAAGTCTCCGGCCTGTATCGTCTGATACAACTGATTCTTTGCCATGTCTCCGTAGCAGGTAAGGAATGTATTTATAATAGCGTCATAAGGCAGATCGGCAAATGAGCCGTGATCGGTGATATACTCCATATGCCGCCGGCCTTCGAGATCGAAGGGATGAAAGACGGCGTCGGACACGCCGTCCCAGTCCAGAGGCTTGACTTTGAATTTTTCACACAGCGACAAATTAAATGTCGGCGTTACTTTAATCCAGGCGCCATCAAGAAAAACATCATTATAGCCGTGGTAGAAAAAAGTATCGGTCTGCATCAATGCTTTAAGCCGTTTGGTGGTCAGGTGATTGCGGACATCGGCAAAATGCAGTTTGCAGGGTATCACCTGCGCCCGCAAAACGGCGGCCAGCACAACGGCTTTAGCCACGCAATAGCCATAGCCCTGGCGAAGAATCGTGCTGGCTTTAAAAGCGCTGCGCGAGGGTTCAATCCGGTAGGGATCGTAATAGATACCGTCCCGGACGGCATAATAAAGTTTGACGGCTTTTTCCCGCGGCGTGGCCGCGCCTTCGACTGCTTGTTGCGCGAAAGCCTGAATCTCCGGCGAATCGCTGTCCATAAACTCTGTTGGTTTTAAATAGTCTTCGTGCATGGCTGCCCTTTAAGGTTTAATCATTACCTTGATGGCAGCCGGGTCTTGAAGCTGCGCGCGGAAAGCGTCGGCTGCCTGATCCAGCGAAAACCGGTGCGAAATCATGTCTTTTGTTTTGACCTTGCCGCTTTTGAGTAATTCAATGGCGGCGGGGAAATTACCGCCCAGACAGCCGACCAGTGTGAGGTTTTTACTGATGGCGGGCAGGGGCTGCCAGGAAATTGCTTCTTCGTAAATACCGACCAGCAGAATCTTGCCTCCGCCGCGCGCCATGGCGATGGATTGATCAAATGTTGTCTGCGTGCCTGCGCATTCGACAACGGTATTGACGCCCAGCTCTCCCGTTGCTTCCATAACAGCCTGCAATGTATCTTCTTTGGCCGCGTCAATCACCTGTTGTGCGCCGCAAAGCTTTGCCGCGGCCAGACGTGCCGGCCTCCGGCCCGCGGCCAGAATTTTTCCCGCGCCCATCGCCTTGAGCACCTGGATTGCATAAAGACCAATCACGCCCAGGCCGATGACGGCAATAATTTCACCTTCTTTGGGCTGCCCCCGGTTGACGGAAAAATAGGAAATGGAGAGCGGTTCCACCGACGCCGCATCTTCATAGGTCAGCTCCTCCGGCAGCGGAAAGATACTGCGGCCGGGCGCCGCGAAGGGAACATGAACATACTCGGCCATTGCGCCGGGGAACTGATAACCCAGAAGCGCCATAGCCTGGCAGCGGTGCGTCTTGCCCTGTTTGCACCAGAAACACTTGCCGCAGGGAGAAAAACCAACAGCCGTGCAGCGCGTGCCCTTCTCGATACCCTTCACATCGGAACCCACTTCCACAATGTCACCGCTGAATTCGTGCCCGAAAATGGTTCCTTCATGGCCGTCCTCTTTATACCAGTGCAGATCGGAACCGCATACACCGCAGGCTTTAACTTTAATGATGACCCCGTGCGGTTCGCAAACGGGATCGGGGACGGTTTCGGTTCGAATATCTTTTGCGCCATGCAATACGGCAGCTTTCATGGTTTTCCTCCTTGATAAAAAGTTATAAAATGTATTTCAAAGATTGCGCCGACTGTCAAGACAGGATCATTTTAAATCGCAACGCAGCGGAATCCCAGAATATTGGATGATACGTTCCTCTCGATGTAGTGCCGGTCGGTCAGGCTGATCTCTCCGTGCGAAATCCAGCTGGCGCCTTTGACAATATATGTGTCCGCTGCTTCCCGGTCACCGATAACGTCGCTGGTCCATTCCAGAACGTTGCCCAGCGTATCGGCTACTTCGGCGGAATTGGCAAATTTTACATATTTGTCCACCGGCGCCGTATCCCCGTGCAGACTCTTTTCAATATTGCAGGCATCATCCTGCCACTGGCTGCCCCAGGGATAAATCAAACCTTTCGCCGTCCGTGCGGCCGCCTCCCATTCGATTTCCGTCGGAAGTCTCTTGCCGGTCCAGGCGGCAAAGGCACGGGCATCATCCACACTGACCTGCACAACGGGATGCGTTCTTTTAAGATGCAAAGAACTGCCCGGCCCGAACGGCTGGTGCCAGCAGGCGCCCGGCACTTTTTTACTATAGGCCTGATTGTGCAGGGAGAATCTTTCCACACCGGTAACCGGATCACGGCTGCGCTGCATACGCGGAAAATAAACCAGGCTGAAGCCATATTTCTCCGCGGTTGTGATATAGCCTGTCTGTTCCACAAATATTTCAAAAAGCGAGTTGGTGACGGGGAACTTGCTGATATAGAAATCCGGTAAGGTGACGATTTGTTCGGCAAGTTCGCTTTTGGCCAGATGCGCGCCGCCCACCAGATAGTCGCCGCCTTTAATTAAGATGTGCGCGTTGTAAAATCTGTTGCGGATGCTCAGGTAGCGGTCGAATTCTTCGGACAGAAATTTGGCTTTCTCCCGGATTTCCTCTTCCGTGTAGATATTGCCGCTTAAATCAGGCCCCATGGCCGTAAGCGCCCCTGCAGCTTGGGCCAGACGCGTTAATAACTCCGTTTTCTCCCGAAGGTCGTCATCAACTTTTTTGCCGTCAGTAATAACCTGAATGTCCGATGCGTCGTTGTCTGTTTCTTCGACCACCACTTCGGATGACAGGCTAATTTCTTCGACCACCTCGTCAGGTGGCAAGTCTGCCACGTCGAGTGACAAGGGAACTTCTTCGACAAAATCCTGACTTGCAGATTGCTCGATCGCTCCGAGATCCGCGGCATCCGCCGCCACGGATTCCCCGGCTGCGGCTTCATCCACTATTTCTTCAACGACTTCCACCGTGGTGTCGTCAATTCCGGCATCGACAAATTCAACCCCTTCATCTCCTGCTGCCGCCTCCGTCTCTTCGATCACGACATCTGAAGCGATGGCGGCTTCATCGACGACTTCAATCACCTCGTCAGGTGACAAGGCAGCCTCAACGGGAGCAGCAAGAGATTCCAGGTCAGCCATTTCTTCGGGTGACAGGCCGACGTCTCTCGCGCCTATCGTTTCTTCCGTGCCTGTTTTCAGGTCCTCCTCCGTCACCTCATCGGGTGACACGGCAACATCTTCAACGATTTCGACCACCTCGTCAGGTGGCACGGCAATCTCTTCCGCCGATTCTCCGTCTCCGATTTTTTCTGAAGGCCCCTTATCCGTCTCAACGATTTCTTCCAGCTCTCCGACAAATTCATCAAGACCCGCCTCAGTAATTTCTTCAAGGAGTTCGGCACTGGCCGCGGCGGCCAGTTCCAGTTCTTCTGCAAATTCTTCCGTCCCATCGGCGGATTCAAAACCTTCATCGACCACCTCTGCGGGTGGCACGGTAATTTCTTCGACCACCACTTCGGGCGGCAAGTCCCCCTCGTCAGGCAGCACAGCGATTTCCACTGCTTCATCTGTTGGCGGGACGCCCGCGTCTTCCGTTACGACAGCCTCGTCAACGATTTCTTCGACGATTTCAACGGCCTCCTCCCCGCCCGCTTCAATTTCTTCTTCAACAACCTCGAATCCGGCGAGAGCCTCCTGCCCCAATGTATCAAGGTTGCCGGTGATGTTCGCCATCATCTCCCGGATATGCGTTTTGTCTTCGTCGCTTAATCCCGTGCTCTCCCCGGTCAGCGTCTCACCGATCAGTTCATTCACGGCAGACATGATTTTGCTGATCTTGTCGCCTGCGCTCAATCCACCTTCCCCGAGGATGGAAGAAACCGTTGCCAGCAGCTCTCCTCCCGCGATCTGGGCGGACGTTGCTTCAGCGGGCGGCGTTTCACCGGCACCCTGTGCCATCTGATGGAAAATTTCCTTAAGCCGGCCGGCCTGATCATCAGGCAACTCCCTGCCTGAATCGGCAATGGCGCCGGTCAGAATTTCTTCAACATCGGCCATAATCTTTTTAGCTTTGCCTGCCGCGTCTGCTTCAGTGTCTTTCAGAATCTGAACAATATCGTCAAGAGCCGCATGGATGGATTTTTTAACAGGGGCCAGTATTTTGTCGCCGACTGCCGCCATTCCGTCAAGTGTCTCCCGGCCCAACGCATCAAGATTGCCGGTAATATTGCCCATCATCTCCCGGATACGCGCTTTATCTTCATCGCCCAGTCCGGAGCCTGCTGAAGCCAATGCCTCACCGATCATTTCATTCACGGCGGACATGATTTTGCTGATCTTGTCGCTTGCGCTCATTTCCGCGTCGGCCAGAATGGCATTAACATCGGATAACAACTGCGTGTGGACCCGCGCCGCGGACGTTTCCGCCTTATCCGCTGCCGGGACCGCTTCTTCCCTGCCTTCGATAATGTCATGGAAGATCTCTTTGATTTTACCCGCCTGATCGCCGGACAATTCCTCGCCCGAAGCATCAATCGCCTCAGAAAGCATGCCTTCAACGGCGGCCATAATCTTTTTAGCTTTGCCCGCCGCGTCCGTTTTCGCATCCTTGAGCACTTGAACAATATTGCTGAAAGCCTCGCTCACGGATTCTTTTACGCGGGCGCTCTGAATCCCTGCTGCGGCATTGGCCGCTTCCAGAGCCAGCCCCTGCAAACCCTTGTCGATTATGGAAAGTTCGCCGCTGTCTGCCGCCGCCGTGCGGCGGATGATATCCTGCAAAGAAAGTCCCAATTTGCCGGATATGTCGCCCAGAATGTTTTTCAGACGGTCGATTTCCTCTTTGGTGTTTTCCGCGTCAGGGCCGGGTGCGGTGGTGGACAAAATGTCGCTCAGAGCAGACAGGATTTCGCTGACTTTGCTCTGGGTGTCGATGCCCTTTTCCTTAAAGACATCCATAATGCCGGCAAGCGCTTTGTCTTTGGCCTCATTGGAAATGGCAAAGATATTTTCGGGGCCGATCACGATGCCCTGCGGATTCTTTCCATCAACGTAAAGTTTTTTCAAATCGCTGTTGACACTGGATTTAAGGCTGCTGAAATTTTTGCGTTTGGTTTTGAGAAGGTCGCGGTCGTCACCGGTTTCCCAGACGGTCTTCACCAGCTCTTCCGCGTCAATCGTCTGAAGGGATTCGGCGGAGTCGTCATCTGAATAATACTGCCGCACCGCCCGCAAAAGTCTGGATTTGAGGGTTGTCTCGTTTTTGTAGCGAAGGTTTTCTATGGCTTCGTCAATATCCTGAAGCTTGATTACAATGGGCACAGCGCAGTCTCCGGACACCAAAAATGTTATACAATTTCGATTTGAAGCTGCCGCCGACACGGCGTCACTTCCCGATAGGGTGATAAGCTATTCTCTTTGCGCTCCCTTCTCTGGGTTGCGCCCCCGGTCAAAGGATAACGAGGCGGCAAGGAGGAGGCGCCGCAGGCATATTGGTAATATGTTGAGGACGCCGACGACGAAGCCAACAAAGTTAGCCGAAGAAAGCGAATTGGTATTAATAATATATCGAGAATATCTACCAACCGCAAACACCCTTGCAGAATAATCAAAAATAGATTAAAAAAACAGTGATTTTTTCGGCAGAGATGCCTATACGGAAGTTGAACATTAAAGTACGCCAATTATCAAACACAAAAAGATTCGGGGAAAATGATGGAAGAAGCCTTAAAGCTCCGGTTTGAGCAGGTATTTGTGAAGCATTATGAACGTTTAACCACTTCTAAACAGTCTGTCGGCGGTTTAACCTTCACGCTGGACAATATTGTTTGTTTTATTCTCTTAGGCGGCAGGGAACTGGCCATTGAGGATATTTATGGCGATGTCAGCGAACGCTACTCCATGGAAACATTCATAGCGGACACCAGAGAAGCCGGCCTGGAGATGGACGAGCATCTGCAGAAAACCGTTTCCGAAATGGTTGTAAAGAAATTTCTCCATCTTCAGGCGGACGGCCATTTTTACTCCTATCAGGCCACCCGTGATACCGCGCGGATGTTCAACCGGATTTATCCCAAAATGCAGGGAATGAGCATGCTGGCTTATATCGGCCAGACGATTCAGGAAGTGGAAAGCGGACGTGTTGATCTGGAAACCGCGCTGTCGCGCTTTGAGCAGACCCTGCAAAAACAGGGCGTTCCACTGCCCAAGGCAAAAATACCCGTCATTACACCGCCGCCCAAACCCGCCGTCGCGCCCCAGAAGGTCGAAGAACTCAAGCACAGCAGTTCAAAAATTTTCCGGGACTACGTTGTGACCAGCACGACCATCAAGGCAAAGGTGGAAAAGCCGCCGATGCCGGACGACTTGTTGTTTGAACCGCCCGTTGAGGTTTCGTCTGAATCCCGGGCGCCGGAACCGGAAACCCGGGAACCGGAAGTGAACATGGAAGCCGGCGCGATTGCGACCGATCGCGAAGCGGAAGTTGAAAAAGCTCCGATTGCAGCGCCAACCGCCGCACCCGCAGAGGAACAAGCGCCGGAGCAGGAAACCCAGGAACCGGAAGTGGTGGATGATGACGCGATTGCCGCAAAAATCGCCGCTTTTGAAAAGGAACTGGCGCTGACGTGCCCGATCTGCAAGACCAATGCGCTGAAAGAAGAAAAAACCGCCGGCGGGAAACTTTTTTATTCCTGCACGTCGGATAAATGCAACTTCATCAGCTGGGGCAGGCCGCATCAGATCCCCTGTCCGCGCTGCAAGAATCCGTTTATGGTGGAAGTTGCGGACAGTGAAGGAAACATGATCCTGAAATGCCCGCGGGCCACCTGTCAACATCGTCAGGCATTGACCGCCTCCGCAGCGCCTGCGGCAGGCGGTGTTAAAAAAGTTGTGCGCAAAAGGCTGGTCCGCCGCAAGGTCTAATGCCTGTCTGCCATAAAAGATATCATTGGAACGACATTGGTGTTTTTGTCACGTAAACCACAGGGAGAAGTCTTGCCTATCCCTTACTGCTTTCGGGACAAGGATATCTCCCGCTTGAGCGACATGACAAGATTGGAATGAGACACTACGCTGCTATCTGTTATCACGCGCTGCAAATCCGGTTTCGTCCAGTCTGTTTGGCCTGATACATGGCCTGATCGGCCCGAAAGATAAACTGTTCCGGGCTTTCGTCGCGAAGCCACTGGGCCACACCGATGCTCACCGTCAGGTGGATTGTTTTTCCCGCACCGGGAGTAAAAGCCATTTGTTCAAAGCGGGACCGGATGCGTTCGGCCGCTTCCAGCGCGGCGTTTTTATCCGCATTATGGAGAATCGTCACAAATTCTTCGCCGCCGTAACGGCAGGCGATATCCTCTTCCCGCAACGTTTGAGTGAGCATCTTGCCCAGAAACACCAGCACCTGATCCCCTTCCAAATGGCCATAGGTGTCGTTAAAATTTTTGAAATAGTCCACGTCTACCATCAGCAGGGACAGCGTTGTGTTGCTGCGACGCACCTCGGCCATTTTTTTGGCGAGCGACCTGTTAAGAAACCGCCGGTTGAAAAGTCCTGTCAGTTCATCCGTGACGCTGATCGCCTGCAGGCTCTTTTCCCGTTCCCGCATGATGCGGATGCGGTAGCCCAGAGCGAAGGAAAGAAGGATAGACTCAACCGCGCTGCCAAAAAAAACAATATGCATGGTCACTTTATTGTTGGAGATCAAACCATAAAACTTGAGAAGAAAAATAATGGCGGCACAGAGAAGAACGCTGACGGCGATAAGGTAGTACTTGGCCGGTCTGAATCCGGACCGCAGCGATGAAATGGCCGCCGTGAAAACCGCCACCGTGATCAGTTGTCCCATCAGATAGGCCAGCGGGGTAATGATCCAGAGATGCGTAAGAAAGCACATCAGGATAAGGATGACCATGCAGACGGCCAGGCCTTTCAACAGGGCATCGTGACGAGGGGCCGTTTGGACCGTGTCCAGGAACATAATAGCGAAGATGGTGGCAAAAAGCATCATGCATAAGGCGAACACATTGATATAGGTGATCATAAATGTGCCAACGACAGGATGGACATATTGGAAAAGCCCGGAGAGCGTACACTGCCAGAGCAGTAAGAAAAAGATATAGAGGATATAGTAGATGTAGTGTTTGTCGCGAGTGAACAGATAGAGGCCAAAATTATACAGCAGCATGGCAATCAAAATACCCGCGCAGACTCCGACGATCAGAAAGAGGATGAAGCTGTTTGCCTGGAATGCTTCGATGGTATAAAGAGTCGCGCGAAACTGAAGCAGGAAGGGGGTGGCGACGCGGACAATGACCGGACGGGAATCGTCAATATTGTCGGGTAATACGAACGTCAGATTGAGAAAGGGGAACTCCTGTCTCTGATTGTTTTGCTGCCATCCTCCCCTGAGCTCAATGACATCGGGTCTGCCGTTTTTGGCAACCGGCACCCAAAGCGTTACCGATCCCAGAGCTGCGTTGTCGAAAGCCAGCAGAGAATGTCGGTGGTTCATGACGGCAATGTTTTCGTCAGCAACGGCGGCAACGCGGCATTTGATCCAGAGCGTGGCATTTTTGAAACTGAACTGAAAGGAATTCTTCGTGTGACGTTGGAACGGCAGTTGTCCCCGGACAATATCTTCATAACGGAGCGTACCCGAGTCATCCAGCAGGTATTCGGCATGAGCGGCTATCTCAACGGCGGAATTGGCACGGCTTACCGCCACGGCAGTTGCACCCGCTGCCACCCGGGTCGATGCCGATCCCAGGAAGATGAGACAAATGATGATCAGCCACATCCATCTGCCGGCCTTCGAACGCGTCGTCATAGGCGCTCCTCTCCGGTCCCGGCAATGTCCTGCTTCCCCTCTTCCAGAAAACATTTTTTCAGCGTGCCGGAATCAAGCATGGACCACATTTTATCACGGGAGACTTCCAGACTCAGATTATCTTTAATGATCAGGATTCCCTGATCGGAAAGCTCTTCAATTAATTTGCTGATTTCAGCCGGTTGCTTTCGGGTCAGCTGAGAAAGCCCGGGAATATGCTCCTCCAGAGACGCCCGGGGCTGATCCAGAAAATGCATGATGATCACCAGGCGCGTCCAGAAATTGGTAAACTCTTCCAGCGCGGCATTGGAATTTTTCAGACGCGTGGAAAATTCCCGCAGCATGGAAAGCGCCACTTCGCGGCTTTCGCGCATCAGATTCTGGAACGTCGCGGCATCAATCACCGCCAGATGGCTGTCTTCCAGAGCACGGGCCGTCGCCGTGCGCCGGACGTCAATGAGCGCCGCCATTTCACCGAAATATTGCCCCGGCCCCATTTCCGCAAGCGTCTTTTTGACCTGACAATCGACGCGTTCCAGACAGACGCGGCCGGAAAGAATATAAAACATCTCGAATCCCTGATCACCCTCGTTGAAAATAATGCTGTCCCGGGTGTAGGTCTGACCGAATTTTTTAAAGAGGCGTTCATCCACTTTCAATCTGGAATGATGAGGCTTGAGCAGAGCCCTCTCCAGAAGCAGGACGTCACGCCGCTCATAAGAGGACATCATTTCGGCGCAGAACAAAAATATCAGAGCCACGTAGAAAACCCAGAGGACCAGAATCACAATCGTTTCCAGCGATCCGAAAATAACATTGTAGCGGGTGTAGTTGGTCATGTACCAGGTGAAAAACTGTTTGGCGATTTCGAGAAGAACGGCAAAAATCATGCTGCCGGCCAGAGCAACGGAAAAACGGATTTTCAGCGTGGGAATGATCCGGTAAATGGCGGTAACCAGAATCACCACCATCAAATACGGAACAATGTAACGCAGAACAATTTGCACCGGAGCAGTCAACAAATTCCCCCCGTTTCCGGGCAGGAGCAGAACACCTTTTGCCAGCAGCATCGCCGCATAGCCGATCAAAATACTTAACCCGCCGATAATCCAGGCTGCCGGTATCATGCAGACGGCCATCAGCTTGGAAACGAAATAATTGCGTTTCCGCCGGGACCGGAAGATAATGTTGAGCGCCGATTCAACGACATTAAAAATCGCAGCCGACAGCCAGACAAGGCCCAGCACTCCAATCCAGCCCAGGACTTCACTCTTGCCTTCGATCTGCCCCAGCTGGTTAAAAATTTTCTCGGAGAAATAGGGATGGATACTTTGAACGGCGCCCATGATGTCCGCCTGAATATTCGGATTGGAAGTAAAGAAAGATCCGGCGGCGATGATGGTTAAAATCAAAAGCGGAATAGCGGACAAAATGGCATAGAGGGCGATGGCCGCCGCCTGATTGGCGTCACTGTTATGGCTGAAGTTTTTTATGGCGTCGGACAGCACATCCCAGAAGCCCGCGGCCTTCATCCGCAAAGTTTCTTCGCGCATCTTGCGCCGAGCCGTTCTGGTTGTTTTCTCTTCAGCCATGAGGGTAGTTTACCCGATGCAATTATTTTAAAAGTGCGGCATCTTACATCGTAATTTTGTTCAGGTCAAAATGATTATTAAAGAAAGAATTCTTACCCCGCAGGACAAACATATCCTTGCAGGTTATGAAGACGATCAGATTAAATTATTCTTTTTTGCCAAAAACCCGTAAAAAAAACGTGCCACGCATTTTCTGTAAGAGGAATCTTTTGCACGGCAGAAATGAATAATAAATTGATTTTCAATGAGTTTTTATGTAGGAAGGAATCATCCTCAAAACAGATTTCGCACAAAAAGCCAGATTTTACATGTGACGTAGATTAAGTGTTAAACAAAGAATTAGAGAGAAATGAAATACAATTTCGATATATCAAAACCTTTCTATCCCTTGGTCATGTCGTACTTAGCCCAATTGCATGGGATAAAGGAGATTTGCGCAATAGGAGTGATTGCTGCGGCCAATGGTAAGCGAAACTTTACTGTTCCTCCACAGTGTAGTGATACCGGAAATGATATAGAAACAGGTATTAGAAGTTTGCTATCTCCATTGAGTCTCTCTGTTACCGGAGACACAGAAACGTTGGATGTGAGCATTGAATATGTAGCTCAAAAAATAACTCTTAATCATGGTTATCTTTTGCCCTTCCAAGTCCGTGCAGCATCTGCATGCCTTGCGATGGCTCATGAAATAACAAAACATAATATTTGTCGAAGCAACGAAAAGAAATGGGAATTTCTTCGGCATTGTCGCAATGCAATATTCCACAATACAAAATGGCATTTTAACAAAAATGAACCTAAAACTGAAGCTGAGTGGCGAGGCATAAAACTGACTGCTTTAATGCACGGAGAACCATTGTTTGTCCAAGCTGATGGGACCGGATATTTAAAGTTAGGGGACCCTATTGCTCTCCTTTGGGATATTGAAAGTGAATATCCGAATATGACCGTTTAACAAGCAAACACACCGTCATTGCGCTCCAACTGAGCTTTTTAGCGGTGTATAAAACAAAGCTACCCACTCAAATCATCACCTGTCAGCCCCTTCACCAAATTACGGAAAGAAAAGGAGGAATAAGTTATGACACCTAAGGCGGACTTACAAACCAGCGGCAGCTACACCTCCCGCTTCAATCCCAACTTCGGCGCATTAGGCGCGGATGTCGGCGCGCTTTGGCCGGAGAGCCGGACCTTAACCCGCAACAAGAAGTCCAAAGACACGCTGGGCCTTGCCCTCTCCGGCGGCGGCTACCGGTCGGCTATCTTCTGCTACGGCATCCTTCGCGGCCTTTATGAACTGGGCTTGCTTACCAAGGTGGATTACATTTCCGCCGTATCCGGCGGTTCCTGGATCGCCACCCCGTTTGCCATGGCGGAAAATCTTGACTACTTTTTCAATATCCCGGAAGACCGCGCAAACTTCATTGAGGAAGGCTTTGAGTCACTGCTCGTCAATCCCCAGCGGCTGATAGAAGAAGCGGCGCTGACCCGCCCGGACAATAATTATGTAAGCGATCTCTACGGCAGGCTTCTGGCGCGGACTTTTCTTCGCGAACACGGAGACTACGGACGTTACAATCCGCTGAACGATCCAAAGCTGATTCGCGATAACGACCGCCCTTTCCTGATCGTCAACGGCACCCTGAATTTCCGCAGGCCCGATACCTTCGACATTACCCAGGAATGCTTCGAGATGACAAGGCTGTACTGCGGTTCCCGCTCCCTCGGTTATCTGGACACTAAAGAGATGCTCGCGGACGATCAGACCATTCGCATCCGGGATGCCATCGCCATCTCCGGCGCCGCCGTCGCCTTTCACGTTCCCGGCCTGGGCGATGAAGTTTCCGGGCATGGATTGAGCCGCGAGATCATCAACTTTGCCGACGGACGGCCGACACCGATGCCCAATCCGCCGCAGGCGCATCGCCTGGATGTCGCCGACGGCGGCCACTATAACAACCTCGGCATCGAATCGCTGGTGAATCGCGGTTGCGGCTACATCATCGCCGTTGATGCCGAACACGACCCGGAACACGGCGGCACAAAAGGCGCGCGTCAGAAATTTGAAGGCCTGCGCACGCTCATGCAGCGCAATCACATCCCGCAACCCGATTTTGTCGTTGAACAACTCGACCGGGTAAATGAACCGGTGCATCTTGTTTCGGGCAACAATAAAGTGCCGGACATCCTGTATGTAAAACTCAAGTCGGTCGCGGCGTTCGATAAAGCTGCCGCCAAAGCGCGCTATAATCAGCCCGGATTTTTACGAAACATGTTTGGACGCGGCGAGTTCGCTTTCGATCCGCAGTTCAGCACAGCCAAACTGGACTATGGTTTTGCCGAACACCGGAACCTGACGGAACTGGGTACATTCATCGTAAAAGAAAACGCAAAGCTGTTCACGACCTTCGCGGCTAAGTCAAAGTGAGGCGCCCGAAACAGGGGAACCGTTTTGACGACAAGTGATGGCGTGAAAGGCTGTAAGCATCAAGCGATGGACGCCGATTAAAAAAGCGCGCATGGCTTTCCCAAACGAGGGCCAGGGCAAGACGCACTATTAATTTTCCAGAATCAAAAACATCCTGCACTGCCGGCAGTCAAATTCAAGACGATAGGTATGATGGGCATCCCTGATCCTGAGCGGTTCTTGGACGGGGCAGCAAGGACTCTGCTCCCGGGGGCACATGTCCAATTGATACCGGATGCAGTGGCGGGTGGTCATGACCGTTTTTCCGTTTGTGTCGGAAAGATTCTCAAAGGCAGGCTCCGTAACGACCGCACCGTGGCGTTCATAGAAACGCCGGGCAAGAGCGTTTGCCACATTGGCGCGGAAGTCGAGCATCTTTTCCGGGTATGGAACGGCATTGGGTGTAAGCGGAATGTCGGGACGCGGGAATGTTTCACATCTGACTTTTGTGAGCGCATCCAATACATCGCGCCGGATGCCGTTCAGCAGGCTTGCCGGAAGAAAGCTAGGCTCTCGCGGCTGAATCGTCAACCCTGCCAGCCGATAGGGTGTATTGCCTGTGCTGCAAAGGTGTGTCTCAATCTGCTTTAAGGCGCGATCCGGATCACGGGGAGGCTCAAATATAACCTCCTTTACTGTCTCGGCTTCATTACCATCTTCATCTCTCACCGCAAGATGAATCAACTGATCCTCCTGCCGGAAATCCATGTCCACGGCTATGCGGCGAACGCCCGAGGATTTCTGAAGGATTCTGGTAAAGGCCATATCATGGTTGCGATAGAGGATGGTTCCGATCGAAAGCCCCTTCATGTTGCTGGGATAAATTTTTTCTTTTTCCACGCGGTCGACGCGAAATCCCGCCAGATCGCCCTTCCTGGTGAAAAAGCAAAGCCCGTCTCCGTTTTGAAGATCATGGCGGTCCAGTCGAAAAAAATCTTTCCCCAACGCAGTAACTTTCCCCAGATGCTGTCCGATGGCTTTCTGCGTGTCCAGGGAGGCGACCTTTTCTCTCCCGCCGACAATAAAGTATCGGGTATAGCCGCGGTTGAAGGTCCTGTCCGGGTCCGGCGAAAAGGTGAACGTGCTTACGCCGGAACTGCTCTTCCGGTAACCGGGATTGCCGCTGATGAACCGATCGATAGCCTGCCGGTAGGCGGCCGTGACATTCTTTACATACTCGATTCCCTTGTATCTTCCTTCGATTTTAAAGGAGGTAACCCCGGCTGCAATCAGATCCGGTATGGCATTCATCCGGTTCATATCTTTGAGGGACAGAAGAAATTTGTTTTGCAGGATCATGTTGCCGGCGCCGTCCGTCAACGTGTAGTGGGACCGGCAGGGCTGGGCGCAGACGCCGCGATTACCGCTCCGGCCCGCGACGGCCTGACTCATGTAACATTGCCCGCTGTAGGATACGCACAAGGCCCCGTGCACAAAGACTTCCAATTCTATTTTTGTTTTTCGATGAATGCCGGCAATTTCGTCACAGGAGAGCTCCCTGGCCAGGATCACCCGCTGGAACCCCACGTCCTCCAAAAACCGCACCTTCTCAACCGTGCTGTTGTGCATCTGGGTACTGGCAATAAGCGGAATCGGAGGCAGATCCAGTTCCAGTAAGCCCACATCCTGAATAATCAGGCCGTCAGCGCCCAACTGATAGACCTCCCGGATGATATCAAGCGACTCGGCGATTTCCTCATCCGTGAGAATCGTATTAAGCGCCACATAGACCCTGGCATGATAGAGGTGCGCATGCCGGATCAGCCGGGCGATATCGGCGACGCCCACCCCCGCTTCGGCCCTGGCGGAAAATTTAGGAGCGCCGATGTACACGGCATCCGCGCCGTGATCGATGGCGGCAATCCCGATATCGGCGTTGCCTGCCGGTGACAGCAGTTCCAGTGGTATGGGCATTTACCTGCTCCTGAGAAACTTCACTGAGTGATCTCTTCTATCCCAAAGAGGGGCCAGGGGAGATTCTTGCTTCAGCGAGACACTCCCTCCTTTCAGAAAGGAGGGTTGGGGTGGATTGTACAAATAAAGCAAAAATCCCCCTAAATCCCCCTCGCGCCACCTCGCGTCACCTTCAGGTGATCAGGTGATCAGGCGGTTAGAAAAGGGAGCTAATTCAAGTTTTACGCAAATCCCCGCTGATTCCTTCGGCAGTCGCTCTGATGAACTCTTCCATGATTTTTTCAGCTTCGTCCATGGAAGAATATACGGTCGTCTGTATTCCGGGGCTGCCGGCAATCATGGCGGACAAGGGCCGCCCCGGCATGATCCGATGAAGGCACAAGACAGGCTTTTTTTGCGCCGTCGCCCATCCCAGTTCATACCCCACACCCAGGGATGGCACCGTCACTTCGGCCACAACCAGATCGCAGGTTTCAAGCCATGCCATATCCCGGTTGTGGATATGCCCGTCATTTGGGCCATCATCACCCGCCACCGAGAGAGAGGCATTACCCACATGCTCGGTTAATACTTCCCCGAAAGATTGCAGCCGCTTAATCATGGCGTCATAGATCGCGGCGTCACGGCGCCCTGCCCGGATCGATCCGGCAAAATAAATTTTCATGCATTCCTCATCCGCTGCTCTATGGAGCAACTTTTGCTTTTGATACCACTGAAGGACAGGCGGGTTCAATAAATATATTGACACCTGGCAAAATGCCCGGTATAGTCAATTCGACAGTTATCGAAATGAATAATTCAGAAAAAGGGTGCCCATGGATACTAAACAACTGGCCAAAGTCATGAAAGCGCTTTCCCACCCTAACCGGCTGGAGCTCTATCTGGAAATCGCCAAAAAGCAGGAAACGAGTTATCAGGCGGAAAACGATGAATGCTACGTTTCTGATATTATGAGCTGCCTGAATATCGGCGCGCCGACCATATCGCATCATCTGAAGGAACTTACCAATGCTGATCTCATTGTTACCGAGCGCAGAGGCAAATTCGTGATCGCCAGAATTAATCAGGAAACCATGCAGCAGGTCAAGCAGGCGTTGGGCATTAAGACGGAGTAGATATTTTTTTAAGCTTGGCAAATTGGAACTATGAGAAGAATAACCATTATTTTATGCGTCTTAATTGCGGCACTGGTAATTTACTATATGAATTGTGAATCGTCTTATGGAGAGAACGACAATGAAACCCGAAAAGAGTCCATCATGAAATCAAAAAATTTTCAGGGCGATAAGTTTGTCAATCCGATCCCTACAACCATCAGTAAACCCGGCACCCTTTCCAGCACACTATGGAAATGGATCAGCGGGGATGAAGACCGGCAGCCCCGATTTAAGATAGAGCCATTTAAAACAGATGCCGATCAGTTAAATTCTTTGCCCGCTTCCGGTTTGCGTGTCACATGGATCAGCCATTCCACGGTGTTGATAGAAATTGACGGAAAGCGCTTCCTGACCGATCCGATGTGGAGCAAAAGAGCTTCGCCTTTTTC
This sequence comes from Deltaproteobacteria bacterium HGW-Deltaproteobacteria-6, assembly GCA_002840435.1. Classification (NCBI taxonomy): domain Bacteria; class Deltaproteobacteria; species Deltaproteobacteria bacterium HGW-Deltaproteobacteria-6. Next base: position 210,254 of record PHAT01000003.1, read on the forward strand.
CTTCGCGGGCCCAAGTCGTTTCTTCGATCCTCCGCTTGCGCTTGATAAACTTCCCAAAATCGACGGTGTTATTATATCGCACGATCATTACGATCATCTTGATGAAGCAACCATCATCAAACTAGGGAAACAGGGCATCAATTTTTACATGCCGCTTGGCGTTGGAGAATATCTGGAAGAATGGGGAATACCTGCCGGACAGATTCATGAACTGGACTGGTCGGATTCCATCATGGTCGGCGAAAACCATAAACTGACCGCAACTCCGGCATGTCATTTCTCAGGAAGAAGTTTATTCGGCAGAGATAAAACACTCTGGGCTTCATGGGTCATTGCCGGCGCAAAGCATAAAGTATATTTCGGCGGCGATTCCGGCTACTTCCCCGGCTATAAAGATATCGGAGAAAAATACGGACCATTTGATTTAACCATTCTGGAAATAGGCGCTTACCATCCCAACTGGGGGGCCATTCATCTGGGCCCGGTAAATGCTGTAAAGGCGCATATAGACCTTCAAGGAAAAATATTATTACCTGTGCACTGGGGAACTTTTACTTTAGCGCTTCATGAATGGGCCGCACCCGTAGAGGAACTTATTGCGGAGGCCAATAGTAAGCACATTGCTTTGATGCTTCCCAGGCCGGGGCAACCATTGAGTGTCCCTAATCTGGCATTTAACTCCGAGTGGTGGAAACCACGTGGAATGGCCAAAAGCAATGAACCGGAAATAAACCCGTCTAAACTTGATTTGATAAAAGAAAATTAGGGAGGCCCTATGGATACAAGACGTGACTTCATCAAGAAAAGTGCTGTTGTGGGTGCTGCGCTGTGTCTTCCCCTTTCTCTGACGCGTGAAGGCCGCGCCGCCTATCCTGAATTAAAAACGCGCAGCCCGAAAAAGGCATTGGTGTTGTGGCACAGTCAGACGGGTCAAACCAGCCGCTATGCCAGACTGATCGGCTGCATCCTCAAAGGAAAAGGACTTGCAGCAGATGTGCGCGATATGCAGGAGTTCAACAAAAGCGCGCTTACCGGTTACGATCTGATTATTGTCGGCACGCCGGTATTTTATTATGACACCCCCGCCAATGTCATCGGGTGGCTGGAAACCATTCCTGCCATTTCGGGGACACCGGTTGCCGCCTTCGTTTCTTTCGGCGGCCCGGAAGGCAATCAATATAACGCATCCTGCCACATCCTCAAACTCCTGGCGGAGAAAGGCGGCGTTCCCACAGGCAGGGATGCCTTCCGGAATATTGCTTCATATCCAACACCTGATTGGAATACCCCTCTTCAAACAGCCGGACAGCATCTACCCGACGCGGCAACTTTTGAGCAGGTGCGCCGCTTTACGGCAGGAACTCTGGAACGGATTGCCCGGGGTGAAACAGTTTCCATTCGTTATGAATTGGCTTTAAGGGAAGCTTTTCAGGTACTGCCTCTGGTTTGGCTGAACAAAAAAGCCATCAACAAGCACACGGTTGATGCGGCCAAATGCATCGGTTGTCAAACCTGCGTTAAAAAATGCCCGGTCAATGCCATCAATCCCGCCAGACAAACGGTTGATCGGGACAAGTGCCTCGCCTGCTTCGGCTGTCTGAATAATTGCCCTGCCGATGCGGTAGTGATGGAGTATCGAGGCAAGCGTCTTTATGGTTTCCGGGAATATTTAAAACGAAAAAGAATCACCATCATGGAGCCGCCGGAATTTAACACGTGCAGCCTGTGATGATGGAGCGGCCGCCCCAGGGCGCTGACGGGGACGCCTTGAAACTGTCCCGCATTTATTTTGAGGATTTAGTCAGACCATACATCGCAAGAAATGATTCTACATGTTTGAAAACTTCGAGGGCGATCCCGCCTCGCACAATTCCGTGTCGGTTAAAATCAATCCAGACAAAATGCTTTTGGTCCGTGCCCAGACGTTGGAATATTGCCGGCCCGCTTTGGGGTGCGACTTTAGGATCATTCTTTGCCTGAATGACCAGCGCCGGAATGCCAATGCCGGGAAGCAACCGGCGGACTTGTCTCATGAGGGTTTTTACCTGAACAAAAGCGCTGACCGGACATCGCAGATAATTGATGTGAGGATTGTCCGCATCGTTTTTCATAAACTCGATGGCCAGATGTCGCAGTCCCAGAAGAATGCAAAAATGATTGAACCCGTTCAGAAGTTCGGCAAATCGGGATGAAAAGCTTTTAAACTGCAGCGGCGCACTGATGGCAATGACGGCCTCAAAGTCACGGGGTTTCAGAATAACCGATTGCAGAGCAAGACCCGCACCGGTTGAAAAACCGGCGATCAGAATTTTTTTACAGCATGTTTTCAGAATGGCATGGCCGCGATCAACTGAATTCAGCCAGTCGTGGCAGTTGCGAACCGAGAGATCTTCAGAGGATGTTCCGTGACCCGAAAGCCTCGGCGCATAAACGGTCAGACCTTTGGCATGCAGAAAATCCGCCCATTCTCTTACTTCCGCAGGCGCAGCCATAAGCCCGTGAATGAGCAGCACGCCCGTATCCGAATCAGGCGCATGCAGAAAAAAGGGCATCCCGATATCCGGAGGTTTGCTTTCTCCCGCCGTGTAGTTCTTTTCATACTCTTGAACAAACAACGCCGACTCGCGGGACAGAAGTTTCTCCGTTGCGAGGCCTGGTTTGGTGAGGGGAAGTGCCGTATCCATTAATCAGGCGCCAAGATGGGAATAAACTCCGTAAATCATCGCATAATGCAGGACTCCGCCGATCAGCACCATAATGTGAAAGACTTCATGGAAACTGAAAACACCCGGAATTATCCTGGGCTTTTTTATGGCGTAAATAATGGCCCCTGCGGTGAAAGCAAGGCCGCCTGAAACAAGGAGAACTGCCTGGGATGATGACATATTGGCCAGCATTTGTTTGATGGTCAAGAGCGCGGACCAGCCCATGGATAGATAGATAATCGCATACAGTTTTCTGGGCGCTCGCGGGAAAAAAATCTGGGAAATCACGCCAACACCCACCAGACTCCACTGGAAGGCAATCATCCACCATTTGTACGGATCCTCCAGACAAAAATAGCAAATCGGCGTGAATGTTCCCGCGATCATGAAAAAAATGGCCAGCCGATCCATTTTTCGCCAGAAGGACAGTTCATTCTCTTCTTTTTTAAAGGCATGATACAGCGTGCTTGCCGAAAAAAGGAAAACAACGGAAATTCCATAAATAAGCGCGGTAACAAGACCGGAGGCAGACTTACTGGCTGCTATTGCCAGATAGATTGTGCCGATAACGGCGGCGACCATCCCGGCAAGGTGTGAATAAAAATTAAAACGCTCCTGTGTCTTGACCTTCATAACGATCTCCTTCGGAAAATAAACATATTTTCAATCTCCGCTTTAGAATGTATTCACAAATCCATTTTAAAAGCGAGGATTAAATATAGAAGTTTTATTGATGGGGTTGTATGTTCAAATGGCAGCAATTACATAGAAATTATTAATGGTTTCTACCGCTTCCTGGATGGAATGGCAACGGGAGAGATATAAAATCATATTGCAAAGACAGGTTTCCTGGGCTATGAAAACCAGTATGCTAAAAAAATATTTCTTCATCATCTTGTTGGTTGTGTTTGTCCTGGCCGGGTGTGATAAGACGCCTTCACAAAACAATGTCCACAAACAGGCCAACAAGCCTCCCGCCTATGGGGATATTCTGGTACAGGGCACCATCGGGGATGCCAGCAACCTGATTCCGCTTCTGGCATCCGATTCGGCGTCTCACGCCGTAGGCGGCATGGTCTTTAACGGACTGGTCAAATATGACAAGAACATGAATATTACCGGAGATCTTGCTGAATCCTGGGAAATCACAAACAATGGTCTGGTGATCACGTTCCATTTGCGTAAGGGCGTCAAATGGCATGACGGCAAGCCATTTACCACAGCCGACGTGCTTTACACCTATCAGGTAACGGTAGATCCCAAAACACCGACCGCTTACGCGGGAGATTTTCAAAAGATAAAAAAAGCCGAAGCACTGGATGATTACACGTTTCGCGTAACTTACGACAAGCCTTTCGCACCCGCTTTAATCAGCTGGTCATCCGCTATTCTGCCCAAACACCTGCTGGCAGGAAAAGACATCACCAAAAGTCCGCTTTCGCGCCATCCCATTGGCACCGGGCCATACAAATTTAAGGAATGGGTGGCGGGGCAAAAGATTGTGCTGGTTTCCAATGAGAATTATTTTGAAGGGCGTCCTTACCTTGACGGACGGATTACACGCATTATTCCCGATACCGCCACCATGTTTCTGGAACTGCGCGCCCGGAATATCGGCATGATGGGGCTCACGCCACTGCAATATACAAGGCAGACGGACAATAATTTATTCAAAGAGAATTTTAACAAGTATCGCTATCTCGCCTTTGCCTATACGTATGTGGGTTATAATCTCAAAAATCCGCTCTTTACGGATAAACGGGTCAGGCAGGCCATATCATACGCCATTAATAAAGACGAAATCGTCAGCGGCGTGCTTCTGGGATTGGGCAAACCCGCAACGGGGCCATACAAACCGGGGACTTGGGCGCATAATGACAAGGTAAAAATTTACAATTACGATCCGGCCAAAGCACGCGACCTGCTCAAACAGGCGGGCTTTGCGGATCAAAACGGTGATGGCGTTCTGGAGAAAGACGGCAAGCCCTTTGTATTTGAAATCCTGACCAATCAGGGCAATGAAACCCGGCAGAAATGCGCGGAAATTATTCAGCGTCAACTGAAAGAAGTCGGCATCACTGCAACAATCCGCATTCTGGAATGGTCGGCATTTGTGACGGATTTTATCAATAAACGGCGCTTTGACGCGGTCATCCTGGGCTGGACGATTCCGCTTGACCCTGATGCCTATGATGTATGGCATTCCAGTAAGACCGCACGGGAAGAGCTTAACTTTGTTTCCTATAATAATCCGGAAGCCGACGATATGCTGGTGAAGGGCCGTAGCACCTTCAATCAGGACGAACGTAAAAAATATTATGATCGTTTTCAGGAAATCCTGGCGGAAGATCAACCTTATACATTCCTCTATGTTCCCGATGAATTAATCATTATATCGAAAAGCATCCGCGGTATAGAGCCCGCCCCTATCGGCATCGGCCACAACATCATCAAGTGGTATGTCCCCAAAGATGAGCAGAAGTACACCATGACCAGATAAGCTCTATCCGCAAATACACGCATCCGTCATCTCTCCCTGATAATCTGACAACCTGATAACCAAAGATCCCATGAGGTCCCATACGCATGGCATGCCCTTGTATTCGTTATATTTCCTCCCCGCATGATCGATAAGGTTATACCGCGCAAAAAAGTGCTTGACAATAGAACGCACGTTCTATATATAAAGGGCCATGAAAAAAACCCGTGACATAAAATCCATTGAACAAAGCCTGGTTGCTTTTTACCGCAACCAGAAACGCATGCCCACTTACACCGAGATGATGGATCTTTTCGAGGTGCGTTCGAAAAGCGTTGTATCCTACTGGATCGAGAAGCTGATCGAAAAAGGCATTCTGGAGAAAGACGCGCAGGGCTTTCTCAAACTATCGGGAATTTCCTTCGGCATTCCCCTGGTCGGCAATGTTGCCGCAGGCCTTCCCGTCTCAGCCGAAGAAAGCGCACACGATGTCGTATCCATGGATGAATACCTCGTGGATAAACCGGATTCCTCCTTTCTGTTGCGCGTTACCGGCGACTCAATGATCGGCGCCGGCATCATGGAAGGCGATCTGGTTATTGTCGAGCGGAACCGAACCCCTAAAAAAGGCGATATTGTTCTGGCCGAAGTCGATGGCCAGTGGACCATGAAATATTTCCAAAGGCAGGGCAGGGAAATTGTTCTGGAAGCAGCCAACCCGGCTTATCCAACAATATATCCCAAAGAAGAACTGAAAATAGGCGGCGTGATCACCGCCTCCGTCAGAAAATATCTGATGTAACCCGGATCAAGAGACAGGGAGTAAAAGTCATGCAGACCTCAACCGGTATTTCTACCATGCAGATGGTGTTGAATGAAAATCAAACCGCAATGTCACATCGGGAATCGCTCACGGCAATGATGCGCAAAGCGGAAGCAACAGACTGGGACCTGCTGATCGTAAAGATCGACAAACAGATTTCCAGGGCCGGCGCAGTTGTTCTGTCTTTGTCGGCCTTGTACTTCATCTCCATTTTCGTATCGAAGCTTTTCCATGTCTGAATCAAGCGCTATCTGTGTTGGCTTGCGTGCCCCCAAACATGGGGGTTGTCGCGATATCATCATTGATTTAGAAATGGAATTATTGCTATAGAATCCTTCGCCATCCAAACCAGCTATGACAGCACAGGAAATCAGCAAAATTCTACGAAGACTCGCCGATCCGCAGATAGCCGGACACTCGCAACGGTTTTTTAAGACGGGCATCGGCCAATACGGAGAGGGAGATCGTTTTCTCGGCATCCGGGTGCCGGTGCTGCGGGAACAGGCGAAAAAATTCAAGAATGCGCCGCTGGGCGAGGTTCAGAGCCTCCTCAAGTCCGTCTGCCATGAAGAACGCCTGTGCGCATTGTTATTGCTGGTGCAAAAATTTTCTCAAGGCAACCCCGCCAGTCAAAAAGCCGTCTATGAATTGTATTTGAAAAATACCCGATACATCAACAACTGGGACCTGGTTGATCTGTCCGCGTATCGGATTGTCGGCCCGTGGCTTATGGATAAAGACAGACAACCGCTTTATACCCTCGCACGCTCTAAAAGCCTCTGGGAAAGGCGTATAGCGATCATTGCCACTTTTCACTTCATCAAGAACAGGCAATTTGACGACACCCTGGAAATTGCCGGATTACTGCTGACTGACCGGGAAGACCTGATGCACAAAGCCACAGGCTGGATGCTGCGTGAAGTGGGCAAGCGGGATTGCATGGTGGAAAGAAATTTTCTCAATGCGCATTATCATCAAATGCCCCGCACGATGCTGCGCTATGCCATAGAAAAGTTCCCGGAAGACGAACGGTCGAAATATCTGAAGGGTCTGATGACGGCCTGAAACACTTTACCTGCAAAATTAATCGCGCCGTCATTGTCGAAGACGATTTTACCCGATTAAGACCAGAAATTATTTGATTAAATTCGATCATTTTATTATGCTGCATCATAAGGCAATATAATGCCTGACCAGGCAGCATTTAAAATACGATTTATGAGTCATTAATGTTAAAGATACCGGAACTGAAAATCGGAACGCGAATTGATGTCGTTTTCGAAAATGAAATCAATACAAGCGGCGCCCATTATATGAAGGCCCTGGTTTATGATTACGAAAACAGCAATATCATTATTTCGCAAACATCTCCTGCATTAACCCGTCACTTCCTTAATCGCAGAATGTTGGTTACTTTTTTAGGCAATGTCGAAACACGCACTCTGCGCTTCGGCCTTTCGGCGCGGTTCATTGATTTGATTGCCAATTATCAGATTTCCGCAAACAATAATGTGGAAGCGCTTGTTCTGAAGCCATACGGAAAACCGGATCTGCTGGATTTCCGCATGCATTTCCGCGTTAAACCGCCTTCGCAGAGCAATATCAGCCTTTTTTTCAAAGAAGAAAAAATTAATTTAATTGATATCTCCATCGGCGGAGCTAAATTTTCCTATCCCAAATCAAATTTGTTCCTTTACGGGAATATCGTAAAATTTAAATTAATCATTGATTCCACGGAATTTAACATAGAGGCCAGAGTGTGTAATGCATCGCCCCCTCAGGATAGAACCAACCTCCAGTTTATCGGTATTGACTTTGAACATGACAACCGGCAACTGGATACGGCGCTGGGCAGGGCCATTCTCGCCATTGAAAGACAGATGCTCAGCGAAGGGAAAGTCAATTAGCCCATAACGACGGAAGCGGTCTGATCAAATAAAGCGTCCAACGTCCGCGGCAGGCTATTTTCGCAGACCCTGCACCGGTTAATCCTGCAATAACGATTCTTGTCCCGGCTCGGTAATTTCCAGAATTTTATCCACGTTGAAAATGCGCTTTTCCCTGCGGGCCAGGCAGAAAGCGGTGAGTCCCAGATAAGGGTGTCCTTTGTATTCCATTTCACCCATCAACAAGGGACGGACGATCCTGCGCGTTTTTTCATCCTGTCCCTTGAGGTAGAGGATTTCGATGTTCTTCTTTTCGATGATCGCTGTTTCGATCATTTGCAGCTTATCTTCGCGGCTGAAGGTTCTGGCGGCCTGCGCGTATTGAAGACCCGTCAGAAATTTCACCACCTGCCAGTCCATCATAATGTGATTTTTCGTGAGCGGCTGTTTAAGAACAATGCCACCAAGCGTCGTGCAGCGCGAAAGAGCCACATACATCTGTCCGTGGGCAAACGTGCCCCGCCCCACATCAATCACCACGTTTTCAAAAGTTTTCCCCTGGCTTTTGTGAATGGTGACCGCAAAGGCCAGACGAACCGGATACTGCGTAAACGACCCGACTTCCTCCGAACGCAGCTCTTCGTTTTTCAGAAAGAACCGGTAGATTTTCCAGGTATAGGGGGAAATGCGAACCGTGTCGCCGTTGTCCAGCTCGGCTACAATCACATCTTCGCCGTCGTCATCGGGTTCGAACTTTTTGATCTTGCCGATGGTGCCGTTGATCCACTGTCCGAAGGAGTCATTATTGAGCAGCATGATTTGCGCCCCTTTTTTCAGTTTCAAATCCACGGCCGTCGGCAGATATTCCCTGCCGAAATCCCCCTCTATCCGGCCTGCGGCTTTCCAGATCTTCCCCGTCAATTCAGCCAGACGTTTTTCGTTGATCGTATCAGCCAGAGCATTGGTGCTGGTAAGCGACAGATAGAAGGAACCGGGTGGCGCTTCAAACTGCGGATCGCAGCGTTTGTTAAATTGCGCCAGATCTTCATCCGTCACGGAGCGGTTGCGGATGGTGTTGAGCAGCCGGACAAATTCATCATCTTTCTGGCGATAGACCTTTTCCAGTTCGACATATTCAATGTCCAACTGGTCAAAACATTTCGCGCTGAAAAAATAGGGCGTCGGGTAATGGCTCTTAAAGATGTCCCGCTCCGCAGACGTGACCACCGGCGGCAGTTGATACAGATCACCGATAAAAATCATCTGAACGCCGCCGAAAGGCTCTTTTTCATCCGGACCGTTGAGACGCAGGAATTTGTCGATGCAGTCCAGCAGGTCCGCGCGCACCATCGACACCTCATCGATCACAATGGTGACCAACTTTTTGTAGATGGTCGATTTGTCTTTTTCCGATTTCTTTTTTCTTTTGATCGACGCCGCCGTTACATTCGGCTTGAAATGAAAAAAGGAATGGATCGTTTGACCTTCAACATTAACCGCCGCCACACCCGTCGGCGCCAGAATAACCGCTTTCTTTCCGGTGTGATCGCGGAAATATGCAAGCAGCGTCGACTTTCCCGTACCCGCCCGCCCGGTAATCAGGATATTTCTTTGCGTCTCCTCCATCAGCGCAATCGCCCGCTGGAATCCGGAGTTAAAATCAATCTCGACCGGTTTGGATTTTTGAATCATGATATTTTCCCGTATGGCATGTCTATTCATAAACACAATTCGCCCCGGCATTCAATGATGATTATGTAATTTTTAGACCAACGCCAGCCATGAATAAGGCGAGTCTGACAGGATGACCGTCTAATGGTGGCAAGAGATCAAGCGAAGTTCGGGCTGTTTTGACCAATTAAACAGGGAATACAAAGGGGTTGTCCTTCATTGCTGCCGGAGCGACTGCTAATCTTTGACACCGGCCATTTTGTACCGTTTTTGGATCAACGTATTTGTTTGAGTTTATCGGCGAGTTTTAATTCCCATTTCCAGGCCGTATCGATGATGAACTCCAGATTGTCGTAACGGGGCTTCCAGCCGGTCATCCGGCGCAGCTTTGTGCTATCGGCAACCAACTGTGCCGGGTCGCCGGCCCGTCTTGATGTTTCCACTACCGCAAAATCGATGCCGGTAACCTTCCTGGCCGTTGTCACAACATCCCGAACCGAAAATCCGTGGCCGTATCCACAATTCATAACTTCCGCCTTTCCTGTTTCCAGCAGATAATTCAGGGACAGCGCATGAGCTTCAGCCAGATCATTAACATGAATGTAGTCCCGGATGCAGGTGCCGTCAGGAGTGGGATAATCAGTGCCAAATATTAATAGTTCGGGGAATTCGCCGCGGGCCGTCTTCAGCGCCCGGGTCATCAGGTGGGTTGGTTCCTTATAGGCCTGGCCGATAAGACATCCCGGATCAGCCCCGGCAACATTGAAATACCGCAGGGCGATGTACCGGAAATCGGTTGCCTGCGTCAGGTCTTGCAGGACCTGTTCGACCATAACCTTGGAGGCGCCGTAAGGATTAATCGGCCGCAGGGGTTCATTTTCATCGACGGGGGTTTTCTCAGAAATGCCGTAGACGGCGGCCGTGGAGGAATAAAGAAAATTATTGATGTTGAATTTCTGCATGACGGCCAGAAGATTCAATGTGTTGATGACATTGTTCCGGTAGTATTTGAGCGGCTCCCGAACGGATTCTTCCACCTGGATTGAAGCCGCAAAATGGATGACGGCGTCAGGTCTGAAACCATCAAGAGTTTCACTGAGCAGTTGTGTATCGGCAAGATCACCTTTGACCAGACGTCCGTAAAGAACGGCCCACTCATTTCCCGTGGAAAGATTGTCGTACGTCAATATTTCATGCCCTGCCTTCCCCAATGTTTGCAGAACATGACTTCCGATGTAGCCGGCGCCGCCGGTAATGAATAGTTTCATCTTCTTCCCCATTTGACCGTATTAGAGACAGCCTGTTGACAGCTTCAATCATTTACAGCATCATCCCTGAGAAATCAACGGGATACTGTTGCAAAAAATATATTAATGCCATGATGTCCGCGGAACGTGGCAGACTCGGGCAGGATGATGATTTGATTTTCAAGAAAGACTGGTGTAACAAACCATCAGACCAATGAAGGAGGTCAACGATGTTTTTGAAATCGGTTTTCCCCGGAAAATACATCCAGGGCGAAGGAGTCTTAAACCAGTTGCCCCATTGGGTGCAGTGGTTCGGCAAAAAAGGATTGATCCTGGCGTCGCGCTCGGCAAAAGAAAAAATACTTGGCCCCTGTGCTGATGCGTTAAAGGCTGACGCGATTATTATCGACTCGTTTCATGGGGAGTGCTGTGAAAAAGAATTGAACCGGCTGGCCGGGGTTATTGATCGCGGGCAGGCGGACGTCCTCATCGGCATGGGCGGCGGCAAAGCCATCGACACGGCAAAAATCGCCGCCGACCGGGCTCAAATCCCGGTCATCATCGTTCCCACTATTGCCTCGACGGATGCACCCTGCAGCGGCTGCGCCGTCCTTTATACGGAAGCAGGCGCATTCGATTCCGTTTATTACCAGAAAACCAACCCGCAGGTGGTGCTGGTGGACACAACCGTCATCGCCGATGCTCCGGCGCGCTTTCTGGTTTCCGGAATGGGCGACGCGCTGGCCACCTGGTTTGAAGCCAGGTCCTGCGACCGCACGCAGTCGCCGAACGCCTGCGGCGGATACAGCACACTCGCGGGACTGCATCTGGCCAGGCTCTGTTATGATACGCTGCTCACATACGGCGCCGCCGCTAAAATTGCCGTCGAGAAACATATTGTGACAAAAGCATTGAGCCATATCGTCGAGACCAATATCCTGCTCTCCGGCATCGGGTTTGAAAGTGCGGGACTTGCGGCAGCCCATTCCATTCACAACGGATTGACTGCGCTTCCGGAAACCCATTCGTTTTACCACGGTGAAAAAGTCGCCTTCGGCGTTTTGACGGGATTGCAGCTTACCGATGCTTCACCTCAGGAATCGGCAGCCGTGTTTTCCTTTTGTGAGGAAATCGGCCTGCCGACCACGCTTGCCGACATCGGTCTTGCCAACGCCGGTCGGGAAGACCTGATGAAAGTGGCGCGGAAAGCCTGCGCACCCGAGGAAGGCATCCATCATGAAGCAGGCGAGATCACGCCTGAAAAAGTTTTCAACGCGATGCTGGCCGCGGACGCCACAGGGGTGTCCAGAAAAAAAGGTTTACGATAACGGAGGGATGTATGAAAAAGATATGGATGACCATGCTGGTTGGTTTGGTATGTATGAGTATATTTTGTTTGCCTGCCGCGGCGCAGGCACAGGGAAAAGCGCATGTTGATATTGCGGCGCAGGATCTGCTGATTAAAAGCGAGGTGGAAACTGCGGTCAGCATGCTCGCGGCTATTTATGCCCGGCATCAAAAGGGAGAAATGACCCTGGCGAAAGCCAAACAACTGGGATCCAGCCTGCTCAGGGAACTGCGGTACGGAACAGATGGATATTTCTGGGCCGATACAAAGGAAGGCGTCAATGTTGTATTATATGGCCGCCAGGATGTGGAGGGAAGAAACCGGATCGGGGATAAGGACGCCAAAGGCGTTTATTATGTGAAAGAATTTCTGGCCAGCGCGAAAGCCGGCGGCGGATATGTCGAATACCAGTTTACCAGAAAGGGACAAACCATAGCGCAGCCCAAGCGATCCTACGTACTGGCGTTTGAACCGTTCGGCTGGGTTGTCGGCAGCGGATACTATCGCTGAAAATAATCAAAGAACGGCAAAAAAATAAATCATGAATGGCTTACGGACGCTTATATTGATGGCAGGATCCGGCATCACCGGTTTTCCTTCCGCCGGAGTCATTGCTTAAAAAATGCTTTTAACCCTCAGATGCCGTTGACTGTTATGGCCAAGAAATCGACGACGACGCCTCGTGTAAAGGCTTATTCAAGATTATAGCGTTCCAGCTTGCGGTAAAGGGTGCTGCGGGATATTTTTAACTTCTTGATGATTTCGCTTTTGGACATGTTCAACTGCAGCATCTTGACAATCATCTGGCGTTCAATGTCCTTTGTCGCCTCAAACTCTTCACTGATCAGCGGCGTTTGTTTCTGAAAATGAAAGATTTCTTCCGGGATGAGATCGGCGGTCAGTTCATTGGTTTGAGAATAGTTCATCATGCGTTCAATGACATTTTGAAGCTCCCGGACATTACCCGGCCATGGATAGTTCATGAAAATATTCGTGACTTTTTCGTCAACCCGGTCAATGCCTTTTTCCATTATTTTGCTGTGTTTATTGATGAAATAATCGATCAGCAGGGGGATATCGTCCAGACGTTCCCGCAGGGGAACCATATTGATGGAAAAGACGTTGGCGCGATAATACAAATCCTCGCGGAAATTTCCCTTCCGTACCTCTTCTTTGAGATGCCTGTTGGTCGCCACAATGATGCGCACATCCACCGGCCGCACACTGGATCCGCCAATTCGCACAATGGATTTGTCCTCAATGACCCTTAAGAGAGCAGCCTGCAATTCCAGGGGGGTTTCCGCGATTTCATCCAGAAATATCGTTCCTCCGTCCGCCAGTTCAAACTTTCCCTGGTTGCCGCCGCGCTTTGACCCGGTAAACGAACCCTCCGTGTAGCCGAACAGTTCACTGGAAATCAGATCCCTCGGTATGGCGCCGCAGTTGATGGCCACGTAAGGACCGTTTCTGCGTTTGCTGGCATTATGAATCGCCTGTGCGAAAATATCTTTGCCCGTACCGCTTTCACCCAGCAGCAGAACGTTGGAATTGCTTTGCGAGACCATGCGGGCCTGCCGGATGGTTTCCAGAAAGCCCTGATTCATCCCGCAGATATCTTCGAATCGCAAATTGGCCTTGGCGCCGATCATTTTGGTCACCAGCATCTTCGCGCGTTTGATTTCATTGAGGATGATGATCTTTCCCATCAGCTCCCCGTTGTTGGATAAAATGGGATTGCTGGTCAGCGTATAGTCTTTTGCCACATCATCGGAGAAAATCCGCACTTCAACATCGATCAGGGATTGATTCTTTTCGATCATCCGAAAGAATTCGCCGTTTTTATCACCGAAAACCTCGTGGATATTTTTATGCTCCACCCATTTGTTCTGCGAAAAAAACATGTTCTTGGCATTGTCATTCATGAGTGAGATGAGGCCGTCATTATCTATCGCGATCAGCGCTTCCGGAATGGATGAGATAACGGTCTTCTGATAGCTGTTGGCGACATGAGCCTCGATCAGAGCTTTATTGATACGGAGTTCGTTCTCGATGGCCATGGCCGCCGCAACCGTCATCCCCAGCGTGTGAGGGTTGACTTTATAGTAGAGGCCCGTCATGACAAGCCCTCCGATGAATTCGCCTTCCGGATTGAAAATCGGCGCACTGGAACCCGTCTCCCGGTGAAAATTCCGGCAATAATGCTGACAGCCGAAGATCTGAATGGGCCTTTGTACTTTTAACAGGGTCCCGACGCCGTTTGTCCCGGCCGACTCTTCACCCCAGTAGGCCCCCGGCACGAAATTACCGGTTCTGGCATGCGTGATAACGTGCTCGTCGCCGATAATTTCCAGCAGATAACCTTCATGGTTGAACAGGACAACGATGATCCCCGAGCCTTCCACAAACTTATAAAGATGCCGCATAAACGGCCAGCTGATCTTGATTAAGTCTTTGTTTCTGTTTTGCAGGTCCTGCAAACGGTTTCCGGTCAGGACGTTGTTGATGACCGCTTTTTTCGGATTGACACCATAATTTTTACAGCGGATCCACGACTCCAGAATTTCATTCGGGATAACGGCTTCGTCCAGTTCAGTGCCGCCACTGATGAATTTTTCCCATTCTTTCCGCGTGCGCTGATGCTCTTCATCATAATTGACGATTCTCTGATCCGCGACAGGTAAATTACGCTTCTTTGGCGAATTTTTTGGTTTTTCCATGTTTTCCCCCGGCCTGAAGATCACTATTCCATATTGACACAAATTAGCATTGCATATCCCATTATGAGACAACTAGTTGTCTCATAATGGGATGGATTTTTAACCATAGAATCAGGCAACAAGCAAGTAAATTTTTAATTAATAACAATAACAATGATATACAAATGTTTTAACGGTGAAGCATCTATGGCACAAGGCATGCAAATTCATCAGTAAATCGGCGCGGCATTTGCCCGCAACAGGGAAAGGAAATGATCTCAAATTTTATGGACTGCATGGAAAAATTCAGGATTGAGGGCAAAGTGGCCATTATAACGGGTGGCAGCAAAGGGCTGGGCCGGGCAATGGCTTTGGGGCTGGCCCAGGCCGGGGCCAGGGTTGTTGTGGCGAGCAGATCGCTTGATCTGATCGAACTCACCGCCAATGAAATCATCAAAAAAGGCGGCCAGGCGATTGCCATGCCGGTGGATGTCAGCAATCCCCAAAGCATCGAGCGGCTGGTCGCTCTTACCCGGGACTACTAGGGTCGTGTGGATGTTCTCATCAATAATGCGGGGATCGCGCCCATGAAAAAAGCCGTTGATACGACCCTTGAGGATTGGGAGCATGTCATGGACACCAATCTGAAATCAGCTTTTTTACTTTCCCGGGGCGTCGGCAAAATCATGCTGAAGCAGAAAAAAGGCAAAATCATCAACGTCGGATCCATTCTGGGAAACATGGCCGCCAGTATTGCCATGCCCTACTGCGTTTCCAAAGCGGGCATCGCCCATATGACAAGAGCGCTGGCGCTGGAATGGGCGTCATCCGGCATTAATGTCAACTGTATTGCCCCGGGTTTTTTCGAAACGGAAATGACCCAATATCAGCAGCAGAATAAATCGCATCGGAAATTCCTGAACTTTAAAATCCCCTTCAAACGCCTGGGCAAGCCCGAGGAGATTGTAGGGGCTGCAATTTTTCTGGCTTCGGAAGCCTCCGACTACATGACCGGGTCCACTCTGGTGATCGATGGCGGATATACGATCTGGTGATGCCGGGTTTGCGAGAAGACAGCCCCCGGGAACATTGTAAATCAATCACAGCAAAGATCCCGGAGAAACATAACAATTAAACAAATAAGGAGTCTGTTGTACCCATGGATAAAAAAGATGAAGTCGTAATTGTCAGTGGCGTGAGAACGCCGTTTTCCAGGTTTGGTTCCATGCTTCGCGATATACACAGCATGGATCTCGGAATTATTGCCATCAAGGCGTGTCTGGAGCGCTCAGGACTCACGGGCGGCGATCTGGACGAATTGTACTACGGGATGTGCATCCAGTCGGAGGCGGCTTTGAATTATAATGTGATCGGGCGGCAGGCCCTGCTGAAAGCCGGGTTACCGGACGACCTTCCCTCCCTTACGGTAGACAGGGCCTGCTGTTCCTCTCTGGTTTGCGTCCAGCTGGGCCAAAAGTCGATCCGCCTCGGTGAGTCCGAAGTCTGCATGGCAGTCGGGGCTGAAAACATGAGCAACACGCCGGTTGTCTTAAACGGCCACCGCTGGGGACGGGGCTTGGCGCCTGTAACCATGGTCGACCATCTCAATCCGATTCAATACAATGGATTTGGCATCCTCGCTCGGGATGCCGGTGAAGTGGCCCTGGAGCATGGCATTACCCGGGAAATGCAGGATCAGTGGGCATTGGGGTCTCAGCAGAAATATCAGGCCGCAAAGAAAGCCGGCAAGTTCGCCGATGAAGTCGTGCCTGTCGAAATACCGCAGAAAAAAGGGCCGGCCAAAATGTTTGCCGAGGATGATTTTCCCCGGGCCGATTCCACGATCGAGGGCCTCGCCAAACTGAAACCCGTATACGGAAGCCCGACCGTCACGGCCGGCAACGCACCGGGGCTTGATGCGGGGGCATCAGCGGTGATCATCATGAAAAGATCCCGCGCCGACGAAATGGGCGTAAAGCCGCTGGCCACCATTTTGTCCATGGCCAGTATGGCCCGCGAACCCAGGCGGATGGCGGAAGTGCCGGGTTATGCGATTCAACAGGCCTTAGCGCGGGCCGGTCTCGCCATGGAAGGCGTCGATGTTTTCGAAATCAATGAGGCATTTGCCGCCATGCCGCTGGTGTCGGCGAAAATCATGGCCAACGGCAATAAAAATCAGTGGACGAAAATCATGGACAAGACGAACCCCAACGGCGGCGCCATTGCCATGGGACATCCCGTTGGCGCCAGCGGCGCGCGGATATTGCTGACCATGATGTATGAACTGAAAAGGCGCGGCGGCGGCATCGGCGCCTGCGGTATCTGCGGAGGCCTGGCCCAGGGTGATGCAGCGGTTATCCGAGTTGACTAGATTAGCAATATCCAATCAAAAAGATCAAGGCCGGGACATACCGGCCACAAGGGAAAAGGATTTTAAAAATGGGAAATAAATTAATGGACCTGCGGGATACCCGCTTTGTTCTGTATGAACAATTAAACGTCGAGGACTTATGCGAGGCAAAACGGTTTCAGGATCATTCCAGAGAAACGTTTGAAATGATCATATCGGCTGCGGAGAAGCTGGCCGTAAATGATTTTGCGCCCGCCAACAGCATCGGCGACAAGATCGGCTGCCAGTGGCAGGACAACCGGGTCACGGTTCCCGAAGCTTATCGGGCGCCCTTTCAGAAATTTTGTGAAGGCGGATGGATGAGCCTGCCGGAGAATTACAATGTCGGCGGGCAGCATGTTCCTCTTTCTATCCACTATGCGTGCAGCACAATGTTCTTTGCCGCCAATCATTCCCTGACCGGATACACGGGGCTGACCCACAGCGCAGCCAAGGTCATTGAACTCTACGGTACGGATGAACAGAAAAGAAAATACATGATCCCTCTTTATGAAGGCCGGTATGCCGGTGTCATGGACCTGACGGAGGCGCAGGCCGGGTCAGACGTGGGCGCCGTGAGAACCAGAGCCGTCAGGAACACGGACGGCACTTATTCTATTACGGGCAGCAAAATCTTCATCACCGGGGGCGAGCAGAACCTGACTCAAAACATCATTCATATTCTGCTGGCCCGGATTGAGGGGGACCCCGAAGGCACCAAAGGCCTTTCCTGCTTCGTCTTGCCGAAGATCAGGGTGGCCCAGGACGGCGCGCCGGGAGAATTCAACGATATTACCTGTTCGGGAATCGAGCACAAGATGGGCATGAAAGGTTCCGCCACGGCGGTGTTGAACTTTGGCGACAACGGCAACTGCCTGGCCGAACTTCTGGGCCCCGAACGAAAAGGCATCCAGGTCATGTTTCACATGATGAACGAGCAGCGGATTCTCGTCGGCATGCAGGGCATGGCGCAGGCCGGAACGGCCTATCTTCACGCCCTTCATTTTGCAACGGAGAGAAAACAGGGAACGGCTTTCGGCGCGGCAGGCTCCGAACAGACCGCCATCATCGCCCATCCCGATGTGAGGAGAAGCCTGTTTTGGATGAAAGCCTATACGGAAGGCATGCGGGCTCTTATTTTATATACCATGCATTGCATGGACTGGGAGGCCGTGACGCTCAACAAAGAGGAAAAACTCAAATGGCAGAATCTGGTCGAGATCCTGACGCCCATCTGCAAGGCCTACTGTTCGGACAAGGGTTTTGAAACCTGCGTGAAAGCCATCCAGGTCCACGGCGGTTATGGTTATTGTCATGAATACAAGGTTGAACAGTGCGCCAGGGACAGCAAGATTACGTCCATTTACGAAGGGACAAACGCCATTCAGGCCCTGGATCTTTTCGGCCGCAAAATCAGAATGAAAAAAGGCGCGGCTCTTGCCGCTCTGCTGGATAACATGAAAACGGCCATTGAAGAAGCGAAGGGGATTGCTGATTTGTCTCATTATGCCGCCGAACTTGAAAAAAGCATTACGGCCCTGGAATACCTGACGACGGAGCTCCTGTCCGCAACGGAAACGGATGATTCATTTCTCGCCTATTCCTGGGCGTCGCCTTATCTGGAAATTGTGGGGGATGTCGTGATGGGGTGGATGCTGATCTGGCAGGCTGCCATTGCCTCCCGAAAAGCCGGGAACGGCAACGGCGATGAAACATTTTATACGGCAAAAACCCTGACGGCAAAATTTTATATCAGTTCGCTATTGCCCGCGGTTTACGGAAAGATTCTGGCCATCCGGAAGAATGACCGCTCTTTGCTGCAGATGACGGAAGCACTTTATACACAATCATGAAACAATGGGGGAAGAACATGATCAAAACAAAGCAGGATTATATTGAAAGTCTAAAGAAGCAAAATTTGAATGTCTATTACAAGGGGAAACGCGTGGAGGATGTCACCACCCATCCGGCGCTGATTCCCCATATCAACGCGGCGGCAAAGACTTATGAACTGGCGCTCCGGCCGGAAAATGAAGATCTGATGACGGCCACCAGCCATCTCACGGGAAACAAAATCAACCGTTTTACGCACATTCACCAATCCGTGGATGATCTGATCAAAAAAGTTTTAATGCTCCGGCTCATCTCTCATGAAACGGGAAGCTGTTACCAGCGATGCGTCGGATTTGATGCCATGAATGCCATGTACTCAACCACTTATGAGATCGATGAGGCCAAAGGGACGTCATACTTCAAACGATTTGTTGAGTTCTTAAAGTACATTCAATCGGAGAACCGGATGGTCGTCGGTGGGATGACAGACCCCAAGGGCGACCGGTCCAAACGTCCCGGTGAACAGTCCGATCCGGATCTGTTCACGCATGTCGTAGAAAAAAGGGACGACGGCATCGTGATTCGGGGAGCGAAGGCCCACATGACAGGATCAGTCAACAGCCATGAAATCCTCATCATGCCTACTCAGAACATGGCGAAGGGAGATGAAGCCTATGCCATCGCTGCGGCCATTCCTCTCAATTCACCCGGCATTACCCTGATCTTCGGGCGTCAGTCCAATGAAGAAAGAAAGCTCGAAGACGGCATTGATGCCGGCAACACGGAATTCGGAGTCGTCGGCGGAGAGGCCCTCATTATCTTCGAGGATGTGTTTGTTCCCTGGGAAAGGGTTTTCATGTGCGGCGAGATCGATTTCAGCGGGATGCTGGTCGAGAGGTTTGCCACGCTGCACCGCCAGAATTACGGGGGATGCAAAGGCGGCGTGTCCGATATCATTATCGGCGCCACGGCGCTGGCCGCCCAGTACCAGGGAACGGCGGGCGCTTCCCACATCAAGGACAAGCTCATCGAGATGATGCATCTGACCGAAACGGTTTATGCCGGTTCCGTCGCCTGCTCTGCCATGGGCTCCAAAACAGCAAGCGGCTCCTTCTATCCCGATCCGCTGCTCGCCAATTGCACCAAGCACAACATTACCCGGAACATCTATGAAATATCGCGTCTGGCCCATGATATCGCGGGCGGGATCATGGCGACGCTTCCTTTTGATCAGGACCTGAGAAGCGCGGAAACCGGAAAGCATGTCCGGAAATATCTGGCAGGCGTGGAAGGTGTGCCTGCGGAAACACGGATGAAAATATTGCGATTGATTGAGAACATGACGGGCGGAACCTGCCTGGTGGAGAGCATGCACGGCGCCGGTCCCCCTCAGAGCCAACGGGTCATGTATCAGCGTCTGGGCAATCTGCCGCAGAAGATCAAATGGGCAAAAAACCTGGCTAAGATTAATGAATAAATCAGCAATCAAATATACCAAGGGGCAATAGGAGGAAGACAAATGGGTGTGATGAATGAGTATCAGAGCAAAGTGGTATCTCCGGAAGAAGCGGTGAATGTTGTAAAATCGGGCGACAAAGTCCATTACGGGCATTTTGCCATGTCGCCGACCTTTCTGGATCCCTATCTGGCAAAACGAAGAGACGAATTGCAGGATGTGAAAGTTTACGGGGTGACGTATCCGGGACTCGCGCAGGTGGGCGCCTGCGACGAGACGCGGGATCACTTTATGTATCACTCCTGGCATTTCAGCGGCGGCGACCGCATCCTGCATGACAAGGGCCTGTGCAATTATATTCCGATGCTTTACCAGGAAGGTCCGGAACTCATCAGACGCTATGTTGAGCCGGGAGTGGTCATGATCAAAGTGGCCCCGATGGACGACCATGGCTACTTCAACTTCAGCGTTTCCAATTCCGACACCTATTGTTTTGTCAAGAAGGCGACCAAGATGATCGTCGAGGTCTGCGACAAAGCCCCCTATTGTCTGGGCGGCAACAATGAAGCGGTTCATATATCGGATGTAGACATGATCGTCGAGACGGACAACAAACCGTTGATCCAGGTGCCTTTCATTCCGCCTTCCGACGTGGATAAAGCCGTTGCGGCTCATGTCATGGAACTGATTGAAGACGGATCGGTTATTCAGCTGGGCATCGGCGGCATGCCCAATGCCGTGGGAGCAATGCTTGCCCACTCCGATCTGAAAGATTTGGGATGTCACACGGAAGTTCTGGTGGATTCTTATATCGACATGTTTGAAGCGGGCGTGATGACCGGCCGCCGCAAAGCCTTTGATCAGGGCAAAATGGTTTATACCTTTGCCCTGGGTTCTCAGAGATTATACGACTTCCTGCACATGAACCGGTCAGCGGCCAGCTGCTCCGTGGATTATACCAATAATGTAAATGTCGCCTCCGCGCACGATAAACTGGTCTCCGTCAACAACGCCATCGAGATTGACCTTTACGGACAGGTCTGTTCCGAATCATCCGGCATCCGCCACATCACCGGCACGGGCGGCCAGCTGGACTTCATCAATGCGGCCTTTAAATCAGAAGGTGGCAAAGGCATCGTTTGCCTGTCTTCTCTCAAAGAAAGCAAAACCGGCGAAAAGAAATCCCGCATCGTTCCCACCTTGAGCCCCGGCGGCATTGTAACGGTTCCCCGCACGATGACGCATTATGTGATAACGGAGTATGGCGCGGTGGATCTCAAGGGCAAGAGCACGTGTGAACGCGCCGAACTCCTGATCAGCATCGCCCATCCCGATACCCGCGATGAGCTGATCAAAGCAGCAGAGCAACAGGGTATCTGGAGATGTAACAAACACTAGCCGCCTGTTTGCATAAGTTCGCCTTCTGTCATTTCGACCGGAGGGAGAAATCTTTTCAACGATTTTAAAGATTTCTCAGTCACTTCGTTTCTTCGAAATGACATCTTTTTATGCAAGTAGGTACTAGTCTCCTCTTTCATGCTTCCTCACCCGGATCGCCATCTTCAATTTTCAGGAGATGGCAAGGGTGAGGAAGTATTTTTGAGGCATATTTTACAAGAGGTGTGTGCCTATGAATGATGTTGTGAATTACGACTTGAGAGGTGCAACGCTGACATCACTCGCTTTGCCCAAAGCGTAGCGGCGGGTAAAGTCGGGGGTATGCATTTGTTAAAGTTCTGATACTTCCGCATCTGATTCAAGCATATGTAATACTTCTGTAGCTACCCCAGAAACGTTTTTAACAATCTCGGAACCTGAAAACCTTAGAGTAGAATATCCAAGACGTTGTGTTTCTCGATCTCTTGCTCTATCAGATATGAAAGTATCCTTATTACTGTGGAATTCGTATCCATCGCATTCTACGATATATTTCCGAGTTGTATCAGATGGCATCCACAACAATAAATCTGGCCTAATTGATCTACCATTAATTATAATATCCGGAAATTTAGGTTGCAGGGTCATGTGCCAACTATCCTTAAGTGAAAGATACACGTATCGAAACATTAGACGATTAATAAAATCACGTTCTGCTTTATCCATTTTTTTTGATTTAACCTGCTCATTTAAGTATTCATCAATTGCGCTGAATGATCCGAATTTCATTTTGTACCACTCGATGAATTCAAAAAATTTATCCAGATAATCACGAAATTCAGTAAGTTCAGAATTTGTATCTTTGTATGTTTGGTGAATCACAATACCATATGGAAACCACTTTATGGAACCAAGTAGCAAAGATCCTAAAAATATTCGCTCAATAGGTGAGCCACTCATTTGAATAATTGTTTCAACCGATTCTTTAGAAACCTTGTCTAAACTCAATTTGTAGAACTTGATGAATTCAGGGTTATCACCCTCTTCTGACTCTGATGATTTTTCAACGAAGAAGTGAGTAATTTCTCTAAATAGTTCATCATCTAGAATGGTATCACTTAGCTTCATGATTTTCTCATGTTCTGACAATAGCTTTTAACATTTAATATACTTAGTAGACTTTTTCCGATATTTAATTAATTTTATACTCTTTTGAAAATAATCGAAAGTAAAATAATGTTTAAAATCATTGGATTGAAATTTTGACACACGGCATTTCAAGGTAATAAAGACCATAAATGCCCGGCGGGTAATTTGTGGGATATTTGTTCAGCGAATAAATCGTTGATGTCCAACCCTGTATTCTAAAAACAAAGGCCGGTTTGACTGCAAGCAAACGCGCTCCAACTCAAACCGGCCCGATGGTAAATTCTTCGATTAAAAACTACGCTTCAATATTTGCCCTGTCCCGCAACATGAATGTCGCGGCCGAGGCGATCAGATAAAATACGGCCATAAAGGCAATAGCGCCCGAAAGTCCGTATTTCATTGCCGCAGCGCCCAGGGCCATCGGTATCAATGTCGAAGCAAAACGGCCGGCGGAATAAGAGGTGGACGTGCCAAAAGCACGAATGTTGGTCGGGAACTGTTCGGCGATAAAAGCCGGCAAGGTGGCCCAGAACGTGGCTCCGACCGCGTGGTAAAGCACGCCCAGCCACAGGAACAGCGTCATGTCGGTGGTCATGCCCAGCCAGACATAAAACATGATTGCGGAAAGAACGCCACTGACTACCATTACATTGCGTTTGCCGAGTTTATCACCGATCCGTCCTCCGAAGATAAATCCGATGACATTGCCGATGTTGAACATGACAAGATAAAGGATGACACCTTTCAGTTTCAAGCCTCTTTCCTGCAGCAGCAGTGTCGGCAGCCAGGTATTGACCGCCCAGTAAGTCATCAGGGCGCATAAACAGATGGTGGTGGTAAGCGACGTGATTTTAATATTGGCGGGTTTGAAAAGGTCCATCAGTTTCACCGCGGCAACCGGGTTTGCTGTCGAAGCGCCCAGTTTCTTTTTTGCCTGAGCCCGGAGCCAGACGGGAGATTCAGGAATATACAACCAGATATAAGCGGCCAGGATCATGCCTGCCGTGCCGGCAAAGAAAAGAGCCCGCCATCCGAAAAGCGGCACCAGCGCGGCCTGCAGGCCGAGGGCAATAAAATAACCGGCAGGCCAGCCAATCATCATCCAGGCACTGGCTTTTCCCCTTTTTTCAACGGGATAGAATTCCGCAATCATGGTTGTTCCCAGCGCCCATTCCGCGCCAAGCCCGAGCCCAGCGACAAATCTCAGGACGGCCAGTTGAATGTGATCCTGCGCAAATCCCGCAAGCGCTGTCGTAACGGAAAAAAAGGCAATGCACCACATCAATGCTTTTTTTCTGCCGAATTTATCGGCGATCGGCCCGAAAATAAATCCGCCGAAACAGGCGCCGATCAGCAGCGCAGTCACAACCGTTCCTGCCTGCATCATATTCAGGCCCCATTCCTTCATGATCAAGGGCAAGGCCAATGCTGTAATTACCATGTCAACGGCATCGAAAGTATATCCGGCAAACGCGACCGCAGCAACTTTCCCTGTGTGCTTTGCCGGATCAACAACTTCAATGCCATTAACTTCTTCTACTGTTTTTGCAACTTCCATAAAACCCCTCCTCAGTATGATTCTTATTAATATTCCTTCCGCTTTGTTATCCGTGTCACAGGTTAATGACATGAAATGAAAAGACGAAACGACCCGTTGCGGTACTGCATGCTCCAGACCTCCTTTCCTGAATAGTAAGCCACATGATGTGGCAACTGCGAACCTGTCTGAGCGGCCGGATTAATGCGTTTTCCGTATGATGGACTTTCCTGCGCCCCGACAAATCGACGCAGACTTCATCATGACCCGGTGCTTTGTTGTTTCATAAATTTCCTGGGCTTTGAACAAAGCCCTTGTGTCTAGACATTTTTTAAGAACCTGGAAAAACCAGGTGTTTTGCGATGTCCCGCGGATAGGGCGGGACTGAAATCATCAATTTCTGATTATCGCATTTAACGTGCCAGGACCTCGGGTCATAAAGAAAAATTGTAAATATTTGAATATAAAGATTTTTTGCGTGATGCTCAGACGGGATGGATGATGACTTCACCACATCGTCTCATTGTGAGAATAGGAATGTTCCATTATGGGAATTTGAGTACTCATGTATGTCATAATGATATGCAACGGATTCTTTCTATGAAGATCCGGTCAGGATAAAAGAAAGTCCGGATGGGCGATGACCAATCCGGGCTTTTCTTAATTTAATTTGCAGGTGAGCGATTCTGCCGCCCGCATGGGTGCTTTTAAACCGTCCTCCCTGCGTTGATTGTTATTCTTTCAGCGAACCCGTAAACGTTGCCGATGAGGCAACAAGAGGCGCGGGATCATTCATCATCATGCATTCAGCCTTGCCGAAGAATTTTGGAAATTCCGAAGAAATATGGAACTGCGAAGTGATGGTTCCGGAGCCCGGATAAAAATGTTTCTTGTGGAAAACACGGATAAGATATACTTATAAGAAATATTTGTGCGAGAAAAACAGAAGAAAGCAAGGTTAAACATGAACACGAAAATGACGACATTTGGCGAATCGGAGATCGACAAAAGAATATTGAAGGCCATAAGCGAGATGGGTTTTGAAGAACCAATGCCCGTGCAGCAGCAGGTCATCCCCTTTTTGCTGAATCAGACCCGGGACCTGGTCGCCCTGGCCCACACGGGAACAGGCAAGACCGCGGCCTTCGGCATTCCGATTATTCAACAGATCGATACCGCTTCCAAGAAAACCCAGGCGTTGATTCTGGCCCCGACCAGAGAGCTCTGCCTCCAGATCACGGATGATTTGGGCAATATGGCAAAATATATCGACAACCTGAATGTCGTACCGATTTACGGCGGCGCCAATATTGTCACGCAGATTCATCAGGTGGCCGCAGGCGCGCAGATTGTTGTGGCCACACCGGGGCGGATGCTGGATATGCTCAACCGGAAAAAAGTGAATGTCTCCGCCATCAAATGGCTGGTGCTCGATGAGGCGGACGAAATGCTCAACATGGGTTTTAAAGAAGAACTCAACGGTGTGCTGGCCTCCACCCCCGCGGAGAAACGGGTACTCCTCTTCTCCGCCACCATGCCGCGCGGGATTGAAGCCATCGCCCACAGCTACATGAAGAAACCGATGGAAATCACCGTCGGCACGCGCAATACCGGCGCGGAAAACGTCTCTCATCAGTATTACGTGGTGCATGCCAAGGACCGGTATCTTGCGCTCAAACGCATTGCCGATTTTTACCCCGACATTTATGCCATTATCTTCTGCCGTACGCGAACGGAGACACAGGAAGTGGCCGACATGCTCATGAAAGACGGATACAATGCCGATGCGCTGCACGGCGATCTTTCGCAGGCGCAGCGTGATTCCGTCATGAATCGTTTTCGTTCGCGAAATTTACAGATGCTGGTGGCAACCGACGTCGCCGCCCGCGGGATTGACGTGGTCGATCTGACCCATATCATCAATTACAATCTGCCTGACGATATTGAAAACTATACCCACCGCAGCGGCCGCACCGGACGGGCGGGCAAAACGGGCATTTCGATTGTCATCGTCAATATCAAAGAAGTGTTTCGCGTAGGCCAGATCGAAAAACAGATCGGCAAAAAATTTCAGCAAGTCAAAATTCCCACCGGCGCCGAAGTCTGCGAAAAGCAGCTGCTGCACCTGGTGGAAAAACTCAAAAATACGGAAATTCAGCACGCGGACATCGACCCGTTCCTGCCTGCGGCGCTGGAACAGCTTAAAACGCTCAGCAAAGAAGACATCGTTGCGCGGTTCGTTTCACAGGAGTTCAATCGCTTCCTGAGTTACTACCGCAACGCAACCGACATCAACGTATCTCATAAAAAAGAAGTTAAGGCCCAGCCTGTTCACGCTAAATCCGTATCGGGCGGCATGGCGCGCCTTTCCGTCAATCTGGGAAAGATGGAAAAATTCAATGCCAAAAAGCTCACGGCGTATCTGCTGGAGGCGGCCAACATCGCCCATCTGCGCATTGCCAATGTGGACGTGGAGCTCTGCAATTCGTACTTTGAAGTGGAACCCCAGTTTGCCGAAGCTTTGATCGCCCGGGCAGGCAAGGAGAAGTATGCCCAGCGGCGCGTGAGAATCGATTACGCCGAAAGGGGCAGCCGCGGCGGTTATCAGGGAAAGCGCTATGCAGGAGGGGCCAAAACCCGTGAATCCTTCTTTTTCAACAAGCGTAAGACCAAACCCGCTAAAAGATATTAGAATTTAAGGACAAATCACTTCATGGGAGAATCAGCACCCGAAAAATATCCTCAGATAAAAACAATCACGGATCAGGAACGCATTCGCATGGTGAAGGAGATCTTCTCCACCATCACCGGCAAATATGATTTTTTGAATCGCTTTCTAAGCCTCAGGCGCGACGTAGCCTGGCGAAAATTTGCCGCAAAAAAAATGCGTTTCTTCCGGACAAACCGCTACCTGGATGTCGCCTGCGGCACGGGAGACCTGTCCATTGCCGCAGCCGAAATGCATCCGGGAATAAAAGTTACGGGGATTGATTTTGTTCCGGAAATGGTCGAAGCGGCAAAAGAAAAAGTGCGAAAGAAAAACCTTGCCGGCAGAATCACCCTCATGCAGGGTGATGCGTTGCAGTTGCCTTTTGAGGACAGCCATTTCGATGTGACGGGCATCGCTTTCGGCATCCGGAATATTCCCGACCGCACCCGAGCGCTTTCCGAAATGCTGCGCGTCACCGTCCCCGGCGGACAGGTGATGGTGCTGGAAATGACGTTTGTCCAGAACCGGTTTTTTAAACTGATTTACTATGTCTATTTGAATTATCTGCTGCCCGCGTTTGCAAAACTATTTTCGAAGAATCCCGCCGCCTACTATTATCTGGCCGACTCCATCATGAACTTCCCCTCCCCCGGCGAATTCGCAAAACTCATGGAAGAAGCGGGCATGGTTGACGTGCAAAAATATCCTCTCACCTTCGGCATCACCTGGCTGCATGTGGGGAAGAAAGTTCAAGGTTAAAGGCTGAAGGCCGAAGGACTAAATAGAGGCAAAGATATTGCGCACAATGTCTTTGCATTTCAATAAACGCTTCATAAACCACTCTTTAAGAATCTTTAGCAACAGTCAGCACATTGCGCCTTCCGCTTAGACCTTCAGCCTTCAGCCTTCGGTCTTCATCCTACTTTGTGGTAATCACCCAAACACCCTGCCAGTTCTGCGGTGGACTGGCAATAAGGTCATCACATTTGGTTATATAAGCTTTTGCTACGGCATCGCTGCCTGCCATGTCGGAGAATAACGCCCGGGCTTTAGCAAAGTCGCCCCGATAGAACAACGCCAGTGCTTCAGAAAATTGCTCCATCATTTTTTTCTTCTGTTGATCGATATCATCCGTCAGCATCGGCTCGTAAACCACCACAGGCTCTTTACGGCCAACGACGGCGACACGGGAAATTTCGCGCACGGGGAAGGCGCCGGCCATTTGTTCCATGGTGGATTGCGAAATCAGCATATAGGTGCCAAACTGCTTGTTGATGCCTTCCAGGCGCGCCGCCAGATTGACGGCGTCTCCGATCATCGTATAATCAAACCGGGAATGGGAACCCATGTTGCCGACCACGGCATAACCGGTGTTGACACCGATGCGCATTTTCAAATCTTTCCCCAGGCTTTCCCGAAGAGCAGGGCGCATTTCGGCGAGTTTCGCCTGGCAGCGCAGTGTGGCACGGACACAGCGAACTGCATGATCAGGCTGTTCAAGCGGTGCGTTCCAGAAGGCGATAATCGCATCACCCTCGTATTTGTCCACCGTGCCGCCTTCCTCGTGAATAATGTCGGTCATGGCCGTAAGGTACACATTGAGCAGACGGGTGAGCGCTTCGGGATCAAGCCCTTCGGAGATGCCGGTAAAGCCTTCCAGATCGGAAAAGAAGATGGAAAGCACTTTTCGCTCGCCGCCCAGTTTCAGACGGTCGGGATGCGCGATGATTTGTTCAATAACCGCGGGACTCAAATATTGTTTGAAGGCATTCTTGATAAACAGTTTCTGACGGCCCTCGGTTGTGTAATAAATAAGCCCCGCGCTGAAAAGTGTCGCGACAACCCCCGCCTCCTGAACCATCAGCGGCAGCCAGAAGCCCAGGCGATAAGCGATCAGACAAAGGACCACCGGCAGACCCATAAAGAACACATAGACCAGCACACTTCGGGCAATGCCGGATGCCGAAGCTGTCGCCCATCCGGCCAAAAGGACGATAAGCAGGGTCAGAATGATCACCATGGCCGGGGGAACAGGACGGATAAAATCATTGGCCAGCATATTGTCGAGCATCGTGGCGGAAATTTCCACGCCCGGATAGACGCCGGAAACAGGCGTGGGACGAAGATCAAAGAGGCCGGGCGCCGAGAATCCGAACAGCACATAGGCGTCTCTGAAGTCATCGATATTTTCGATAACAGGTTTTTCTCCGCGCTGAAGCCGCAGTTCACTCTGAATGACCGACGCGGCGCTGTAAGCTTTGTGAGTTCCCGACGGGCCGCGGAAATTAAGGATGGCCCGGCCTGCGGCATCGATAGGTATTGCCCTGTCGCCCAGCATGAAGCTTCCCGGATAAATTTTCAAAGCCGTATCCGGTTTTGCGGTCCAGTAACTCGCCAGAGCCAGCGATGGTAAAATATTGCCGTCAAAGACTTCAAAAAGGGCCGCCCGGCGATAAACGCTGTCGGCATCCGGATTCAGGTGCACGTTGGCTAAAACACCGGCGGCGGCGGATATTTCCGCCACGGGGAAAGAGGCCCGAACGAAGGCGTGATGTCCTGAATCCGCCAGCCATTTCTCCAGTCCTGCAATTTTCAATGCCGGGGGCGGAGCAAATTCAGGCCAGCGTTTTTCGCTGCCCTCTTTCTTACTGAGAAAAGCAGCGCCTACAAAATGTTTAAAGCCGAGGATTTCGGAAGCCAGGGCCCGGTCATCCGCCACGCCGTATTTGGAGGGTTCCGTAAAAAGCACATCAAAGGCCAGCGACTTTGCGCCTGCGCGCTTACAAAACTGGATGATGGTGCCATACACTTCGCGGGGCCAGGGCCAGGACAGGCTGTTTTCATCTTTGGCCCAGTCCAGACTATTCTGATCGAGCAGAATCAAGCGGATCTTCGGGGTGGCAGCGGACGGTTTTGCCAGGAGATTGACCCGCCAGTCCCAGGTCTTGGCCTCCCAGCGGGAAAGAAAGCCCGGCAGAAAAAAGCCCATCGCAAACACAACGCCAATCAGACCCGCCAGCAGGCCCTGCACAAGCTTTGATTTGCCGAAACGGAATATTTTTTTAAGATCCATGTTCTTATTCCTACAGTAGATGGCCTACTGCTTTGGTAAATCTCTCCTTACGGATGGCGGGTGTTTCGCCGCCTCCCAAAGCTTTCCCTTCATCTTTTAATTCGGCAATACGATTTTGCGGCGAAGGATGCGTCTTGGCAAAATCAGATCCGCCCGGTTTTATTTGCTGGGCCATTACATTCAGCATATCGACCAGCGCGCCGGGATTGTAACTCAGCCGCTGAAGGATGGACACCGCCGCCGCATCGGCCTGATATTCATAAGATCGGGAATAGCCTTTATTGATCATCGTGTTGGTAATATCGGAAATGACTCCCCCGAAAGCCTGAGTTAATTGCGCGACTTCCCGGCCGCCGAAGGATTTCGCGCCTTCCTGAGCTAAAATCGAGAGGGCTTCCGTCGTTCGCGCTTTCTCAATGGCTTTCATGCCGTGTCTTAATTGAACGTGGCCGATCTCATGCGCTAAAACCGCGGCCAGCGCATCTTCCGTCCGGCAGCAGCGAACCAGTCCGCGGGTAATAAAGATGTGCCCTCCCGGTGTGGCAAAGGCATTAATATCGTCGGAATCCAGAACGATGAAATGATACCCGCCGAACAGTTCAGGCATGTCGGAAGCCTGTGCCAGCGTTTGTCCCAGCACGTTAAGATACGCATTAGCCCTGGAGTCCGGCAAGGCCCGATACTTTCCCAGAACCACCGCGCCGACCGTTCGTCCGATATAGTATTCCTGCTCAGGCGTAAAATCTTCCAGGCTCTTTGCGACGGCCTTCGCACTTTTGCGGATGGATTCGCCCTGTTCCCTGCTGATCGTTCCGGTTGCCTGCCCCACCGTCGTGGCCACGGTCGTTGCCGTTTCCACGGCGGCACAACCTGCCAGGATAATCAAAGTCAGCAGGACCAGCCCTGTTTGCCAGCTTTGTTTAGTCATGGCCTGCCTCCTTCCCTGCGCAGCGCCAGACGTCCGCCGGCAATAAAACTCTCCATCTGTTCGGGAGAGACCTTGATGGCTTCCATGCGGTTGATCCAGCTGTAATCAAGATTTTTATTGCTTTTGCGGTACTGGGCTTCCACTTCTTCGCTGAAGCCCTTGCCCGCCAGGGCAATCTCATCGCCGGAAACGGAAGTTCCCACATTGCTCTGTCCGGCTTTTAAAGCGATCCGTTTATTCGTCAACGCCGTGGCATGCAGCCATCCCTGAGCTTTTCCGCTCGCGACGGACACTTTCTTCCAGTCTCCTTTTTCATCGAGCACGGCCACCCGTTCGCCATAGGATGCCCTGGCGACGATTTTACCCAGATGCGACGGCGTGGCCCGCAGCTGCCCTTCCTTAACCTGGATACTCAGCATTTTCTGCGCCTCCGCTGTTGCACCCAGACATAAAACACTCAAAAGCGTGAGGCAAATGATCATGGACAGGTAGCGAAACATTTCAACCTCCTTTTGCATGCCAATCTTCTTAATGCATGGCTGATCTAAAAATCGCTGTTGATCATTCTGTTACGAAGTTCCGCAAGCTTACCTTTGTTCCAGCCGGAGATTTTGCTGTAATATTTGGTAAGCTGCGCGATCCCTTCAACATCAGACGAACCGCAATAAAAACATTTTTCATCAAGTCCGCGCGCGGTCTTCCCGCAGGAAAGACACGACGTGAACTCCGGCGTGAAGTCCATCTGGCGATTGTCGGACCGGTCAAAGACTGAGCGCACAAACCGGGCGAGCGCCTCCGGACCGGGATCAGCATCACCCAGTTGCAAATGGGTAATGACCTCCCCTGCCATAAACTGATGAAACTTTCCTTCCTCAATAACTCTTTGCAGCGGCGCGATATTCGCCGCGACATTGAGATGCGTGGAGTTCGTATAATAGATAGCTCCGGAGGCGATATCACCCTGAACAAAACGACCGGCGGCAGGCGAATAATGTTTCAGATCAAGCCTTGCAAATCGATAGGCCGTGGTTTCCGCAGGCGTCTGCTCCAGAACAAATTTTACCCCGAGCGCCTCGCTCAAATGATCGGCTTCCTTCTGCATAAAGCCGACAACTCTCAGTCCGAAAGCCATTGCATCCTGAGACTGATGCAATTCACTGCCCTGAAATATCCGGACCAGTTCGTTCAACCCGACCAGCCCAATAATGTAATAAGAGCGGTTCATTCTTAAAAAAGGGCTGCCGTCGGCATTCATCGCCAGCACGGCCAGCGGCCCCTGTTCCGCATAAGATAGAAGTTTTTCCAGAAAGTCTTTCTTTTGAATATGCGCTTTGGCCGCCCTGGCCATCAATTCGCTCAAATCGTTGAAGAGCTTTGTTTCATCACCCTGAGCTTTGTAGCCCAGGCGGGGCATATTCAACGTCACGCTTTGCACGGCCGCCTGCCGCATGAGCCACGGTTTGGCAAGTTCTCCCCTCGCGGACGCCTCGGGCAGGAAAACATTGTTGAAGCAGCCTGTGGCAAGCGCCGCGGCGGCACGATCAAATACAAAACAGGTATTGCCCTGAGCGCCCGCCACATCACAGGCGTGACGGAGCAATTCATCGGCGCGAGGCTCGTGAAAGAACGCTTCGCTGATATGGAGAAGCGGCCTGGGCAGAATAAAAGGTCTGCCCGCCGCATCACCTTTTTTAAAGACTTCAAAGATCGCGTAGGCAAAACGCTGCGCCTCCGGCGTATAGTCGCGATAGGTTTCCCCGGTGGGTTTTCCCATGGGGCCGATGGCGGGGAGATCGGCCCAGGTTTGGGGCATATCGTAATAAAGATGAATGTCGGTATAGAGCGCCTGTCCGCCTCGGGTCGCGGACAATTGCGAAAATTCATAGACGAGCATTTGCGCAAACTGCCGGATTTCCTTGTCGCTCTTGCCGCGCAAATACGGTGCGAAAGAAATGTTCAGGGCGTCCCAACCGATCGTGCCGGTGAAGTGCCCCTGCAGGACGGCGCTGAACCGCACCATATGCGCCAGCAGCACTTCCGCGTGCTTGGCGGGTTTGGCGGAATTAATCGCGTGCGGCAGTTTTAGTCCGAACAACTTCAGGTATTCAAGCGACTGGCAGCAACTATAGGGTCTATCGATATAACCCAGCCCGTGAATATGCAAATCGCCCGCCGTGTGCGCTTCTCCGATATCGATGGAAAAGACGTCGTAAAGCGAAAACTCCTTTTTAATGCCTTCGGCAAAAAGCAGATTGGTCCCCTCGGGAGAATGAGGCGTGTTGGCGTTTTCCTTGTTCTGGTGCAATATGAGTTGACGAACATCGTAGAGGGGAAATCCCAGCCGGCCATGTAGCCGTCGTTCCTTCTCCAGGCCGCGTTCAATCAGTTTGGCGTTAACCAGTTCACGAACCAGGGACGTTGTTAAAAGACCGATACCGGAGGCGACGATCTGCTTTTCGACGTCCTTGGAAATTTCCGCGGCCAGCAGATAATCAATGTCCGCTTCGCGCAACAGAGCATCCACAATGCGCTGACGGTTCCATGGCGCGATCTCTTCGCCGGACGTGCGGATAAATAAAGTCAAATCTGTGGTTTCGGATTGATCAACCATATTACACGTTCGTCGGGATGAATTTGTCGATATTGCCCAATGCCGCTTCCGCCGCCTTCGACAGTTCTTCATCATGGTCATGGTTGAGCGCAAAGACCCGGAAATGATGGACACGCGCGGGAATGAAGCGGTAAATCTCGGCCAGCGGTTCGGAGGAAACAAGCCCCGTCACCGGATTGAAGATATTGATGAGTTTGGACGGTACTGCCATCGGATTTAAAGGCCGCGGATCCTGCGTCGCCACATCCACGCGAAACGGCAGCTTTTTAAGTTTTGCGGGGAGAAAGGTCTTGATCTTGGCCTCATAATTTTGTGCGTCCGGAAATACCGTTCCGCGTTGAATCGAATCGATGGATATCTCGGCGGCAAAAGACATTTTCCACTTCAGAACACGGGCATGAATCTTCTGCCATTCCAGCGCCAGTTTTCGCTTGCGGGCGTCTTTGACGGAAAGCCATCCCTGCACTTCGCTGAACAAGGACCACTCGTCGCAGCGCAAATAGGCGTCGAGATCTTTTACCAGAGAGACCGGATACATGAGATGGAGCGTATCGGCGAAAATCTCCTGCAAATGCAAATCCAACGCGCGCGTCGTACGGTGAAAATAGACATTGCTGTATAAATTCAGCCGGGCGTTAAGAAATCGTCTGAGGGCCGAAATGCCGGACTGATGAAGGGCCAGCCCGTCTTTGGTGAAAAAAGTGTAATAACGCAGACGCGGCATATCGACCATGTCCAGTGAAAAACCCGTCATATAAGCGTCACGCTGGACGTAATCGAGATTATCAACCGTGTAAATGCCGGAAAATAACTGCCGGAGCCACTTCAGCCAGCGCGGCTGCCCAACCTCCTGACGGATGTCAGGCATTTTAATCAGGTAGGCCACCTGTTGCGGGTCTAATTTTTCCCCGCGCGCAAATGCCCCCGAAGGCCCGCGTGAAATTTGTGAAATCACCTTGCCCAGTTTCCTGATAATGATCTGACAGCCCATATCTTCATGGGTCAGTCCCCAGGCGGAGAGATAATGTTCATCAAAAAAATGGCCGAACGGACCGTGCCCCACATCATGAAGCAGTCCGGCCAGTCTCAGCAATTCTTCCACATAATTCAACGACGGTGTGTCTTTGCAGACACTCTTGAGGCTGGGATACAGGTGGCGGGCAAATTCTCCCGCGACATGCATGGTTCCCAGCGAATGCTGAAAACGGGTATGTTCCGCCGCCGGATAAACCCAGCGGGCGCTCTGCAGTTGATAAATGTGCCTGAGCCTTTGCATCCAGGGAGAATCAATGATATCTTTTTCCGTTTTTTCCGCAGGCTGTGATTCGACCGGAACCGTAAAAAAAGCATACGAGTGAATCGGATCGGCAATGAGCGCCATCCCGGCATAAACATTGGAGGAAAAATCGCTATTTTTCATGGCACTTTATTTACATTATTATACTTAAAATATCAATTTTAATGATGAAAGGCTCTGAAACGGTATCTCGTATCTCGTATCTCGTATCTCGTCTTTTGTCGTTCGTTGTTTGTCACTCTTATCCCCCGCACTTAACGTTGACAGATTATTTTAATATGGTATCAAAATGACCGCATGATTTATTCAATGTTATTTTTTGGAGCAAGTCCCCATGAAAACTTTTTTCTCACCTGCATCCATTGCCGTGATCGGCGCCAGTTCCCGTGAAGGAAGCCTGGGTGGCCAGATCGTCAGAAATCTGATTTATGGCTACACGGGCCGTATCTATCCCGTCAATCCCAATGCTTCAAACATTCAGTCCCTGCCCTGTTATCCGACAGTGGACGCAATTCCCGGTCCGGTTGATCTCGCGATAATTATCGTTCCCGCCCCCGCCGTACCCGAAGCACTCGCGTCCTGCGGACTAAAAGGCATCAAACGCGTCATCATCGAAAGCGCCGGTTTCGCCGAAACAGGCGAGACAGGCCGCCTGCTTCAGGAACGCTGCCTGGCCGTAGCCCGCGCAGCAGGCATCCGCATCTGGGGCCCCAACTGCATGGGACTGGTGGATATCCCGAAGAAGTTCTTTTTTACATTCATGCATCCCAATATTTACAAAGACGGCTTGATTGACGGACGTATCTCCATGGTGGTGCAAAGCGGCATGCTTTCCGCCGGCTTTCTGGCCGATCTGATGAGCGAGCGGGCAATTGGCGTAGCGAAAGCCTGTTCCATCGGCAATAAAATGGACATCGACGAATGCGATGTGCTGGAATACCTGCTTGCAGACGACGAGACGGACGCCATCGCCCTTTATCTGGAGTCGATTGTGCGGGGGCGCAAATTTCTGGAACTGGCGGACCGGGCAAAAAAACCGATCGTCCTGCTCAAAGGCGGCAAAAGCATGGCAGGGGCCAAAGCGGCACTTTCCCACACCTCCAGTCTGGCCGGCAACGCGAGGCTGCAGGACTCGCTTTTGTCGCTTGCCTCTGTGACCATCGCGCGCGATTTTCAGCAGATGATGGAAATCGCCCGCGCGCTGGCCATGATCAGACAGACCCCCGCAAATTGCCGGACAGCTATTTTGACGTTCAGTGGCGGCGCAGGAATTCTGTCATGCGATCTGATCGAACAGCAGGGACTTCGGGTCGCGGAACTTTCTACGTCCACAAAAACAGAGCTCGCTTCAGTATTTCCCGACTGGCTGCCCGCTTCCAATCCTGTGGACATGTTTCCCGCCTTTGCGCTGAAAGGCCCTATCGCCGCCTATGAAGGTGCTTTCAGAGCCGTAGTGAAAGATCCGAAAGTGGATGTCATCTTTCTACACTTCTTCGTAGGCCTTTATCCCAACTACAATCAGTTGAAAATATTCAAGGAGGCGGCGGATCGGGAGGGAAAAGTTTTGATCCTCTGGGTCATCGGTCGACGTGACGCGCTTCGAAACTTCAAGCGTGAGGCCGAGGAGCACTCCATTCCTGTGCACGGAGAATTGTACCGTGCGGTCGAATGCCTGGCCTGTGCCTCGCGGTATACGCCGCGCAAGAAAACATCCCCGCTGATTCATACGGGGAAATACCGGCTGAAGTCTGCAACCGCATCTATTCTTTCATCCTGCCCCGAACGCGTCTGGGATGAATACGACAGCAAGCGTCTGCTGAAAACCTGCGGCATACCGGTGGTTGAAGAAAAGATCGTCTTGTCGGCCGCCGACACGGCAGCCGCCGCCCGCCAGCTTGGCTACCCCGTTGTTCTCAAGGGATTAGCCAAAGGACAGGTGCATAAATCGGAGTCCGGGCTGGTTTATTTGGGCATCACATCAGCTGCATCTCTCAAATCCTCTTTTGCCGATCTCACAAAACGAATGAAAGGCAAAGGAAGAATTCTATTACAGCGGCAGATGCCCATTGAATACGAATTAATTGTCGGCATGGTGCGTGATTTGCAATTCGGCCCCTGCGTCATGTTCGGTCTGGGTGGCATTTTTTCCGAACTGCAAAAGGATGTCGTCTTCGCTCCCGCGCCGCTTTCCCTGTTAACAGCAAAAGAGCTGATCCAGCGCATCTCGGGGAAAAAGCTTCTACAGGGCTTCCGCGGCGGAAAACCGCTGGACATGAAACTAATGGCCGAAATATTGGTGAACCTGGGCAATCTCGCTTACGCTCGTCCGGACATCGAACAGATCGACATCAATCCGCTGGTGGTCTGTCAGGGAAAACCGGTCGCGGTGGATGCGACAATTATCAAGGGTTAAAAGGTTCATACCCCTGCGGGCATGAACCCCTAAACCCTTTTCACCAGACAAAAAAATCCCCGGAAGGTTGCCCTCCCGGGGATTAGTACTAACTTTGGAACAACAACGAACTGATTCCTAGAAGGTCAAGGTCAGCTTGTTGATGAGCAGGTAATCGTTCTGAACTTTGTTCGTCTCTAAGGCGCCTTTATAATAGTCGCCAACCCACCAGTAACCGCCGCCCAGCATATAGGACAGGTTGTTGGTGATCTTGTAAGTTGCGGTCAAGTCAAATTCGTAACCGTACTCTTTGCTGTACCAAGCGGTAATTGCCGGATTTTCAATTGCTCTCGCCCAGGAAATAGCCATGTTGATGTCCAGTTTATCCATCGGACGCACACCGCCGTTTAACGAAGCGAACCAGGCATTGGTCATGCCGGCGTCATTGGTTGATAATGTTCCGGTATCCTTGACATTGGGGTTCTGGCTTGCGTTATGACCGGTAAGTTTGCCGGCCCAGTAATAACGATCAAAATTAAACATGATCAAGCAGGGGTTCCAGTCAGTTCCGCCGTTGCCGCTGCCTTCTCTGATCGCCGGAGTTGTTTTGTCGTCGCCAGCCGCTTTGGCTAAGGTCACATTGACATAAGCCATACCGAAATCAGCACCGACTTTCAAATAAGCGGACAACATATTGTAATCGACGTTTTCACCAACCGCACCCTGGTCATATTTTGCATGCGTTCCAAAAACATAAATAACTTCAGCTTCAGCACTGACCGGACCGAATTTCACTTTGGCATAGGGCAATGCAGCGGTGAACTGCTGACTGTACTGGTAACCAAGAGCAGCAGGAAGTCCTTTAAAATAAGCGTTGCGATAATGCTTGAACAACAGACCGGCTGCGCCCTGTTTGAACGTATAATTGACAAACGCGGCATACATATCGACGTCGTTGTCCGCCATATTGCCCAAACCTGCTGTATTAGCAGGGGCTTTTCCGGTTATGCTGGCTTCCTTATACTTCAGGATATAACCTCCGGCAACCAATCCACCTTTGGCAAACAAGTACGTGATTTTCGGCTGCGGCTGCATGGTATCGCCAAACACGGTTCCCCAAGCGCCATCATCCTGATAACCAACTCTGAAAATACCGATGGGAGAAACATACTGAACGTAAAGCAGATCAAAAGCGATGTTCTCATTTTCGAGCGTGCTTCCAGATGAGTTGACGTCACTGTTGTTTGCGGCAGCGGGATAGTTGCCAGCTGCTCTGGTTGCTCCCCACGATCTTTCCATGATGTCCGCACGGGTAACCAGCTTCAGGCCCGGAGAAACAATAAACTCTGTACCCAGACGCAGTCTCTGATAATACATTGCGGCGCTGGGACCAACACCGTCACGCAAATCGGTTGCTTTCTGGTATATACCAGCCGCATAATACTCACCGTTGAATTTTACATCAACGGCCATCGCTGACGTGCTGAAGGCTACGATCAACCCCAGTGACAGCAAAACTAACCAAAATCTCTTCATTTTTTCCTCCTAAAATTCATTAGAGTCAAAAAGTTTCCGCCTTCTTCTCAAAACGGGCATTTCTTGAAAAAGGCGCCTCTATTCCGTCGCATATTCTGCTTTCAAGCATTACGAAACGCAAAATACACGTCGCGAACCTAGCATCAGCTCGTTCTCATTGTCAAGATTTATTTCCTGACAATAAGCACTCGCACTGCTCGCTTGTCTTACCAGCAACACCGGTGCCAAATTTTCAAAATAGCTTCGTAAAAATCAACGAAAAGGGAATATCACTGTTTAAAATATCGATTAAAACATCCTCTTTCAAAAAAAGTAATATTATCTATCGGAAATAACTAATAGAAAATAGAGCTATCCTCAGTCATTGCAGAATTATAATAGTTGCATGGCCTGTCATATATTTTACCATAGCAGTTGCATCAATTATCAAAAATCGAGGCTAAAATAGTATCCCCAAGTTCATTCCGTGTTGTTTTTGACACATCTTCACGGTTCAGGGTTCACGGTTCAATGGTTCAGCGGTTAATCGCGTTACAATGATGGACTTTGTTTCTCCTATTAACAAACGGGTGCATGGCTCCGGGTAAATTGCCATCAATGACATAGCGACGCTATGTCTGCGCAAGCGGGAAGCAAGGCAACAATTACTTTTTCGATCAACCAAGTACATCCATCCTTTGCTATTGAACCGTAAACCCTGAACCGCTGAATCTTTAATCCTCTTTTCATTTCATTTTCATATAGGAAATCTGACAATATTCTGATATTAAGTAACATATACACTATTTGCCATGAAAACGGATATGATATCATGCATAAACCAGAGCTTAGACCCGGAATGCCGTTGGACATTATCTTTGAAAATGAAATTGATAATAAAAACGCTCATTACATGAAAGCGGTTGTCTACGATTGCGAAAGTAAATTTATTACGGTTTCACAGACATCACCCGCACTTACCACGCATTTTTTGAAACGGCGGGTTTTAACCACTTTCTTAGCCCATTCCAAAAACCGGTTGCTGCGCTTCGGTTTTTCCGGACTCCTGTATGACCTGCTTGCCAATTACACCATCTCATCAGGACAAACTGCTGAAGCACTTGTCATAAAAAAACTTAATGATCTGGAGCCAGTCGATTTTCGGATGTATTTCCGCGTCACCCCCCCGTCGCAAACAGATCTGCGCTTGTATCTAAAAGAAGAAAAGGTCAACCTGCTGGACGTTTCCATCGGCGGCGCAAAATTTATTTATTCAAAAAATTACCTCTTCCGCCCCAACGACCCTGTGAAATTCAAACTGCTTATCGGCAACTCGGTTTTTGATATCGATGCCCTTGTCCGCAGTGTCCGGCCACCGGATATTCACACCGGCAACAAGAACATTCAGTACGTCAGCGTGGAATTTCGTATTGATGATCAGAAAATGGAAGTTTCTCTGGGCCAGGCCATCCTGAATATCGAAAGAAGCCTGCTCAGCAAAGGGGCGATATAAATAAAAATTTAAACGGAGGATGAAACTATGTCAAAATCCAAAGATGTGAAGAAAGATGCCAAAAAAAAGCCGGTTAAATCAGCCAAAGAAAAGAAGGAAGCCAAGAAGCTGAAAAAAGCGGGAAAAGAATAAGAGAAACAGGATCGAGGTTCGAACCCTGAAGGGCACTTGCGCCCCGCGGGGCGCAAGTGGTTCAATGGTTCACGGTCAGGGGTAATGGGTTAGGGATAGCGGAAAACGCGTCCAGCCGGTAACCTTTACCCCATGACCCATTAACACTTACCCGTAATAACCTATGCCATTCCCTTTACCTCATTACCTTACTTAAGGATATCTCATGAAAATTAAATTTCTCGGAGCCGCAAGAACGGTCACCGGTTCATGCTTTATTATTGAAACGGATCAGGCGCGATTTGCCGTTGATTGCGGCATGCATCAAGGTTCCGACACGATTGAAAGACGCAACCTGGATACCACCCCTTATGATCCTGCGCGGATTGATTTTTTTATCATCACCCATGCGCATATTG
The DNA here is from genome assembly GCA_002840435.1 of Deltaproteobacteria bacterium HGW-Deltaproteobacteria-6. NCBI lineage: Bacteria > Deltaproteobacteria > Deltaproteobacteria bacterium HGW-Deltaproteobacteria-6. The sequence continues at coordinate 251,419 of PHAT01000003.1, forward strand.
ACCATTCGGGACTGCTGCCCCGCATGGTGCAGCATGGATTTTCCGGGCCCATTTACGCCACTGAACCAACCGGTGATCTGCTCAACATACTGCTTCTGGACAGCGCGCACATTCAGGAAGTGGAAGCCGCCGGAAAAAACAAAAGATATGCCCGCACGGGAATGAAAACCGATGCAGTGCCACTTTACACAGTCAAAGACGCCGAAGCGGTAACCCCGCACATTAAAACCCGTAAATATGACGAAACATTCAGCCCAGGCCCCGGTATCAGCGTCCGATTTCAGGACGCCGGCCATATTCTGGGGGCAGCCATGGTGGAATTGTTCATTGAAGAAAACGGCGAAACCTCAAAACTGGTTTTCTCCGGCGATATCGGCCGTCCCCGACAACTTTTAATGAAAGATCCCTGTCCGGTGCGTGAGGCGGATTATCTGTTCATGGAATCAACCTATGGCAACCGCAACCATAAAGGCGAACAGGAAAGTCTTGAAGAACTCGCCTCCGCCATCCGCTACAGTTATAAAAATGGTGAAAAGGTAGTCATCCCCGCTTTTGCAGTGGAGAGAACACAGGAAATTCTTTACTCGCTTCATCTTCTCTTACGCGACGGCAAATTACCCAAGGACATGCCGGTCTATCTGGACAGCCCGCTGGCCATCAAGGCGACGGAAATTTTTCACCATTACCATTCCTATCTGGACGGGGAAACGCAAATCCTTTTGAAGAACGGTGAAGATCCACTGCGCCTGCCCAACCTGAAATTATCCGTCACAACCGAAGAGTCCGTCCGGATCAACGAAACACGGGAACCGGCCATTGTGATTTCCGCAAGCGGCATGGCCAATGCGGGAAGAATCAAACATCATTTGCGGCATAATTTGTGGCGATCCGGCGCCAGCATTGTGTTTGTCGGCTTCCAAGCGGAAGGCACCCCGGGCCGTAAAATTGTTGACGGCGCGAAGAAGATACGCATTTTCAATGAAGACATCGCCGTTGCGGCCAAAGTATTCACCATCAATGGTTTTTCCGCTCACGCTGGACAGGATCAGTTGCTGGATTGGCTTAAAGGGTTTCAAAACAAAGGGATGCAGGTCTTTCTGGTGCACGGTGAATCTTCCGCACAGGATAATCTGGCGTCCTTAATCCGGGAAAAATTCGGCTTTTCCGTAACCATACCGGATTATCTGGAAGAAATCCGGTTGAAACCAGGCAGACCAATCGAAGAAATCAAGCCGTCTGTCGCAGCAGTTGCCCAGATTAATCTGTCACCGCTTTTAGCCGACTTGAAAATAAAGCTCGACGATGTGGGTGGGAAAATGGGGAAATTTCAAACCCTGTCGTCCTCTCAACAAGCTGAGATTGCCGATTTGCTCAAACAGGCAACTTTGAATATTGATAAGATAAAAGACAGGTCTTAAGGGGTTCAAAGGTTCAGTGTATCGCCCCCCTTTGCTAAAGAGGGGGGCGACTTTTATGCAGAAGAATTTGCCGAATAATCCCCTCTCTCTCCCCCTTTGAAAAAAGGGAAAAACAACCGCTTGTGCCCGGAAGGGGTATGAACCTGCCTGTCAAGTGGCGCTTCCTAAATCCTTGCCGAAAATCCAGAAGTAAATCGTACCCATAAGCCCGCAGGCGAAAGCCATCAGAAAATTGACCTGCGGGGAAATCTCCCACAAAAATGCGCCCCCAAAAGCCGCCGCCGAGACAATAATATCCCTGCTCAGATAATATAGTCCGAACATGCCCGCCTTTTTCCCCTCCGGCGCCAGATCCATAATCAATGCTTTGCGCGTGGGCTCTCCGAATTCTTTCAATCCCCGGACGATAAAAGCCAACACCATCATCCAGAAGCTTTGAGCAAATAAAATGATCAGTGGAAAAAGGGTAAAATTAAAAAAGGTGATCACAACGAACGGTTTTTTTGTAGAACGGTCAGCCAACCAGGCAACCGGAATATAGATTAAAACGGCGGTAAGCATCTCAACGGCCGTGAGCAGTCCGAACTGCGTGGCGGTAACACCATTGTATTTGATACACCAGACGACAACAAACGCATAAGGAATCTGCTCGGCGAATCGAATGAGAATGTCCGAAACCAGCAGGTTGCGCAGAGGCGGGCTCATATGCCGCCAGAGACGCGACGGCCGTTTTTCCGCCCTTCCTTTTGAAGGCGCATCAGCGATCATTTTTTGCTGAAGAAGGATGGAGACAATGCCCAGCAAAAAAGCCCCTGCAAAAGCCAGCCTTACGCCGCTTTTTTCGCCGTAAATGCCGATGAGCAGGCCGCCGAAAATCGGCCCCAGCGCCATCGGCACTCTTCTGACCAGAGAGTGGAGCGTAACGCCCATCGTCCGCTTGTCCTGCGGCAAAACATCAGAGACCAGGCTCATGGTGGCGGGAAGTGAGATGGCCGACCAGGCCAGAAAAAAGAAAGCGCCGATAATCACCGCCTGCCAGTAGGGAAAGATAATAACAATGGCGTAACCGATAAGCGAGATCAGGTTGAAGATCAGCAAGGCTTTTTTATGCCCCAGACGGTCGCTCAGGTAACCACCTGGAAAAGAATATAAAGCACCGACCAGATTGGTGAGGCCCCCGAGAATCCCGATGGTCATAGCGCCGCCGCCCAACGCCATGAGATAAATCGGCAGGAAACGTTCGGCCATTCTTTCCCCTAAGCCCACAAGAACTACCATGAGCAAGAGCGCCACAATGCTCTTGTTCAGGCCGAAAAAACCGGTGATTTTCTGACGCCAGGACGAAGATGTCATGCTCGCTTCCTCTTAAAAATTCAACGTCATCAGATTGGTCCAGGCAATTTTATCGGAAGCACCGGCCCTGCCTTTCCTGTCCCCCGCTTCGCTTTCCATCACGGAATCCATGACCCGCAAACAATTATTCATGTGCCCGATAAATTCATCCGCCGAAATCATTTCACCGTAGGTTCGGGTAAAGGAGTAAATGCACACATCGTCTTGACCTGCCTTTTCGGCAATTTCACGAGCAAGCTGTATATTGTGCCTGGCGGTCTTCATTGCGGTCGTCGTGCGCACCGGCAGAAAATCCCACAACGAGACGGCATTGCAAAAATAAATCGTCGGCCGGTAGCTTTGCAGGGAAATGGCGTCGTCATGAATCTTCAGCTTGGCGATCATCAGTTTTTCCGTTACATCATTGAGCGCGTCTTCAGGCAGATCACTCCTTCGGAATCCGATCTGCCAGTGAACATTGACGGCTGTCTCCCGGCCGATTCGCGATGGTCCCGCAATCGGCTTTCGCGGATTGACAAAAATCTGCTCGTCATTTTTCAAAACGGCGGCAAGCATCCGGACGCTGTTTAACAAATAAGAAGAGCGGATGCCGGAGGGTGAAACCGCGATGGCGTTTTCAAAAAGATCCTCCGCCGCGTCCAGGCATTCATAAACCAGATGTTTCAAGTCGCTAAGCCTCTCTTTATCGGCGCTAATCGAGCGATCCGCACGGGCGTGGCGTAAAGCATTCATGGCCTGCGCCATGTAAACAACGGCATATTCACAGTAAAAATCCTCCGACTCGCAGGCGCAGTTGGCCTCGATGAAGCGGGCTTCCTTCTTTGCCTGCCGGAATAACCCGGCGGCGGCTTCATACGCGGGCGCGGAAAGCGCGATATTGCGCAAAAGGACCATCCGGAGCGTTCGCGCAATTAAATCGGCCGGATTAATCGACAAAACGACCCGCAATATCTCGATGGCCTCAGCAAACCGCCGTCGGTAATAAAGGGTCTTGGCAATTTCCAGCCCCAGAAGAGAATTGTGTGGGAATTTGAAAAAAGTGGTTACCGCGTTGGGTTCATCCCGTTTCTCATGAGGTGCGGATTCGTCCGGCAGCCGCCAGAGCAGAAGGTTTAGTTTTTTCACAGTAGCCGGATTGTTCTGCAGGATGGGATCGTCCAGCAGATCCGAAACGAAGTCGAAATATAAGGTGCTCCAGAAAGCTTCAATCCACCAGATCGACAGGGACTCACCATTGAACAGCGTTGTTTCCGTGGGCGCCGCGCAAAGAACAACACGGATGTCATTGACCAGCACACACTGGCGCGCCACATCCGACAGGCGGATCACCGGATCGTCGGGAAGCTTGGCGTTCAAGAGCGGCAGGAGATGATTGTCGATGCTGGCGTATTCCCCGACGACAACTGCAATGGACAGAAAGCGGTTTTTGGTGGAATAAGCGGACAACGCCCAGCGGATCGCCATTTGATGAGCCAGCGAAACGGCGCTCCTAAGGCACTGCTGGTAGGCGACCAGATCGCCTTCGGACGTCTCCTTGGGAAAATCCACATACAGCGTGGTGATATCATGCGCCCTTACTTTACCCCAGCGTCCGTAGGAAAACTGGCTGATGGACTGGTCGATGTAAGTCTTGACGGTCTTCTTCAGCCATCCCAGTATCTCGTGATCAATGACATCGCCCCGGCTGTAGAGCGCAAAACCGATACGCGCGCCTTCCCGGTAATTTTCGGTCTGTCTGCCCTCCCGGCAGACCGCGAGCAGTGTTTCGAAATGCCAGTCGGCTGCAATCTCCGGACGCTCGTGACCGAGCCAGAAGGCCAGGCTTCTTAAAACATTTTGTTTGTAAGCGGTATCCACCGGCTCCTTTCTGAGACGGGTCAGCATGGAATTAGTGACTTTGGGCAGCGCGATCTGTTTTTCAGCCAGCAGCTTGTTAATACGCTCAGTCATCGCGCGAAGCGAGATGTTGAGTTTCAACAGGTCGTCTTTCTTGTCCAGCAGTTCTTCAAAGTCCATGTGTTTGGGCAGTTTGAAAGCATGCCTGTGAATCATCTGCCGGATGACAAAATCCTCCAGAGACGGAACATCCGGCGCCTCAATCAGGCCCGAACGGGCGGCATAATTGACAAACGTGTCCATGATCAGGGCATTGTCGCTGTTTTGAGAAAACGCCGTCCAGGCTTCCGGTGTCGGGAAAGCGGCCAGAAGCGCGCTCGCGGCTTTATCTTTTGCTTGCATTATGATAACCTCTTAAACAATATAAAAAATACCGGCGCTGTCATGGCCCACCCTTCTCTCTTACGTCCAGCGGAAACAGGAAAGTGTTTTACCGTAAAACGGTATTATTAGTAAAACACTACTTAATATTGACAGTCATTTTATGGCAACGTATACAGCCATACTGATCATGGATAGTCAAGAAAATATCCGTTTGAGACTGAGCAGATTTCATTTGTTGTCGCCGACGGATGCTGACCAATGGAAAATCAATTGAAACAAGGGAGGGTTGGAAATGGATCATTACAAACTGTTTATTGACGGGGAATTTGTCGAAGCGGCCAGCGGAGAGGTCTTTGAAACGATTGATCCGGGAACAGGTGCTCCTTTTGCCACAGTGGCCAAGGCGGGCCGGGCGGATGTAGAGGCGGCGATTGCCGCGGCAAGAAGGTCTTTTGACAGCGGCATCTGGAGCAATCTCAGTCCCGCTGCCCGGGCGGACAAAATCTATGATTTTGCCGACCAGGTCGCCCAGCAGGCCCTGCGCCTGGCCGTAACGGAATCCCAGGATGCCGGGCACGTCATCAAACTCTCCAAGTTCTGGGGCATGCTCGGTTCCGGAATGCTCCGCAACCTGGGCTATTATGCCAGCCGTGATTTCCCCTGGCAGGAGGAGATTCCCTATTCCGGCAATGTCTTCGCCCCGGGCCGGGAGTGGATCCGCCGTGAACCCATCGGCGTCTGCGTGGGCATCGTCCCCTGGAATTTCCCCGCCAGCATGGCCTTCTGGAAGATCGGCCTCGCGATCATTATGGGCAACAGCATTGTCCTGAAACCGGCAACCTCCACGCCCCTCACGGCGCTGATCATCGCCGAGGCGGCCAAGGCAGCAGGCATTCCCAAGGGCGTCATCAACGTTCTCCCCGGTCCCGGCGGGTCGCTGGGCAAGTTCCTTTGCACGCATCCCGATGTTGACAAAATAGCCATTACGGGCAGCACGGAGGTCGGACGGGAAATTATGAAAATGGCGTCTGATTCGGTAAAGAAAGTCACTTTGGAGCTGGGTGGAAAGTCGGCTAACATCATCCTTGATGACGCCGATATCGATCTGGCGGTCAACGGCGCCTGCTTCGGCACCTTCTTCCATCAGGGACAGGTCTGCGAATCGGGAACCCGTGTGCTGGTCCCGGCAAAGATCTATGATGAGTTTGTCGAAAAGATGAAAAAGAGAGCGGAACAAATCCGGGTGGGCTACCAGTTGATGCCCGACAGCCACATGGGGCCGCTGGCCAATGCCGCGCAGTTGGCAACCGTGGAAAGCTACGTCAAACTGGGGCAGGAAGAAGGCGCCATGCTCCTGACCGGCGGGAAGCGTGTGGTGATGCCGGGTCTGGAAGGCGGATACTATTATGCCCCCACCATTTTTACCGATGTCAAGAATTCCATGCGCATCGCCCAGGAAGAAATCTTTGGACCGGTCTGCTGCGTCATCAAATACGACAGCGATGAAGAAGCAGTGGCCATTGCCAACGATTCCGTTTACGGTCTGGGAGGCGGCGTCTTCTCCCGCAGCAATGCCCGGGCCGTTCGGGTAGCCGAAAAGATCCGGACAGGGACGGTCTGGATCAACAACTATCATATCTTCGCTGATTTCTGTCCGTTCGGCGGCTACAAACAATCCGGTGTGGGAAGAGAACTGGGGGCGGCGGGGCTCGCCGAATACACCCAGGTCAAGCGCATTCATGTGAATTCATTCCCCGCAGTGGAGAGCAACTTTACCATGTCCTGCCTCTCCGACCAAATCAAGCTGGCCTTCGTCCAGTATAACTGTCCGACCAACGTCATCTCCGGTCACGGAACGCTTTCCGCCATCTACAAAGAGATGGTTAACCTTGGCTGCAAGCGGGCCATGATCATGACGGATCCGGGCGTCAAGCAGGCGGGGCTTGCTCAGAAGGTTCAGGATGCCCTGGTGGAATTCTGCGTGGGTGTTTTCGACGATATCGCCCAGGATACGGATCTGGAAATAGTGGATGCCGCAACAGCCATGGCGCGTGAACTCAAAGCGGATTGTATCGTCAGCGTCGGCGGCGGGAGTGTCATTGATACGGCCAAAGCGGTTTGTGTAACCCTGAAAAACGGCGGCAAGTGCAATGATCACATTGCTCTGAACCGCCTCCAGGGGCCGCAGACGCCGCATATCGTCATTCCCACCACCTCGGGAACAGGAAGTGAAGTAACAAACATCGCGGTCATCAAGAGCAAGCAGGCCGGAAGGAAGGTCTTCCTGGCCGATCCCCGGATTATCCCCAATACAGCGATCCTCGATCCCCAGTTCACACTGACTCTGCCTCCGGGACTGACGGTAACAACCGCCATGGACGCCATGACCCATGCCGTGGAAGCCCTGACGAGCATCATGGCCCAGCCCATCTGTGACGGACAAGCGCTTCAGGCCATCCGCCTGATCCGGGAGAATCTGCCAAAGGTTGTGGCCAACCCCAAAGACGAAACGGCCAGAAACAAGCTTCAGATTGCCGCCACCATGGCCGGCTGGGCATTCACCATTGCCCAGGTCGGGCTGGCTCACGGCATGGCCCATACCATGGGAATTCTCTATAATGTCCCTCACGGCGCGGCCTGCGGTATCGTCCTGCCCGCAGTCATGCGCTACAATATCGACTTCGCCGCCGAAAAGCTTACGATGGTCGCTCAGGCGATGGGGGTCAACACCGCCGGGATGGATGATAAAGCGGCAGCAGGTGCAGCGGCGGATGCCATTGAGAAGCTGATGAAAGAGACGGGCCACCCCCTGCGGCTGCGCGACGTCAAAGTGCCCGAAGACGGCCTGGACATGGCCGCCTTCCATGCCATCTGTGATACGGCAACCCTCTTCAACGCTCGACCCGTTTCAGACCCCGGTGAGGTAGCGGCACTGTATAAGCAGGTGTACTAAAGAAGGAGAACAGGCTGTAGCCATCAAGTATAGGGAACGGTTGTCCGGAATGTGCGGACAACCGTTCCTTTGTTTGTGTATGTAACTTACTTCGGCGGCAGGCTCCGTACGAAAGATACGGATCTTTCCAGCCAATCCCTGAGATCGTCGTCATCGTCCAGGGCTTCGGCTAAAACCATCACCCAGCCGGTCAGCGCTTTGCCGGTCAGATCAAACTTTCTGGCATGAGGCATCTTGAGCATCTCTTTGTATTTGTCTGCGCCGACGCGGACAATCAGGTCATCCTTGATAATGCCGCAAACCATGTTGCCGAAAAGCAAAAAGCACAATCCACCGAACATTTTCTTCTCGTCAAATCCCGGCTCTTCCTCCAATATCTCCCGGACTCTCTGCGCCAGACCGCTATCGTATGCCATCACTCACCTTCCCCGCGGCTTCTAAAATTTAACTATTGAATGCTGATAAAAACATGATGAGAGCCGCCAACTGTTTTATTTTCTGCAATGTCGAAAAAATTCCCATATGCGGAAAACAAGGACACCTGACGAAATCAGGAAGTAAACAAGTCAACTTTGTCTGGAATAAACCAGGATTCCTTTGCTTTTAATTCGGACAAAAACCATGCGACCACTCGCCGATGCCGTTCCCTTTTTTGCAGATTTTTACAGACACGTTATTGGAGCAGGATATGCCGCCCTGCATCGAATCCTGATAATCCGTTCCCGTACACGTCCGTCCCTTGATGCGCGTAAAATAACTCGACCCCCAGGCTGTTACCTGGCAGCGCCCATCGATATAGGAAATCGGGTTCGCTCCGTTATTTCCCGAATGCCAGGCATAGCTGCCCCCTCTGGTAATCTCGAATTCCTGGAAATTGGCCTTGCTGTCATAAGCGATGATCTTGCATTTAGAGTATTCCACATCCGCGGGAAAGGTGACAATCCAGTCGAAAGCGGAAGCATGGGAAGCGGCCAGAAATATGAAGAAAAAAAGAGAAAGGATCAAAGGACTTTTTTTGAAGCAGGAAATTGCTGTTGACATCAGGTGCCTCCTTAAATTTATTGTTGGACTGAGGTTTTTCATGCCACTGCCTGTTTCTTTTTATAAACATTCAACCCCACCTTGATTTCATCCTTCTCCGGAATGGAAATATTGCCTTCCGTTGAAGCAATAATGATGGTCTTTCCCGATGCCGACGGACCGAACTCTTTGGCGATATCAACCTTGATCGTCAGAATATTGCCTTCCAGTTTCATATCTATGTTTTTCATTTCTTCCTCCTTATGTGTTAAAAAAACCGTATCATTCCGATTTTTTAACAGCCATATTGATCTTTTTCTTTCTGGTGTTTTTTCTGATATTACTTTACCTGGACACCAATGCACGCATAGAACGACGCCTGATAAAGTATTCCCCGTGTTAATAAATATTTATTCGTAAATTGCCGGTCATCTTACAACTTTGAAGAATCATTGCAAGAAAAAATCTAAACACGGCCTGATATGAACACCTAAAAGAAAAAGGGGTTGCAAAATTCGCAACCCCTTTTGATTAATGATTAGAATTCAAATCTGGACTAGACGGTGAATCCCAGATCCGTCATTTCAATGGCACTCTTGTCGCCGTCTTTGATGGCCTGGCAGCGCGCTTTGACGGTGGTCAGGTTTTCGTTGGCGAAGAATTTAGCCGACGCAACCTTGCCCGCATAGAAGGCCGCATCCGGATCTTCTCTCTGGAGACCCTTCTGCTTGCCGATGGTGGTGAGGCCTTTTGCTTCATACATGGCGTTCAGTTTTTCTTGAGCAATGCAGCCCGCGTCGAGCAGGAAGTAGCCGACAGCCACATCGCCCATGATTTCCAGGAACTTGCAGGCGTTGTAAATAGGCGCCAGGAAATCGCCTGCTTTGCCGGCGTTGGCGAAGAACATGGTCACATCAAACAGTGCGTTGGAAGCTTCTTCCAGATAAGCAGCGGTTTTAGCAAATTCCGGAATGGCTTTGGCCTTGGCAATGCCCTTCCCGATCAATCCGGCCATATTCATGACATTTGCGCCTTTGCGCTGGCCGAGTTTGCGGCCTACCAGGTCAAGCGCCTGAATGCCGTTGGTGCCTTCATAAATGGTGGCGATTTTTTCGTCGCGGGTGAACTGTTCCACCGGATATTCGGAGCAGTAGCCGTAGCCGCCGTAAACGTCCATCGCCATCGAACAGATGAGGAAACCTTTATCCGTGCAATAGGCTTTCATGATCGGGGTGAGAAGTTCAATATAGCCTTCCCAGTCCGCTTTCTCCTGTTCCGTTTTGGAAATCTTGCTCATATCCATGCAGTACGCGATAAAGATCATCATGGAGCGCATGCCTTCGACATGGGATTTCATCCACATCAGCTTTTTGCGGATATCAGGATGGCTGATGATGGAAACGGCTTTGGCGGCCGGATTCTTCATTTCCCAGACAGGAACACTCTGAATACGTTCTTTGGCATAAGCCACCGCGTGCTGGAATGCCGCCGAACCCAGACAGACGCCCTGCATACCGATACCCAGACGGGCTTCGTTCATCATCATGAACATGACCTTCATGCCGGAGCGTTCTTCACCGAGCAGTTCACCGATGCACTGTCCGTCTTCACCGAAATTCAGCGTGGAGGTTGCCGACCCTTTAATGCCCATTTTGTGCTCGATACCGCCGCACTTTACATCATTGGGTTCGCCAAGGGATCCGTCGTCATTGACGCGGATTTTAGGAACGATAAAAATGGAGATGCCTTTGGTGCCGGCCGGATCGCCTTCAATGCGGGCCAGAACGGGATGAATGATGTTGGGGACCAGATCATTTTCACCGGAAGAAATGAATATTTTGGTGCCGGTGATGAGGAATTTCCCATCGGGAAGACGCTTGGCGGTGGTTTTTAAAGCGCCGACGTCAGAGCCTGCGCCCGGTTCGGTCAGGCACATCGTGCCTCCCCATTCGCCGGCAAACATTTTCATCATGTATTTCTGTTTCTGTTCATCGGTGCCGTAAGTATTGATCATGTTGGCGGCGCCGTGGGTCAGTCCGCCGTACATACCGAAAGCGTAGTTGGCGGCGCTCATCATTTCATAGCAGGCCCAGCCGGCCATGTGGGGAAGCCCCTGACCGCCGACATCGGGAGAATCCATCGGGTTGATCCAGCCGGCTTCTCTGTATATCTTCCACGCTTCATGGAAGCATTTGGGAACGTTGACGACACCGTTTTTATATGTACAACCTTCGTGATCGCTGTCCTTGAGAGTCGGGAAGATGACGTTGACAGCCATCTTTTCGGCTTCATTCAAAATCATCAGAATATCATCTTTGGAATACCCTCCGTATTCTTCAGACGCAAAAATTTTGTCCATCCCGTATTGCTCAAAAATTGCAAACTGCTGATCGCGAGTGTTTACCAATAAATTGCCCATAATTAACTCCCTTCTTTTATGTTTTGATATTTCAAACGATTAAATCGTCCGTTTACTCTGCTGATCCCAAGCTTAAAGAGGTATTGCAGCACTAGCTGAGTACTCCAGTACGATGACTATAATTCCAATCGTGACCGAAAGTCAATAAAAATAATAAAAAATGAGCCATGCCGGCATTTCTTTTTCATCCCGGGAAACAAGATGGATGCTACAGAACGATTCTATTTGTTATCACGCTGATATTCATAATATTCTGCTATTTTAGCCAGCGCAGAGACCGCCTTGGGAAGGCCTTCGTAAACCGGAATACCGGCCGACATCAAAATGTTTTCGAAGACGGGAATCCATTTCCTGATTTCACCGGAAGGTTCATATTGACGCCAGACCACAACCATAGGCTTTCCATGAATATATTTTCTCCCTTCAGTTGCCAGGTAAGAGGCAATGGTCTCAATATAAGCGCCTCCCGGCGCCTTGTTGAACAGCCAGTCAAAGGGAACGGAAATGATGAAATTATCAATTTCGCCGCTTTTTGCAACAAGATCGAGCACTTCATTCATCAAAGGCAAATTGACAAAGGCGATGGCCGCGTCAATCGGATTGCGGATCATGGCCCCGGCGGGTGGGATCAGTTTTCTCAATTTGCGGGTCAGGGCTTCGGAAAGAGCGGGAAGCGTCAGGTTTGCCCTGGCACAACTGTCCGCGACAGAGACGCCGATGCCTCCGCCGAAGCCAAGGACGGCCGTTTTCCTCCCGCGGATTTTTCCCAGACGATGAAACGCCTGAGCAACATCAGCCATTTCTTCCAGAGAGTCTACCTGTGTGGCGCCCGTTTGCCGGAAAAAAGCCTTCCATATCTTCTCTCCGCCGGCCAGAGAACCGGTATGCGAAGCCACCGCCCGGGCTCCCGAATCCGTCAGACCGCTCTTATAGATGATCACGGGCTTCCGGCGGTTGATTTTCGTTACGATATCGCGCAGAAGCTGTCCGTCTTTTACACCTTCGAGATACATGGTGATGATTTCAGTTTCTTCATCACGAGCGAGATAATCCAGGAAATCAGTGCTGTCCAGGACCAGCGCATTGCCGTAGCTGACGGACTTGCTGAAATGAATTTTATAATGATCGGTCAGATAATTTGAAAAATCCTGGGCATTGCCACCACTCTGGCTGATCAGGGAAACAGGTCCGCTCTCCGCAGATGCGGTTTCCCAGGTCAGCATCCTGTTTTTTGGAACGTAGAAGCCCATGCAATTCGGCCCGATCACGTGCAGTCCGCCCTCGCGGGCAATCGTTTCAATTTCCTGCTGCAGCCGGATGCCTTCCTCTTCACCCGTTTCCTTGAAGCCGGAACTGAAAATATGAATATTCTTGTTACCGGTGGCGATACATTCTTTCAGAATCTCCGCAACGCGCGGCCCGGGAATGGAGATAATGACCAGGTCAACCGGTTCCGGGAGCGATGTCAGGTTGGGATACGCCTTTAAACCGTCGATTTCATCCAGTTTCGGATTGACGGGATACAGCCTTCCCTGATAACCGAAATTTCTCATGCAACCAAACATCCCGGAAAATCCACTTGCCTCAGGACGGGTGGCGCCCACCACGGCAACGGATTTTGCATGGGTCATTGCATCGAGGGCTGAACGAATTTCAGCGGACCGCTTGCGCATCGCGCCTTCGTTATAACTTCTCGCGGCAGGTGCAGTCTCACCGTCATCAAGCACAACCAGAGCGTCCACGGCATGGACGCGACCATCCGGCATAATGATCAGGGGGTTGATGTCCACTTCTTTTATTTCCGGATGCTCCATCCCCAGCCGGGACAGCCCTGAAAGCACCCGCAGCAACTGCTCCCGGTCCGCAGGCGCTTCACCCCGGAAATTCTCCAGAAGCTTGACGGCTTTTATCTCACCTGGCATGGCCCGCGCCTGGATCTCATTTACCGGGGCGATGCGAAAGGTCACATCACTTAAGGCTTCCGTGAACACACCGCCCAGACCAAACATGACCACCGGCCCGAACTGGGCATCGCGGAACAGCCCGGCGACGAATTCCCGGTTGCCCTGAATAAAAAGTGAAATCAGGCAGCCCTCCCAGTCCGCACCTGCGGACTTTCTGATGGCGCGGAAAGCCTCGCGGACCTCTTTAGCGGATTTAAGATTGGTTTTCACCAGCCCCCGTTCGGTTTTGTGCGTAAGTTTTGCGCCGTGGCCTTTCGCAACCACGGGAAACCCCATTTTTCGGGCCTCCGAAACGGCATCATTCACATTGAGGACAATCCTGTCTTTAACAACCGGCACACCATAACACTCCAGCAGCTTTTTGGATTCCGCCTCGGTCATGGACAACCGCCCTTCCGCTCTCACCCGCTTGATCAGTCTGTCTGTGTTCATCGCTGTCATTTTATCTTTCCTCAGTTTTTATAGTCATTGCCTCCGCGATCAGCCTTTCGGCCAGACGGAGTGTATTTTCTGTCAGGCGTTTCGTCTTGCGATCATAAAACTTGGCATCTTCCAGTTGAATAATACCGACCAGCGAACCCCAGATCACATCGGCCATTTCGTAGACATTCACCTTTTTTATGTAACCCATCTCCATGCCGCGAGTCAGTAATTTCCTGCAGATGATAAAGTTGGTGCGCCCCTGATCATTCAAAGCGCTGCGGACTTCCGGCCTTAATTCGCCCATCAGTCCCTGCTGCTGAAACAGCTGCATGATCCGGAAGGTCGAAGGCAATATTTCGTAGGCATGATAAAAAGCATTGAAAATTGCCGTGATCAGACTGGTTCCGTTACCGATTTTCCCTGTCAGAAGATTGTTTTCGACTTTTAACAGTTGTTGCCGGATATCATCAACCAATGGCAGCATCAGTGTAAAAAAGAGATCGTCTTTAGCCTTGAAATAAAGGTAGATGGTGGGCTTGGTGACTTCGGCGGCAAGCGCGATCTCATCCATGGTCGCCTTCAAATAGCCCTTGGATGTAAAGACCTTTTTGGCGGCGTCCAGAATGCTCTGAATCCGTAAGGCTTTTTCCCGGTCGCGCCGAAGCTGACAGACCATTTTGTGTTGATCCTGTGGAATCACTCGCTAAACTCCCCGGACAGTCAGATGCCTTTCGCTGATCACGTATGGTTAAATACATTTTACTGACGGTAATGTAGTTACCAAAAGGAAAGGCAATTGTCAATAGGCGCAAAACACCGGGAAAAATAATATTTTATTGACTCTCAGCATGATTCTTCCTATACTTCCTTCCGCTTAGGGGCCGTTAAAAAATAATTGTTACATTTCCATCCATTTTCATTACGGCCCCTTATGCCGGTTATGAATTAAAATGTTACAGTTATTATTGAACAACGGCTTAAACGGATTATCCTGTTAAATATCTACCTGAAAACGGCGGGACGTAAAATTTAAGCCCGCAGAAAGGCAGGGGACATGCTTGATTGGTCTTTTTCACCCAGCCTGGTCTGGGCAGTAATTGGTCTGCTTCTTCTGATCGCAGAATTAGCGACGGTCAGTTTTATCCTGTGCTTTATCGGTCTTGGCGCGCTGATCGTTGCGTTCACCACCTGGATCGGCGTCACATCATCTTTCAGCAGCCAGTTGATTGTCTTTTCGGCATCATCGCTGCTGCTGCTCCTTCTGTTGCGCAAAACGGCAAAAAAACTCTTTGCAGGAAATGCCGACTTACCACCGGATTATGCGGGACAAAAGGTGGAAGTGGTCAAACCGATACCGGCAGGCAGCGAAGGAACCATTCGATACCGCGGCTCGGACTGGATTGCCTTTTCCGACGCGCCCCAGACCATTCCCGCAGGCGCTTTCGTCCAAATTGAAGCCATTGAAGGCATTCGCGTCAAGGTCAAACCTATTGCTTAATATTAAAAGGAGGAAAAATCATGGAAGTTGTTCTGATTGTATTAGCGTTACTGGCCGTGATTATTATTGCCAAGGGAGTTTGCATCGTCCCGCAGCAAAGCGCTTACGTCATTGAGCGACTGGGGAAATTCGACCGGGTGCTCAACGCCGGCATCAGCTATATTATTCCTTTCATTGACCGGAAGGCATACGTGCATACGCTTAAAGAACAGGCCATGGATATTCCCGAACAGATATGCATCACACGCGATAACGTCCAGGTCGGCGTAGACGGCGTCATCTTTATTCAGGTCTTTGATCCGCAAATGGCGTCTTACGGCATCAGCAATTATCTGTTCTCTATTACCCAGCTTGCCCAGACGACAATGAGAAGCGAAGTCGGCAAGATCGATCTGGATAAAACCTTCGAAGAACGAACCACCATTAATTCAGCTATTGTCTCGGCAATCAATGACGCGTCCAGAACGTGGGGTGTTAAAATCCTGCGCTACGAAATCAAAAACATCCGGCCTCCGGAGAATGTTCTGAACGCCATGGAAAAACAAATGCAGGCCGAACGGGAAAAACGTGCGGTTATTCTGCAATCGGAAGGTGAAAAGCAGTCGGCGGTCAACGTGGCTGAAGGCCAGAAGCAGAAAGTCGTGCTGGAATCGGAAGCGGTGCGTCAAAAGCAGATCAATGAGGCGAACGGCCAGGCGGAGGCCATCCGGGCGATCGCCGACGCGACGGCGGACGGTTTGAAAGCGGTGGCGGGCGCGGTGCAGGCGCAGGGCGGCATGGAAGCGGTGCAACTGCGCGTAGCGGAAAAACTGGTCGAGCAATTCGGCCATCTGGCCAAACAGGGAAACACGCTGATTCTGCCGGCCAACTTCGGGGACGTTTCATCCTTAATCGCTACAGCCATGAGCGTGGTCAAGCAGACAAAATAAGAGGTTCAAAGTTCAAAGTTCAAGTCTGAAGGCTGAAGTGCGGCAAACCATCCGTGCTTCAGCCTTTCATTCATGTAGAATATTGAACTGGGGAAAACAAATACCTGCTTACGGCCGGCCTGATTCAATCCGTTCCAATGCCCAGATGCACATGGATTGAACCCGTTTGTCGGGATTTTCCTTCAAGGCGCGTTTCAGGTCTGCAAGATAGGCGGGATCCAAGCTGTTGCCCATTGCGCGTGCTGCGTTCATCTGCCAGCGCCAGAGCTGATCAGCGGACATGTAAAACATGTGCGGCCGGATTTTCTCTTCAAAGTAAGCTTTGTCCATATGCAGCAGGCAGGAAAGGTCAAAGGCATCAGCCTTTGCCCCGACGCGGGGATTGGTGGGTTTTGCTTCCGTTATCCAGGGCTCATTGCGTGGACAGACATTCTGGCAGCGGTCGCAACCATAGACATACAGTCCCATCGGTTCGCGAAGTGAAAGCGGTGTCAGGCCCTCGCCATAATAGGTCAGATACGAGATGCATTTCTGCGGATCAATTTTCCCGCCGCCTTTGAGGGCACGGGTCGGACAAGCCGCTATACAGGCGCTGCGGCACCAGTCCGGACAGCCGATGCCGATGGTCGGTTCATCGGGGCGGAATTCCGCATCGACCACAAGGGCGATGGGAGAAACAAAGGAACTGCCCCGGGCCTTGCGGCCGGAATAGAAAAAGCAGTTTTTACCGAGTGTCCCCAGTCCGGCGCGCGCCGCGGCCAGCCGATGCGGCAGATTGAAGGGCACTTTGGATTCAATGTTGTTCGATTGAAGAAACTTCCGGAACGCTTTCACTTTTAAGGCCAGTCCGTCCTTGGTCATCCGGTCGTCGTCGAGATAGCATCGCCCGAAGTGCCGTTCCATTTGCCGAGGGAAAGATTCTTCAAAATATGAGGACAGCAGGACAATAATGGATTTTGCCCGGGGAAGAATGTTTTTTGGATCGCATCCGGCAAGCAGTTTGATACCTTTCTGACTCGCCCAGTCGTATTCCTTCTGATGGGCCAGCAGATAGTCCTGCTGAGAGGCAAACGGCGAAGCGTCCGTAAAACCGATATCGGCAAACCCCAGGCGTTCAGCTTCCGCGATGATGTCTTCTTTGGTCAGCATCGGTTTTACCCCTGCTGTTCCAGAAATTTCCTGCGAAACGTCAGAGGATCCCGAATGGCGGCAAACGGCTCTCTGGTGCTGCCCGTACCCATAATGATGACTGTTCCATATCCCAGAATGCGCCCCAGGATACTCTGGTTGACATTGATGGATTCAATCTTGGAAAGATTCATTTCAAAGGTATTGCGGGAAATAAATCCGGTCTTGATCATCAGGCGTTTATTGGTGATGGCAAACTCGCTCGTAAAATAAGCGATGAGCGGAGCAATAAATAATGTCAGAATGCCTTTTAAAGACACGAAAGTAATCCAGTGTAATTTTGTTTCATAAACGACCTGCTCGCCGGTAATCAGGTTATCCGCGACGTAACTGCCCATTGCTGTTTTCTCCCTTGCTGGTTTAGCCCGCTCCTTGAATAGATTGAATATTTTTGCGAAATCAACGCCATGTAATCAGCGCCTCATTGCGCAGGGGTACCCGGTGATAGCTGTATTGCGGATATCCCAGCATCACGGCTCCGTAACATTGGTGGCCGGCAGGTATTTTTAATGCCTTGATCAGGGGCTCGTGCAGACCGGCTGCTCCTGTAAAATAACCGGCCCAGCAGGTTCCCAATCCTCTGGTATAAGCATAGAGTTCCAGATAGGCCAGGGCAATCGCGCAGTCCGCTTCGGGGAAAGACAAATCAGAGGGGCTGTGCACCACAATCAAGTGCGGCGCCCCCCGCATGATACGGTCCCGCCCATTGTCCCAGGCGTTGACCACGCGCTGAAAACGCCTGACCGCCGGCTCGTCCGTGGTCACAGGAATCATCATTTTCATAAAATCAATCACCATTGCCGCCAGCTGATGTATTTCATCAGGATTTTGAAAGACCATCCAATGAACCTGCTGCTTGTTGCTGCCGGTCGGCGCGTAGCGCGCCGTATCGATCAGCTCGGCAAGAATTTTATGGGAAACGGGTGTTTTTTTATACTGACGAATGGAACGCCGGGCCAGCAGAAGATGCTTCAATTGAGCCGCCTGGGGAAGAAGGTCTCTTTTAATCGGCGGGCAGGAGGCAAGCGGCATGGTGGCAAGCGCTATCGCCCCGTGAGGACAGACCGCCACGCAGTGTCCGCAATTAATGCAGAATTCTTCACCATTGGCAAGGAGTGACGGGAACGATTTCTTATCAGCCTGGATAATAATCTGCGCAGGACATTCCGCCGCACAGATACCGTCACGCTTACACTTTTTCGGATCAATGGAAAAAAGCGACATGGCAACTCCCCTTTCCTCAAAGGTTTGAATACATCAGACGCAGTGCGCCAACCGGATCATTGATAAACCATTAATATAATTATTGCAATGACTTTCTGCCAATCTGATTGTTGTGATATTTTGTTTTTTATTTATAATGCAAATCCGGATTGAAAAAGGTAAGAAATATTATGGCTAAACTGACTTTGGATGAATGGATCGCCCGCCTGAAGAAAAACAAAAGCTTCAAGTCCAACGCGGCGGCGATTATCGACATTCCCGCAAAAGCAGGGGAATGGGAAGACTACCCCGCGTGGGTCAATCCCCGGTTGCTTTCCGTATTGCAGGCGCGCGGCATGGAGAAACTCTATAAGCATCAGGCACAGGCCGTACGCTTTATCCGTAGCGGCCAGGATGTGGTGCTGGTCACCCCGACGGCCAGCGGCAAAACCCTTTGTTACAATCTGCCTGTTCTGCAGAGTATTCTCGATGAACCGGAAACCCGCGCTCTGTATCTTTTTCCCACCAAGGCACTGGCTCAGGATCAGATGCATGAAATTCACAGTCTGATCACCGATCTCGCGGCCGACATCAAGACCTTTACCTATGACGGAGACACGCCGGATGACGCGCGCCAGGCCATTCGCAGGCAGGGGCACATTGTGGTCACCAATCCCGACATGCTGCATGCGGGGATTCTGCCGCATCACACCAAATGGCAGAAACTTTTCATGAATTTGAAATACATCGTCATCGACGAACTGCATATTTACCGCGGAATTTTCGGTTCGCACTTTGCCAACGTCATCCGCAGGCTCGTCCGGATCTGCCGTTTCTACGGCGCCAATCCCGTGTTTGTCTGCTGTTCGGCGACGGTAGCCAACCCGCGCGAACACGCGGAAAAAATTCTGGAACGCCAGGTGGCGCTCCTCGACAAAAGCGGCGCGCCCACGGCGGCCAAAACATTTGTCTTATATAATCCGCCCATCGTCAACCGCGAACTGGGCATAAGGCAGAGCGCCATGACGCCGGCGCGCAAGATCGCATCCGACCTCATCGACAACCATATTCAGACCATTGTCTTTGCCACCAGCCGCCTCAATGTCGAAATACTGACCAAATACTTGAAGGATAAATTTGTAAAAACAAAACCTCTGGACGATCACTTTGTCACCGGCTACCGCGGCGGCTATCTGCCCAATCTGCGCCGGGAGATTGAAAGCGGCCTGCGTTCACGCGAGGTGATGGGCGTGATCAGCACCAATGCCCTGGAGCTGGGCATTGATATCGGCAATCTGGAAGCCTGTATCATGGCGGGCTATCCGGGATCGATTGCCAGCACGTGGCAGCAGGCGGGGCGCGCAGGCCGTCGCACGGGACGGTCTCTGGCGATCCTCATTGCCAGGAGCAATCCGCTTGATCAGTTCATTATGGAAAATCCCGATTATTTCTTTGCGCTTTCCCCCGAACATTGCCGCATCAATCCCGACAACCTACTCATCCTGCTGCACCATATTAAAAGCGCGGCGTTTGAGCTGCCCTTTGAAAAAGGAGAAAAATTCGGCGGCGAAAACCTGGAAGAGTTTCTGGAGTATCTGGAAGAAAAAGGCGTGCTGCATCGTACCTCCGACCGCTGGCACTGGGCAGCGGAAAGCTATCCGGCGGATGAAGTGAGCCTGCGGGCGATCAATCCGGAAAATGTGGTCGTGGTGGATGTAAGCGACGCAGGCAACCACAAAGTCATAGCCGAGGTCGACTGGGACAGCGCCTTCACCGCCGTACATGATGAAGCCATTTATATGCTGGCCTCCGAGCAGTATCATGTGGACAAGCTCGATCTGGAGCGCAAGAAAGCCTACGTCCGGAAAGTCGATGCCGATTACTACACCGACGCCATGACCTACACCAATGTGCGGGTCATCGACTCTTTTGAAAATCATACCGAAGCAGGCGCCATCGTGGAGCATGGCGAAGTACAGGTGGTGCGCAAAGTTGTGGGCTATAAAAAAATCAAATTCTACACGTCGGAGAATCTGGGCTACGGCGATGTGAATCTGCCGGAAAAAGACATGCACACCACAAGCTACTGGTTCACCATTCCGCGGGACCAATTGCGCAAACTGGAATTCACCCCTGCGGAAATTATTGACGGCCTGTCGGCGCTGGCTTATACCCTGCAACACCTGTCGGCCATGTTTCTGATGGCGGACACGCACGACATTGACCGGTCGCTGGGGGATAAAAGCGGTGAGTGGTTTGTGAGCCAGGGGAAAACCGGACGGGTGATCACATCGTTTAATGCCGGCCGTCCGGAAATGACGGATAACAAAACCGGCGCGCGCATTGATGAATTCGATCCGACGATTTTCATCTTTGATGCCTATCCGGGCGGCATCGGCTTTTCCGAACTGCTCTACCGCGAACACGCCAATCTGCTTCTGGCCGCCGGAAGTCTGATTGAAAAATGTCCCTGCGCCTATGGCTGCCCGTCGTGCGTCGGCCCGACGCTGGAAGTCGGCAAAACTGCCAAAGAAATCGTCCCGAAGATTATTGAGCTGTTGTTACCGGTTAAGAGGTAAGGCGTCAGTGGTGAGAAAAAAAGACTATGTCACTTCGAACGAACGCGAGAAGTCTTGAAAAGCTGCCCTATGAAATCGATTGATAAATTAAAACGTCTGACCGGCGAAGATGTTGCGCCGCCCAAGAAAGATCCGGCACAGACCGCTCCTGGATCATCAGAGCGGCAATCGCAGCTGGATGACCTGCGCCGCAGGATTGACAGCGTTGTCACCCGCGCGGCGGCGCGAGGCAAAGCGGCGCAGGATGAAGCTCGGGCGCGCGGCAATCGGGAACTGATCGATATTTTGGAAGGTTCGGAAATCGAAAATGAACATGGCCGTTTTTTTCTGGTCAGTGACGTGGTGCGAGACAGCAGCCGTCACGGCCACCGTAACATTCGCGAGGCGTTTGATTTTGACATGTCCGCGGCAGCCATGCTGGCCAACAATCCTTTAATCAGCGGATACGACTCATCGGACGCCCTGTTTCTGGATACGGAAACCACGGGTCTGGCCGGCGGTACCGGCACCATGGCTTTTCTCATCGGTCTGGGCTGGTTCGAGGAAGGCCATTTTCAGGTTCGGCAGATCCTGGCCCGTGATTTTGGCGAAGAGAAAGCGGCTCTGACCTATCTGAAAGAGGTTTCCGCACGAAAGAAATTCCTGGTCACCTTCAACGGCAAGGCCTTCGATGTCAACCTGCTCTCCACCCGCTTCATCATGAACAGGATGCCAAGCGACCTGGCGGGCCTGCCTCACCTGGATTTACTGCATCCGTCGCGCCGGATTCTCGGACACCGTCTGGAAAACTGCCGCCTGGTCACACTCGAAGAGCAAGTCCTCGGCGTCCACCGTGAAGGGGATATCCCCGGATGGGAAATTCCGCAGCGCTACTTCGACTGGCTGCGTAAACGGGATCCCCGTTTGCTTTCCAACATCTTTGAACACAACCGTCTGGACGTGATTTCCATGGCGACACTCACCGCCCATCTGGTGGAAATTCTAAACGCCCAGGCTCTGGCTCAGCATCCGCACGCCGACGACTACCTTGCTGCGGCCCGCCTGCATCTGAAGCACGCGAATGCTTCAGGCGCGCAGAAAATATTGAACATCTTTCAGGAGGACACCTGTCCCGAATTTTCTCTTCAGTCGAATAAGAAGCTGGCCCAATTATACAAACGTACCGGGAGAATAGATGAAGCAGCACGCCTCTGGCAGCAGATGTGCTCCTGTGAGCCTGTCGAATTTTACGCCGTTTCAGAGCTGGCCAAATACCTGGAACACCGCGAAAGGGATTATCATCAGGCTAAAGCCCTTATTGAAAACGCACTGACGGATAACCATAATTTTTCAGAAGATGAAAGAAACTCTCTGTCGCATCGTTTGCAACGCTTGAACGCAAAGCTGATGAACCCCCGGTAATCTCTTCTCATTATACTTGCACTTATTCCCCGTCTCCTATATGAAACCAGGGCCTGAAAGGCAATATAGTGACTATCGGAAAGAGCTATAAGCCTGCTCGACAGACAATAGTCAAAAAGGCTGCAATCCGAGCAAACTCACCATATTTTCAACAATACATTCTTTTTAAAAGGAGTTAACATGTTTCGTCAGGTAATGTTGGCGATTATCGTAGTTTCTGCGTTGTCGGCAGCTGCGTACGCTCAGCAGGCAACTGAGCGGCCTCCCGGCAGTGCGCCTGCCCAGGCAGCGGTTCAGGCAACAACCAGCGTAGTCACCCAGGCCGCAGTGCAGAAAGGCGTATTCAACTGCGCCGGACGCATCAACCAGGTCGTCAATTTTCTTGGCTTCACCGAGCAGGCCGGAGCCGTGCTGATGATTCCGCCCGCGCAGCCCGACTCGCGGCTGATTCCGCTGGCCATGGAAATTCCTGTCGAGGGAGGGGTTGCCTACGTTTCCGCCAGCTTCGCCCCCAATCAGGCCAATGGCTGCGGCGCGACATACGATTCCGTCGTTTACTGGCCGCAATCATGCGCTAAAGTTAAAGAAAATCAGTTTAAAACGCTGAAAGAGACCGGAAAGATAAGAAAAGCAATTGCCATCCTGGATGGCGGGGAAGGGATCAAGATTTTTCTGATGCCGGCAGGCATTGGCTGTGTATCTATCAAGAAGGACGTGGTGCAGTAGGCGCCTATCCATGCCCCCTCGGGCGAGATTCTTTCGGAACATTTCTTTACGGGAATCCCCCGAGAAGCCGTATGAAGCAAGACGGCTCTCCACTTAATAATCCGCTCCCGGTTGTTTAATGAACCCGGACCGCCTCACCAGAGCCCGGGCAGGAAGGTGATTCAGAGAGAATGATCATTTTAAAAAAGGCTTTCCTGAGATGCATGATGGCGATCCTGGCTTTGTCGATTGGACTCGTCTTTGCGCCGTTGGTTGCCGCGGGTGATCTGGTCATTTCCCGCGCCACGCTGGAAGATGCGACCGGCACCCTGACGATCGCCGATGTGGCAGGGCGTGAGTTTACGCCGACCGGACCCACGCTGTCCACGGGCTTCACGCATTCCGTGCACTGGCTGCGCCTGCGGGTGAAGGCGCCTGCCAAAGGCAGCGAGGTCGTGCTGTTCATTCGCCAGCCCTGGCTCAACGAAGTCCGTTTGTATGAGGCCGATGCAGGCGCTCCGCAGGGGTGGAAAACCCGCGCAACGGGAATCAACCATCCATACAAGGAGCGGGATCGCGCCACAAGTACCCTGGGGTTTGTCGTCCATATCACGGGCCCTGAGGCGACCTACTATGTTCGCCTCAATAGCTACCCCCCGTCACAGTTGAGTGTAGCAGCCCTGGAACCGGACGAGGCGGAGCGGCTGGACCACCGGGTGGATTTGCTGGCGGTCCTTTTAGTGACCCCCATGCTGTTGCTGCTGCTCTGGGCGCTCCACTGCTATTATCTGGACCGGCTGCCGATCCTGGGCCTCTTTGCCATTTATCAAGCCGTGTACACCCTTTACGGCATCACCATTTCCGGCTATTTGGCCCCCTTAGTTCCGGCAGCCATTCCTCAACTGACGGCCTGGATCGGCACTGTCAGCTACTGCGGCGTCAACTTCACCACCGTGCTTTTCTGCCGGGCGTTGTTCAAACCCTATGAGCCGCAGCCTTTACTGATGCGCGGTCTCAACCTGTTCCTGCTGGCCTTTCCCCTGCAACTGGCGGCAATGGCCCTGGGGTACGCCTCCATTGCCATGATTGCCAACGGCCTGTTGTTCAGGATTATCTGGCCGTATTTTGTCATCATGGCCTTTACCCTCCACAGGGAACAGTTGCCGAGCCGGCGTGTGCTGCAAATCTTCTTTGCCGCGATGACGCTGGTTTTATACCTGTTCTGGATTTTCAGCAGCGGCGGTCAGGCAAGCGCAACCAGCACCATGGGCCGGCAGCTGTTGATCGCCAATGGACTGATCGTCGGCGGCTTTTTTGCCATGATCTTGAACGCTCGTTCGCGCCGGCTGGTGCTGGAGGCGCAGCAGTCCGCAATCGAGCTTAAGGCCAGATCCGAATTTCTCGCTCTGGTCAGCCATGAGATCCGGACCCCCCTTAACGCCCTGGTCGGATTCAGCACCCTGGCCCGCCAGGCAACGGACCCCCTGAAACTTGGCCAGTATCACGCCATCCTTGAACAATCGTCGCGCTCACTTCTGGATCTGGTCAACAATATCCTGGACATGAGTAAGATTGAGGCAGGGAGGATGGAGATGGAAACCGTGCCGTTCAACCTGCGACAACTTGTCACGGGTCTGGAAGAGCCGTACAGAACGCTTGCAGGCCAGAAAAATCTGACCTTTGAAATCGTTATCGCGGAAAATGTGCCGGTCTGGGTTCTCGGGGATCCGGTCCGACTGCGTCAGATTCTCGTCAATCTGTTGTCCAATGCCGTCAAGTTTACCCAAAGCGGTTCGGTCACCTGCACCGTCTGCTTGTCCGGTCCCGCCGTCGCCGGAAATCCGCTGGTCCGCTTTGAGGTCCGGGATACCGGTATCGGCATTCCGGAAAATAACCGCGCCCAACTCTTCCAGCCCTTCCGCCAGCTGGATCCGACGATCAGCCGTACCTTCGGCGGCACCGGCCTGGGGCTCGCCATCGTCCGGAGTCTGACGGAATTGATGAAGGGCAACATCACCTTGGACAGCCGGGAAGGAATCGGCTCCTGCTTCACCATTGAATTGCCGCTTCACGAAACCCAGGCAGCGCCGGATGACCCTGCTCCGGCCAAGGTCATGGCAATGACTCCCGGATCAATCCTGGTGGTTGAAGACAACACCTATAACCTCCGTCTGCTGGAGGATATCCTGACGGCCTGCGGGCATCAGGTGACCCTGGCGGAAAGCGGCTTCCAGGCCCTTCAGCTGACGCAACAGCGGCGATTCAGCATGATCCTGATGGACATCCGTATGCCCGGAATCGACGGCATCGAAGTGGCCCGGCAGATCCGGCTCCGGGAACAGAAATTATCGGAACCGCCCGTACCGATTGTCGCCATCACGGCAGATACCGATGCCGCCACCCGGGAGACCTGCCTGAATGCCGGCATCAACGCGGTGCTGACCAAACCGGTCATCCCCGAGCAGTTGGCCAGAGTCATCGCCGCATACGGCGGACCGGCCCTGACCGCGTCATGCGGAAAGGAACCGCTGCTGAACATGAAGACCTGCGGCGATCTGGGCGACAATCCTGGGCGCGTCCGCCAATACCGCGCGATGCTGCTTGGGGATATTGATGAGGAACTGCTTTGTCTGCAAACCGCCCTGGAATGTGACAATCGCCTGGAGCTTGCCCGGGCTGCCCACACCCTGAAAGGACTGTGCGGATATCTGGCAAACCGGGAACCGGCCGATCTGGCAGCCTGGCTGCAGCAAAATGCCCGGGCTGCCCGCCCGGAACAGCTGCGGTCGGTGATAAAACATTTACAGACCGTCATGAAGGATGCCTCCCCTTCCGACAAGGGAGAGGATTGACGGATCCGGCCTTACAGGATATGGATAAGACATAAGGAACGTTAAGTCACGGGTACAGGGGATGATATGAACAGCGAACTGCGGATACTGGTCGTCGATGATAAAGCAAGCTTTCGGTTCCTGGTAACGGAATTTCTTGCCGACGCCGGTTACCAGTCCGCAGGCGCAGGATCAGCCGATGAGGCCCTGCAGGAATTGGCCCGCCTGCCCTATGACCTGATTATTTCCGATCTGGTCATGCCGGATGCGGACGGCATCGAGCTGTTGCGGACTGTTCATCGCCGGTGGCCGGAGCTGCCTTTCATATTGATCACCGCTCACGGCAGCGTGGAGAGCGCCGTAGCGGCCATGAAAGAAGGAGCCGACGACTATTTGCTTAAACCGCTCAATCGCGAAGAGTTGCTGGTCGTGGTCGGCCGATTGCTGGAAAATACCAGGATACGGGCCGGTCACGCGCGGATGCTCGCGGCCCAAAAGGAAAAGTTCAGCTTTCAGAACATCCGCAGCGTTTCGCCGGCAATGGGGATCGTCCTGAAGTCAGCCGAGCAGGTGGCGGCCCATCCCCGCACCACCGTTGCCATTTACGGTGAAAGCGGTGTCGGAAAAGAAGTGCTGGCCCGGGCCATTCACCTGGCTTCCGGCCAGGATCTGACCACTTTCATTCCGGTTAACTGCGCGGCTATTCCGGAAACTTTGCTGGAAAGCGAGTTGTTCGGGCATGTCAAGGGGGCCTTCACCGGCGCCGACCGGGAACGGGAAGGAAAATGCGCACGCGCCCGCACCGGCACCCTGTTTCTCGATGAGATCGGCGATATGCCCCTGGCGCTCCAGACCAAACTCTTGCGTCTGCTGGAAGAGCGGGTCTATGAAAAAGTCGGCGCCGATACGCCGCTTGCCGCTGATTTCCGCGTCATCATTGCCACCCATCGCAATCTCGAAGAGCGCTGCCGTGAAGGCGCCTTTCGCCTGGATCTCTTTCACCGCCTCAATACCTTTCCTCTGGCCCTTCCCCCCCTTCGGGAACGGCGGGAGGATATTCCCCAGCTGTCCGAGCACTTCCTCGGGATCTTCCGCAACCAGCAGGGGAAGCATCTGCCGGGACTTTCCAGCGCGGCGTTGAATGACCTCTGTGCCTACGACTGGCCCGGCAATATCCGCGAACTGCGCAATCGCCTCGAATATGCGGCCATCGTCACCAACGGCGAACTGATTCAGCCGGAACATTTGAATCTGGGGCTGGTCTCCCATGACAAAATGCCTGCCGGCGACCGCATCGTCGTCCACTTTGATTTTGCCGCCGATGAATTCTCCCTCGACGCCGTCCACGGGCGGCTGACTGCCTGGGCGATGGACCGCACCAACCAAAACAAGTCCGCTGCCGCCCGACTGCTGAAGACCACCCGCAAGATATTCTACTGACTCCCATACCCGTGATGGGTGACAGGCAATCCCAGCTTCTTCCGCATGTCCCATTTCGGACAACCTGTCCAATATCGGACACTTCCTTCCCGACATCTTTGATCATTAATTACCGTTATTACTGAAATTTTTGCTTTGGCACGTCCTATGCCCTTCTATCCGGAACAGCAGGGTTAAATCCGGCACAAATGTCCCGCTGGGGACAGGACTGTTATGATGATGAGGAAAATTCATGTCGCAAGATTCCGTCGAGAAATTACTGGGCCGCCTTATTACGGATGACCGTTTCCGGACCGAGGCTGCCGCCTCGTTGGAAAAGCTTTGCCGCCAGGAGGGTTATAACCTGACGGAGGGTGAATTGAACATGGTGGTGCGTCTCGACATGCATGCCTTTGAAAACCTCGCCGGAAAACTTGATCCCGGCCTGCGCAGGGCCGGTCGCACCTTATAAGAGGTTTCCAGCTTCAGCCGACCATGCGAAACGATGCAGAACAAAATGTCACATTTAAATAATTTTTACATAAGAAAAGGGGATACTAGATGATAAAAAAGAAAGTGATTCATAATGCGGCGGCTGCGGTTTTGGCGATGATTATGTTGGCGGGACCGTTTATGGCAACCCCCGCATTGGCTAATTCCACGACATACGGCAATAACGGCCAGGTTATCGTCGTCGATGCGGGGACCGACGCCGCCAGCCTCACCGCAGGGAGTGTTTCAATAAGCGGCGCCACTACTGCCATCACCGGCATCACCAGCATTAATGGCGGCGCTAACACCAACGCAACCAGCATCAATGCCGGCACGAGTTCAGGTGCGGTCACCATCGGCAATTCAACGATCGGCACAACCAACACCGTCACGGCCATCAGCGGCAACAGCACACTGTCCATCGCCAATACCCAGGCCAGTCTGAAGGCTGGCGCGGTTTTAGGCACCAATGGCACCACCGGCACGACGTCCGGCGCCAACTCCGGTGGAATGACGGTGTACAACACCGCACAAACCATTGGCGCTAACACAACCATCCAGACAGCCTTGTCGCCGACCGGTATTTTGAATGGAAAAACCTACCAGAACAAAGTAAATGGCAACTTGTTCGTGGACGGCAATGTCTACATTAACGGCACGTTGGACTATGTATCCAGCAACTCGGCCAATACAACCGTTGTCGGGGCGACGGGCACCAGCAACCTGAGCAGCGCGCAAGGGACCACCGCCGGCACCGCCATTGTGATGAAGGGCTCTGCCGGAACCCAGACAGTCGTCGATGCCAACGGTAAGCTGTCCAATATCGTGACGGCAGGCGCCGCCCAGTCCACCGCAGCACTGACCCTCACCAACGGCGACGGCAACACCCATGGTATCGTGGTGACGGAAACTCAAACGACCATGTCGGGCGGACGAAATTCCACCTCAATGACTCTGCACGACGACGGCGCCACATTCGCGAACAGTACGAATGGCCAGCCGGTGCGGGTGCATGGAGTTGATGACGGCACGGCCCCATATGACGCCGTCAATGTTCGCCAACTGAGCGCAGGCCTGGCCATGGTAGCCGGTTTGGCCGCACTGCCCCAGGTGGACGCAGGCAAAAAATTCGCCATCGGCATCGGCACCGGTGGTTATATGTCAACGGTTTCCCTGGCCGGCGGCTTGAGCGCCCGCATCCGGGACAACTTTCTGGTCAAAGCCGGTGCAGCCTTTGTTCCTGACTATAGCGGCAATTCACACACTGTCTGGAACGCCGGCCTCCAATATTCCTTCTAGCCCCTGATTTTTCAGCTATCAACAAAGGGCCGCTCTCCAATGGGAGCGGCCCTTTGTTATTTTTTTCAACCCGCCGGTTAATGATCTGAGAGAGACGGCAAAATCCGGTAACCGCCAAGTACCTGCCAGAAAGGCAAGCGATAAACTGCGGGATCCGGACGTCAGGGTAAATAACGATGGCTTCAGAAAATACAGACTTTGCTATTTTGCATTTCCGCCGGGCGATTGACCTGAACCCTGATTACGAAACGACCCGCAAGGCATTAAAGATGGCGCAAGGCGGAAAGCGTTAGGCCCTTTCCCTGCCGCAGCCGGCCTGCGATGGATATCTGCAAAACCGGTGTGGTGATAATCTGCCGCTGTGGATACGGTTCTTTGCAGTGAGATGATTATTCTATGATATACCGGCCTGGCTTTTGGTTTTCATGATCACAAAATATCAAGGATTAAATTTATTTAAACAATTTAAAAAAATACCCCCGGCCGCTTTTATGTTTTTTTAAAAATCTTAAAAGCTGTTCTTTTCCGTTGTCCTTAATATCGATAAATTCGACGCCCACCCGATAGATGGATTCCGGGATATCACTGGATATGTCGTACCAGCGGGCTTCTCCGGTTGCTTCAAACAGCTGTTCATGCTCGATGAGTTCCATGCTCATGTATAAACGGTTCTTCCGTGCAAAAGGGTGTCCTGCCAGCAAATTGATGCCGGCAATCTCGATAGACTTCGTCTCGAGACAGATGCCGCCTTTCGAAATATTCCGGCTTTTAACATGGAGTGGCGGCGGACCCTCCGGCGCTCCCAAAACCGGTACGATCCCAATGGCAACGTCCAGAGGGCATTCAAGGCGCTGAAATTTTCTTTTTTCCAAGCCATCGCTCATGGTCGACTCCTATAGAAAATTCAGGAAATACAACATTAAATTACTTTGTAATTGTATCCATTTACTGGCAAGTACGTAAGGATCCTTATTATTTTTGCCATTAAATTATCATTTAGTTTCATACTTTTCCAGCTTCTTGCGCAATGTTTTGCGGGTAATGCCCAGGCGTCGCGCCGCTTCGCTTTTGTTGCCGCTGCAGTCGTTAAGCGCCTCCAGGATGCTTCTTTTTTCAACCTCTTCCAGCGGCAGGTTGCCGGAAGTCCCTGCCGATCGGTCGCAGACGCCGCTTTGAACCCTGCCGTTTGGATCTCCGTCATCCGCCATCAAAAGGGTTAACTCGTCTTCGTCCAGATAGGTATTTCGCGACAGCACCACAGCCCGTTCGATGGCATTCATCAGTTCCCGGACGTTGCCCGGCCATGGATATTGCACAAGCTTTGCCAGGGCCCGCGGCGTGAAGTTTTTCACGTTTTTGGAATTCTTCTCGGCAAATACCCGCAGAAAATGCTGTGCCAGAAGCGGAATGTCTTCCTTCCGGTCCCGAAGCGACGGCACATTTAAAGCCACCACATTGAGCCGGTAGAACAAATCTTCACGAAAGCGCCCCTGCTGTATTTCTTTTTTCAGATCTTTATTGGAGGCGGCAATCACGCGGACATCGACTTTGAGCACTTCCTGCCCGCCCACGCGCGTCAGCTCCCGTTCCTGTATAACCCGCAAAAGTTTAACCTGCATCGCGGGTGACATCTCGCTTACCTCGTCCAGAAAAATGCTGCCGCCGTCGGCCTGCAGAAACTTCCCTTCCCGTTTGCGGTCCGCGCCGGTGAACGCGCCTTTTTCATGCCCGAACAATTCCGATTCCAGCAGCGTCTCGGTAAGCGCTGCGCAGTTGATCTTCACAAAAGGCTCGTTCTTGCGGTTGCTGTTGGCATGAATGGCGTTGGCGATCACTTCCTTGCCGGTCCCCGATTCCCCGGTAATTAAAACCGTCGCCTGCGTCGGGGCCACCTGTTCCACAATTTCCAAAAGTTTAATCATGGAAGGACTCCGGCCGATCATGTTTTGCCGGTCAAATTTTTCACCCAGTCTTTCCTTGAGATATTCATTTTCTTTTTTCAGCAAACTATGCTCGGTCGCCCGTTTCATCACGATTTGCAGTTCATCAAAATCCAGCGGCTTGGTCAGATAATCGTAAGCGCCTTTTTTCAGCGCGCTGACCGCAGTCTCCACGGACGCGTAAGCCGTCATGATAATTACCGGAATGGCGGGACTGATTTTTTTTATTTGATCCAGCGCCTCAATACCCGAAACTTTCATCATGCGGATATCCATCAGGATCAGATCAAAAGACCGTCTGCGGACTTCGTCAATGGCGACGGAGCCGTCATCCGCGCAGGCCACATGATAGCCCCAGCCGCCCAGCAGTTTTTTCAGCATGACGCGGTGGGCCGGATCGTCATCCACAATTAAAATTTCCAGTCCTTTTTTCATTTTTTCATCCCCTCCTTGGCCGATAAAGGAAAGCGCAGCATGACTTTTGTGCCGACTCCCGCTTTGCTCTCCATTTGAATCAGGCCGCCGTGCGCGTCCATAATTTTTTGCACAACCGCCAGCCCAAGTCCCGTGCCCGCCGGTTTGGACGTAAAATACGGATCGTAAATCCGCGGCAGGTCCTCTTCTTTGATGCCTGAACCGGTATCGGAAACCGTCACGTCCATCAAATCTTTTTGCGCCGACAGCTCCACTGATAGTCTGCCGCCTGCCGGCATGGCCGACAAGGCATTGAGAAAGATATTGAGCAGCACCTGCTTTACCCTGTCCGGATCAATATCCGCCTGCGGCAAGGTTTCGCCGGCTTTAATGTCAATCTCGACCGCATTCTTCCGGGCTTCAGTCTCAACCAGCCTGACCGTATGCCGCACGAGCTCCGCCAGGTTCGCCGGTTCTCTTTTTAAGGCGAGCGGCCGGGCAAATTCAATGAGCTGACTGATGACCCGGTTCAGTCTTTCGGTTTCGGCAATCATAATGTCCGCCGTCTCTTCGTCTTCTTTATTGCCGGAAAGCCTTTGTTTGAAATAAACCGCAAAGCCTTTGATAGAACTGAGCGGATTACGGATTTCATGCGCCACGCCCGCCGCGAGCGATCCGATGGCGTTCAAGTGCCGGCTGCGGGCGACTTCCTGCTCCAGTTGCCTGATCATTGTCACGTTGCGGGCCAGCAGGATTTTCCCCTCCTGAACATCATCGTCGGCAAAGGCCGCCGCTACAACTTCCCACATCCGGTCACCGTCTTTTTCCGATGAAAGAACGATGTCCTCTTCCATAAGGCCGGTTTGTTCATTAATTCCGCCCAGCACCCTGGAAAATGCCGCAGGCAGCAAATGCCCCGCTTCTTTTCCTAACGCGTCGGAACAGGAAACGGTGAGAAACCCGCTTGCCTGCTCATTGCAGGCAATAATTCTGCCGGTCTTGTCCACCGCCAGAAGTCCAATGGGCATGTGTTTCACCAACGCTTCTGAAAAAACGGTCATGCGTGAGAGTGAAGAACGCGCCAGACGATACGCCTGCACCAGGAAAAGCGACACAATAGCCAGCGACCCGATCAGAATTAAAATCAGCGCCCTCGTTACCGTCCGAACCGTATCTTCGCGCGATGCCTTTTCGATTTTCCCCATGTGAAAACCGACGAAAACAATCGCTGGACGGCGCTCTCCTTTTCCACCGTTTCCCTGCCCGGGGGAAAATCCCCGGTAAACCTCAAAAGTATCGGCCCCCTCGGGATTGGCCGTCTGCCGCCAGCGAATTTCCAGGTTCCCGGCGATCTTTTTCATATCCAGATCCAACCCGTAAGATCTTCCCAGCATGGAAGGATCGCTGTCGGCCAGAATCTGTCCCTTGCTGTCCGTCACAATCATATAATCAATATCCGGCTGCTGCGCGGTTTCCATGAGCAATTTCTGAAGAAAAAACATATCCTCATCCCGGTCCAAACGGTCGGTAAGCCCTGCCTCAAAGGACCGGATCAGCGTCGCGCCTTTTTCGACAAAAAGCGTTACCGCCTGATTTTTTCCCTGCTGGAACTGCATGAAAATCATCAGACTCAGAATGACGGCTAAAACAGCAATCGCGCTGATCGCCACCCAGACGGAGATGTCAAAACGGAACTTTTTCTTAGCCTTATCTGCCATGTTTTTTCGCTCCATTCATAAATTGGTTACATTCTGACCATCTGGATACATCAAATGGATATATATTATCCACGCAACGTGTGTAAAACGCAAACAATATTTCCTTTGCATGGCAACTATTATATTAATTACATATACTTACATACAATGGCACAGGCCTTGCTCAGAACCAAGGCAAAAGAGATTCAGGAAACCGCTCCACCGGGAGATTGATTATGAAAAAAATAGCCTTGATATTGTTGAGCGTCGTCGCAGGATTGCTATTGGGTCGTTACGATTCGCTTGTTCCGAAAAAGTTGCTGCTGGATTATTTACTGGCTGCATGCATGACCTTCGGATTGAGCAAATTAACAAACAATAATGTGGGTAATTTAATAACTGTACAAGAAATATTTCAATAAGACTCTGGAAAGGAGATTGATTATGAAGAAGTTAACATTAACACTAATGGCCGTTGTCGTGAGCCTGCTTTTAACGTCTCAGGTTTTCGCCTGGGGACCAGGCTTTGGTCCCGGCAGAGGGAACGGGTATTGTCGCGATGCAGGTTTCGAGAAGCTCAATTTAACTGCCGAACAGAAAGCCCGGATTGAAGCTCTGCAAGATGCCAACTACAAGGCAACAAAATCAGTACGGGAACAGATGTTTGATAAGTCCGTTCAATTACGCAGGCTCTGGCTTGCGGCCAATCCTGATAAGGAAAAGATTACTGCCACTCAGAAAGAAGTTCGAGCATTGCGTGATGACATGCAGGATAAAGCAACAGCCATGAGATTGGAAATCCGCAAGATTCTGACGCCGGAGCAGAATGAAAAATTGGCGAATTCCCGCTGGGGCAGAGGCCCCGGATTCGGCCCCCGCGGCGGCATGAGAGGCCAGGGTGAATTTGGACCCGGCCATGGACCCGGACCCGGTTTAGGAATGGGTATGTGTCAATAGCCAATGCACCATTCCTCCTTTGAAAGGGGAGCCCAAAGCTCCCCTTTTTTTAGTTAGGGGCCGTTAAGAAATAACCACCCATGCGGGTGGCAAGACTGTTACATTTCTATCCATTACGTTACGGCCCCTTATGCCGGTTATGGTATTATATGTTACAGTAATTACAAAACGACGGCTTAAACTCCAATCCCGCAAGCCAGTGCCGTCGATATTTTTTAGTAAATTTAATGGTCATGGTGGCAATTGTTTATTATTTTTTAATGAGTATTATAGGTATGCTGGAATATTATAAATTGGCACAGGGAGGAGAAGAAAATGGGTTTGATTAAAGCACGGGGCATCACCAAGGATTATCAGACGGAAGACGTGGTGGTTCACGCGCTTCAGGAGTTGGATTTTGAAATAGAACCCGCCTCGTTTGTTTCTTTTGTAGGACCTTCGGGAAGCGGCAAGACGACCATTCTCAATCTCATTGGCTGCCTGGATAAGCCAACGGCGGGAAACCTCTGTATTGCCGATACTCAGGTCGCAGGTCTTGGACGCAAAGAGAGTGCGGCTTTCCGGGGTAAGCATCTCGGTTTTATCTTTCAGGATTTTAATCTGATTCCCGTGCTGACGGTTTATGAAAATATCGAATATCCCCTGATCATGGTCCAAAACATTGCACAACAGGAGCGCAAAGAAAGAATCGCCCGCCTGCTGGCTGCTGTGGATATGACAGACCAGGCTCACAAGTATCCCCATCAGATTTCCGGCGGGCAGAAACAGCGCGTGGCTGTTGCCCGCGCACTGGTGACCAATCCCGCCCTAGTTCTTGCCGACGAACCCACGGCTAATCTGGATTCTCACACGGCCTATGCCGTCATCGGTCTGATGAAGAAAATGCGCAATGATTTTGGAACAACCTTTATCTTCTCCACCCATGACACGAAGATTGTCGGCGAGGCGGAAGTCATCTTCCGTTTGGAAGACGGGCGTCTGACCGGAAAAGAGATCAAGGGGGGACAAAGCCATGTTTAACCTTTTTAAAATCGCTGTCCGCAATCTTATCCGCTATAAAAGACGAACTTTGCTGACGGCATCGCTGATCACAATCGGCGTTGTTTTCGTCATTGTTTTTGTCTCCGTCACCGGCTCTTTCAAGGCCATGATGATCGGGCAGATCACCGATTCCATGCTTGGGCATCTCCAGATCCACAGCAAAGGATATGTTGCTTCTATTGATAATCTGCCCCTGAATATGAACATGAAACCACAAGCCTATTCAAAAGTGGCTGCAACGCTCAAGACGGAACCGGCTGTGGAGTCTTTTTCACCCCGACTTAAATTCGGCGGCATGTTCAGCAACTTTGTAGAGACGACCAACATTCGCTTGAATGGTATAAATCCCGATCAGGAATTTCGCACCGTCCCTTTACTAACATCACGCATATCGCAAGGCAAAAAAACCCTCGGCCGGGGTGAAATACTGGTTCCCATACTTCTCGCCAAAGGTTTGAAGGTCAAACTGGGCGACACCATTGTCATTATCGCGACAAACTCGGATGGTTCCGTCAATGGCAAGCAGTTTAGGGTTTCCGGCATCCTGGAGAGCGCCACCGGCCCCGGCGGACGCGATGGGTATATTCACATTGAGGATGCCGCCGAAGTCCTCCGCATGCCGGAAGCGGAGGTAAGCGAAGTGGCTGTCCGTTTGAAGAATTTCAGTCTGCTGCCTAAGACGGTTAAACACCTGGAGAATAAACTGGCCGGTGAAGTCAACAAAGAAAAGAAGCCTGCTTTTGAAGTTCATGCCTGGGAAAAGCTTTCGCCTTTCTTTCATATTGCCCGCATGATCGACGTCATGACTTTCTTTATCAAGATCATGCTCATTGCCATCGTTCTCATCAGCATCATGAATGTCATGATTATGGCCGTCTATGAGCGGATCCGGGAAATCGGCACGATCGCTGCCATCGGCACCCTGCCGGGCCGAATCCGTTCCATGTTTATCATCGAGGGCTTCTGCCTCGGTATCATCGGCGCCGTTATTGGTGACCTTCTGGGGTGCGCTATTATTTTTATCATTAATCTGCTCCACATCCGCATTGACTTTGCCCAGCAGGAAGGCCTCCTTCTGCAGCCGTACGTCCAGCCATCCGACCTGGTGGTTGTATCGATCATCGTCATCGCCGTGGCTGCGGCAGCCAGTCTGCAACCCGCCATTAAGGCATCTAAAATGGAACCGATTGAGGCCTTGCGGCACGTCTAATTCAAAGGAGAATATCATGAAAAAATTATTCTTGATTTGCCTGTTGATCGTATTGGTCGCCTGTCCCGCATTTGCCGTTGACGGCAGGAAGCTTCTGGAACAGGTGGACCGCAACCTTTCTCCTGAATCCTACGAATCCTACCGGAAACTCATCAATATCGAACCGGATGGGAGGAAAAAAGAGTTCACGCTTTTCACCGTCAAAAAAGGCGTTGATAAAATTGCCTCTTTATTTCTGGCGCCGGCCAGTGAAAAAGGCAGAAGCACGCTGCGTGTCGGCGACAACATGTGGCTCAATATCCCCAATATCGGCAAGCCGATCCGCATTACCAACCTCCAATCGGTAGTGGGAGGCGTATTCAACAACGCCGACATTCTGCAACTGGATTACGCTGCGGAATATGATGTGGAAAAGGTTGATGATACAGGCAAGGAGTATCTCCTCTATCTTAAGGCGAAGACGAAGAGTGTGGCCTACGACAGACTCAAGATCTGGGCGGATAAGGACAAAAAGCTGCCCGCAAAAATCGAATGTCTGACCGAGGCAAACATGCTGATCAAGACCCTCTATTTCAAGGATGTGAAAGATTTTGGAGGCGGTCTTGTCCGGCCGGCGGTGATCGAAACGGACAGTCCGCTCTATAAAGGCTACAAATCCGTTATGATTTTTGCCAAAGTCAAAAAGAAGAATTTCAAGGATGAAGTCTTTACCCTGACCTTTATGTCCAATCTGGAATCGTTAAGATAATGAAATGGCGATGGATTATATTCATTTTTTCCATGTTCTGGATAGCTCCCGCATTGGCAGGCGCCGAGGAAACTTATATCTTCGATCCGTCGGAAACAGAGAAGAAACCGTACCACGTCGGCGGATACCTCGAATTCAAGCCCATCCTCTTCGGGCTTGATCGGGATTCCGCCTTTTACAAACTACGTTTTTTCGACCATCCCCGGGATCAGAATCTATGGGAAGCCAACGGCAGGATTCAACTGGAAGGCAGTTATGAAAAAAGCATTTTCCGCGTCTATGCCAAAACCAATACGGAGCTGAAATCTTCCTATTCGGGTGAATCGGAAAGGTCGACGTTTTACGAACTCTATGGCTCCGTGAAGCCATTGACCAATCTGAAAATCGATGTGGGAAAAAAAACGATGAAATGGGGAAAAGGATATGCCTGGAGTCCTGTGGCTTTTGTGGACAAACCGAAAGACCCCGATGATCCTGAAACAGCGATGGAAGGTTATATCCTCGCTACGGCGGATTATATCAGAAGCTTCAATGGCCCGCTGAAAACCTTTTCTTTTACACCCGTAATCTTCCCCGTTTATGATCATGTGAACGACGATTTTGGAAACAGCAACAAGCTGAATGTTGCCGGACGGTTTTATTTTCTTTTGTATGACACGGACATTGATTTGATGTTCCTGACCGGAGGGAGCAGACCGGACCGATTCGGCGGAGATTTTTCACGCAACATCACCACCAATTTTGAAGTGCACGGTGAGTTGGCCTACTTTCGAAGTTTTCAAAAAAATGTATTGGACATTAACGGCAACCGCCATGTCGTGGAAGGCGACACCGTAAGTTATGTGATCGGCCTTCGTCACCTGACCTCATTTGATTTGACCACGATCATAGAGTATTATCATAATGGAACAGGCTTCAGCCTGAATGAGATGGAAAACTATTATCGTCTCATCAACCAAGGATACAGCATTTACCGGACAACGGGCAACACCGCCATTTTAGACAACGCCCAACAAATGGCGGAGGGAGGTTATGGCCGTTCCAATGCCATGGCCAACTATTTATATGTCCGTTTCAGCCAGAAGGAGCCCCTTGACATCCTCTATTTCACGCCGTCTCTCACCTGGATGATGAACACGGATGACCGGAGCTGGTCTTTGACACCCGAACTGCTTTATACCGGTTTTACCAATTGGGAATTCCGCATCCGCTCAGGTATTATCGTTGGTGCCGGAAATTCAGATTTCGGCGAAAAGCAAAACGATTATCGTATCGAACTGCGGGCAGGATATTACTTTTGAATCATATCTCATCAATTCAATAACTCTTTTTCTCCCTTTCTTTAGCCGGAATAAAAAATATTTTGACAACCATTAAGTTTTGCATTAATAGAACCGATAGATTTAGCAAGTATTTTTTGAGGATAAGATAAATGTTCGGTTTTACGGCCATAACGATTACGGCAAGCGCGCTTCTGACCCTGCTTCTGGGCCTCGCCTTGTTGCGCCTGTTACTTAAGGCAGCCTGCCCGTCGTTTTTAGGTCGTCACTGAATTTTTAAAAACTGATTACCTGAAAGGCCGTGGGCAGTAAATCCCACGGCCTTTTTTTCGTGAGGCTCCAATTGTGCAAACCGAGCGCTGCAGAATTGGGCAGCCGAACAACCCTGCTCATGCGGGGTATTAAAATAGGGCGAAGTATTATTTTTTATATTTGAAAGGAGTCAAACCATGAAGAAGGATAAAAATCGCGTCTATATTTTCGACACGACTCTTCGCGACGGAGAACAGTCGCCCGGTTCCAGCATGAATACGGAAGAGAAGCTGATTCTGGCCCGTCAGCTGGAAAAACTGGGCGTCGATATTATCGAAGCGGGATTTCCCATTGCGTCCGAGGGAGACTTTGACGCGGTGCGGCAGATTGCCAAAGTGATCAAAAATTCACAGGTGGCAGGTTTGGCCCGCGCCAATAAAGCGGATATCGACCGCGCCTGGCAGGCTATTAAAAATGCGGCGCATCCCCGTATCCACACGTTTATTTCATCATCGGATATTCATCTTAAGTATCAGCTCAAAAAGAGCCGCGAGCAGGTGCTCAAGGAAGCAGTCGCCGCAGTTAAAATGGCCCGCGCCTACACGACGAACGTAGAATTTTCACCCATGGACGCCACCCGTTCGGACAAAGATTATCTGGTGCAAATGGTTTCCGCCGTTATTGATGCGGGAGCCGTAACGGTCAACATCCCCGATACGGTCGGCTACACCATACCGGAAGAGTTCGGCAATTTGATTGCCTATCTGTTTGCCAACGTAAAAAACATGGGTGACACGATTATCTCCGTTCACTGCCATAACGACCTGGGGCTTGCTGTCGCCAACTCGCTTGCCGCTATTCGCAACGGCGCCAGACAGGTGGAATGTACGATCAACGGCATCGGCGAGCGCGCCGGCAACACGGCCATGGAGGAAATCGTCATGGCGCTGGCCACACGCAAGGATCTGTATGGTCTGCACACAAAGATCAGGACGGATCAGATTTACAAATCGTCACGCCTTTTAACGCAGATCACCGGTGTTCCCGTACAACCGAACAAAGCGATCGTCGGCGCCAATGCTTTCGCGCATGAATCCGGCATTCATCAGGACGGGCTGATCAAGGAAAAAATAACCTACGAGATCATGACGCCGCAATCCGTCGGGATCAGCGATACCCATATTGTCCTGGGCAAGCATTCCGGACGTGCGGCTATTGCACAGCATTTGAAAA
Source organism: Deltaproteobacteria bacterium HGW-Deltaproteobacteria-6 (assembly GCA_002840435.1). Lineage (NCBI taxonomy): Bacteria > Deltaproteobacteria > Deltaproteobacteria bacterium HGW-Deltaproteobacteria-6. The sequence goes on from PHAT01000003.1 coordinate 291,505, forward strand.
AGATGGGTTATGTTTTAAGTGATGAACAGATTAACCGGGTCGCGGTAAAGGTAAAAGACCTGGCCGATATTAAGAAAGACATCTATGACGAAGATCTGGAAGCGATTCTTTATGAAGAAACTTACCGCGGTGAAGATAAATACAGCCTGGTCTATCTGAATGTGGTCAGCGGCAATGTGGCCATTCCCACGGCTACCATGGAAATGCACGTGGGAAAGGACGTCGTCCGTGACGCAGGTTTCGGCAACGGCCCGGTGGATGCAACATTTGCCGCCATCCGCAACATCACGAAGACCAACTATCCGCTTTTGAAGTACGTGGTAAACGCCATCACCGGCGGATCTGACGCACAGGGTGAGACCATGGTGCAGCTCCAATACAACGGGCATACCGTCGTCGGACGCGGCGCGCATCCCGATGTCATCGTCGCATCGGCCAAGGCTTATATCAACGCGCTCAATCGTCTGGAATTCCTAAAGGATAACGTGGGCAGGTTAAAAGTTGAATTAAGTCAGGAAATGAGATAAGTATACGTTTCAACTTCACTACGATATTATGACATTCAAGGAGATTTTTTGTGGGTAACACAATTACGGAGAAAATTTTAATGGCGCATACCGACCTTACGGAAATCGCACCGGGTCAGTTGATCAACGCGCGCGTGGATATCGCTTTAGGCAACGACATAACAGCGCCCATTGCCATCAGGGAATTCCGGGCAGCCGGCGGGAAGAAAGTATTTGACCGCGACAAGGTCGCCCTGGTTCTGGACCATTTTACCCCGAATAAAGACATCAGTTCCGCCCAGCAATGCAAGACGGTGCGTGAATTTGCGCTGGAGCACGGCGTCACGCATTTCTATGAAGGCGGCCAGGTGGGCGTGGAGCACGCGCTCCTGCCGGAGAAAGGCATCGTCCTCCCCGGCGATCTGGTAATCGGCGCGGACAGCCATACCTGCACGTATGGCGCACTCGGCGCTTTTGCCACAGGCGTCGGCAGCACGGATCTGGCGGCAGCCATGCTCACGGGCGAACTCTGGTTCAAAGTCCCGTCTTCCATCAAATTCATTGTTTACGGAAAACTCGCCAAATGGGTTTCGGGCAAGGATTTGATTCTGAATATTATCGGCCGCATTGGCGTCGACGGCGCGCTTTATCAGGCGATGGAATTTACCGGCGAGACGATCAGTCATCTGCCGATGGCCGACCGACTCTCCATGGCCAACATGGCCATCGAGGCCGGTGCGAAGAACGGCATCTTCCCTCCCGACGCGATTACCAGAGAATATGTGGAACCGAGAGCCAGACGGCCTTACAAATTTTACGAGTCCGATGCCGATGCGGCTTATTCGCAGATCATTGAAATAGACGCAAGCAAGCTTGAACCGCAGGTGGCCTTTCCGCATCTGCCCTCCAATGTCAAAGGCATCAGCCAGGCGGGCCAGGTGAAGATTGACCAGTCACTGATCGGCTCCTGCACCAACGGCCGGATTGAAGATCTGCGCATCGCCGCGCAGATCTTGAAAAACCGCAAAGCGGCATCCGGTGTCCGGCTGATTGTGGTTCCGGCCACGCCGTTTATCTACAAGCAGGCGATGCAGGAAGGACTGCTCGAAATCTTTCTGAACGCCGACGCGGTAATCAGTCCGCCCTCCTGCGGCGCGTGCCTGGGAGGACACCTGGGAATCCTGGCCGAAGGCGAAAGATCAGTAGCCACCACCAATCGCAATTTTGTGGGACGCATGGGGCATCCCAAGAGCGAAGTCTATCTGGCAAGCCCCGCCGTGGCCGCGGCGTCCGCCGTACTGGGCAGAATTGCGTCACCCGAAGACCTATAATAAGAAGAAAGAGGATTGTTTCAATATGATATTTACCGGAAAAGTTTGGAAATTTGGCGACAACATCGACACGGACGCGATCATTCCCGCGCGCTATCTGAATACGTCTGATTCAGCGGAGCTGGCTTTGCACTGCATGGAAGACGCGGACCCCGATTTTGTTAAAAAGATGAAAACCGGCGATATAATTCTCGGCGGCGAAAATTTCGGCTGCGGTTCCTCGCGGGAGCATGCACCCATCGCGATTAAAGCGGCGGGAATTTCCTGCGTGGTCGCCAAAAGTTTCGCGCGTATTTTTTACCGCAACTCCTTTAATATGGGTTTGCCGATATTTGAATCCCGAGATCTTTTCGACGCAGTTGCCGAAGGCCAGTCCGTAACGCTCGACAGCGTCAGGGGTGTCATCACCATCAGCGGCGCCGATCAACAATTCAAAATCAGTTCAATACCGCCCTTCATGGAACAGTTAATCGCCGACGGCGGCCTGATGAAACATATTGCAAAGAAATGAGGAAAGCATGACGAACAAACCATTCAAGATCGCCGTATTCGCCGGAGACGGCGTCGGTACCGAAATTATGCAGGAGGCCTTAAAGGTTTTAAGGATCATCGCCGATAAAAAAAATATTAACCTTGATCTGAAGGACGGATATATTGGCGGAAGCGCTTATGATATTTACGGAGTTCCCCTGCCGGATGAAAGTTTAAACCTGGCTCTGCAAAGCGACGCGGTCATGCTGGGCGCCGTGGGCGGCCCGAAATGGGAGGGGCTGGATTACAGCGTCCGGCCGGAGCGGGCGCTTCTGGGGTTAAGAGAAAAATTAGGCCTTTTTGCCAATCTGCGGCCGGTCGTTGTTTTTGACGAGTTGCTGGATGCCTCGCCGCTTAAAAAAGAGATCGTGCGGGGCATCGATATCATGATTTTACGGGAATTGACCGGGGATGTGTACTTTGGCCGGCCGCGCGGTGTGACCGTCGGGAAAGACGGCAAGCGCACAGGCGTTAACACCATGATTTACACGGAAGATGAAATTCGCCGCATTGCCGTGCGCGCTTTTGAACTGGCACGGGGACGCAAACGCCATCTTCTGTCGGTGGACAAAGCCAACGTGCTGGAAACCACCGAACTGTGGCGCACGGTCGTCACGGAAGCGGGACGCGATTACCCCGACGTAACCCTCAAGCACATGTACGTCGATAATTGCGCCATGCAACTTATCCGCAATCCGTCGCAGTTTGACGTGATTGTGACAACGAATTTGTTCGGTGATATCCTAAGCGATGAAGCCGCCATGCTGACGGGTTCCATCGGCATGCTGCCGTCCGCGAGCCTGGGCCCAGACAAGGCTTTATATGAACCGATTCATGGTTCCGCGCCGGATATCGCGGGGAAAAACATCGCCAATCCTCTGGCGACGATTCTATCGGTAGCCATGATGCTGAGGTATTCGATGAACCGGCCGGAAGAGGCGGCGTTAATTGAAAAAGCCGTGGCAAACGTTTTGAAAGACGGCTTCCGTACGCAGGATATTTATTCGGAAGGCAACAGGCTTGCGGGCACCCGCGAAATGGGAGATGCCGTTGTCGAAAGAATTGTAAACCTGATATCTTAAACATCGGGAAAGGAGAATCAGGCAGCCGTGAAAGGAAAAATTCTGATTGTTGACGACGAAGCGTCGGTGCGTGAATTATTCTCCGGTGTATTTACAGACGAGAACTATCAGGTCATCGCCGCTGAAGATGGTAATCAAGCGCTGGATATCCTCAAGCGGGACGACATTGACGTTATTTTTCTGGACTTGAAACTCTTCGGCATGAACGGCATCGACCTGTGCCGCCAGATCCGCGAAACCAAACCCGTTTCATTAATTTTCGCCATCACCGGCTGGGCCCCTCTTTTTGAAATCGAGGAATGCCGTCAGGCGGGTTTTGATGATTATTTTGAAAAACCGCTGGATATGGACATCCTGCTGGATGTCGTAGCGGATGCGTTTAAAAAACTGGACCGGTGGAAAAGACGCTACAACAGTATCCCGAAATAGAAAACAACACGGACAGGGCTCTGCCATAAATGCTCAATACCCTCAACATTCTGGAAAGGATAATTCTTAATCCCCCCACGGCTAAAATCTATGCCCGGCTCGGCTTTAAAGAAAAGAGCACCTCGCTTTTTTCTTCCCGGCGGCAGGAAACAGATCATTATATTCAAGAAGCTGTGTCGCTCATTTGCCTGCAAGGTTCATTTCTTCTGCTGCCCATCCTTAAAAATGACGGCGGGAAAATCGATTTAGCCCCGGATTTATCCTTTCGCAGCGCCAAGCTGGCCCGCTTCCTCGGCGACTGCCGGGAAACCGCACTCATGGGCGCTACAGCCGGCCCTTTCATCATGGAAGCCATCAGAGAAAAAACAAAACAGGACCAGATGACCGCCGCTGTCGTTTACGACGCCACGGCCAGTGAAATGGCGGATGCCGCGCTGGACTGGATCATGGACTACATTAACCGGCAGCTGCTGCGGGAAAGCAAACATCTTTTACCGCGGCGTTTTTCCGCGGGTTACGCGGACTTTGCACTGGACAATCAAAAAGATATTCATAAAAAACTGCAACTGGAAAAAATCGGCGTCAGCCTTTCGCCCAGCTGCATACTGGTGCCCGAAAAATCCGTCACGGCCATCAGCGGCATCCGGTGATTATCAGGTTTATTTGATATTGATTTTCTGTCCTTGACGTTCTAGGATTTCACTATTATGAGAAATAATAACCCGACAACTGGAAAAGCGGACAAAGCATTAAAAGATTCTTTAAAAAAGCTCAATGATGTTGAATCGATTATTAATCGCGGCCCGGTTATCTATTGCATCTGGCGGATCGCTGAAAACACGCCGGTAGAATTCATGTCCGGCAATATCTCTCAATGGGGATACACTCCTGATGACTTTCTCTCGGGTCGAATAACTCTGAGAAAAGTTATCCATCCCGACGACGTCGATCGCATTCATGCCAATGTTATTGCTCATCGGAGACAGGGAGCAAAAATATTCGACCAGAGTTACCGGATACTCGACCATCAAGGAGAAATCCACCAGGTCGAAGATCAAACGGTTTTTATTTATGACGGGAATGGCATCATAACGCACGCGCAAGCGTCCATCAGCGATGTCACCGAACGCTGTAAAACCGAGCAGGCCCTGCAGGAAACACAAAACAGCTATCAGGCCATTTTTGAAAACACGGGCACGGCCATGGGTATCGCCGACCAGGACAGAAACATCATCCTGGGCAATAAAAAAATGGAAGAACTGACCGGGTATACAAAAGAAGAATTGACCGGCGAAAAAAAGCGATGGGACTATTTTATCATTCCTTCAGACATCGAGCGGCTGAAAAACCAAAATATCAAAAGACTTGCTGATCCTGCCACGGCTTCCAAACACTATGAATGTTCGATCAACACCAAGAGCGGCAATATAAAAAATATTTATTTGACGGCGACAATAATACCCGGCACACAGAAAACACTGGTGTCCATGGTGGACATCACCGACCGGATAAAAGCGGAAGAGCAACTGCAGAAATCGGAAGAGCGCCTGCAGGAACTGCTCGCCAAATCATCCGATATGGTCGTCGTCCTGGATGACCAGGGACTCTTTAAATATGTTTCTCCAGCCTTCAAACCTATTCTGGGCTACAACCAGACTGATCTGATCGGCAAGAGCAGCTTCGATTTTATTCATCCCGACGACATGGAAATTGTCGGTATAGCCATCGGGGAAGTTTTTCTTAATCAGCAAAAAGGCATTCCCACGGAATTCCGATTCCGCCGCGCCGACGGCTCCTGGGCCTGTCTGGAAGCCCTTGGCAGCAATTGCCTGGATAATCCGGCCATCGGCGGCGTTATCATTAACGCCCGCGAGGTGTCGGAACGCAAACAACTGGAGGCGCAACTGATCCACTCGCAGAAGATGGAAGCCATCGGCCGGCTCTCGGGCGGCATCGCCCACGACTTCAACAATATCCTTATGGGTATTCAGGGATATATTTCCCTGCTGTTATACAGAATCGACTCGATGCATCCCGATTTTGAAAAAATGATTAACATTCAAACGCTGGTGCAAAGCGGCGCGGATTTAACCGGCAAGCTGCTGGGATTTGCCCGCGGCGGCCGGTATGAACTTAAAGCCACGGACATCAATGCCCTGATCGCTAAAACCGTCAATTTATTCGGCCGCACGAAAAAGGAAATTGCCCTGCATCACAAATACGAGAAAAATCCCTGGACGGTCGAGATTGACCGCGTGCAGATGGAACACGTCATCCTCAATCTGCTGGTCAACGCCTGGCAGGCCATGCCACAGGGTGGAGACATCTATGTGGAAACGCAAAATATCGCCGTCAGCCAATCATTATCTGCCGGAGATATCAAAGCAGGCGATTATGTAAAAATCACCATTGCCGATACCGGCATGGGTATGGACGAGGAAACAAAACAAAAAATATTCGAACCTTTTTTTACGACCAAGGAAAAACTCAGGGGCATGGGACTGGGACTGGCGTCCGCCTTCGGCATCATCAAGGAACACGGCGGCGCCATCACTGTGGCAAGCGAACCGCGGAAAGGCACGACCTTCACGATCTACCTGCCGACTTCCGGCAAGGAAGTGCCGAAAGAAACATTTACCGACAAAACAATCCTGACAGGAAACGAAGCGATACTGCTCATTGACGATGAAGCATCGATTGTCGAAGTGTGCCGTGATATTTTAGTCAGCCTGGGATATCAGATATTCACCGCCAAAAGCGGTCAGGAAGCCGTCAAGATTTATGCACGCAACAAGGATAAAATTGATCTGGTTATTTTAGATATGATCATGCCCGGATTGAACGGCGGCGAAACCTATAATCAGTTGAAGGCCATCAATCCGCAGGCGAAGGTTATTCTTTCCACCGGCTACAGTGGAAGCGAGCAGGCTCAGCGGATTCTGGACAAAGGCTGCCACGGGCTCATCCAAAAGCCGTTTCGCATGGAAGACCTTTCTCAGAAGATTAGAGAGGTTCTGGATCAGGGACAACCACTGCCGGTTTGAACGTAACATTTACCGGTGTCAGTCGGGAATCGTCTCTTTGCGTCTCTGCGCTCTTTTTTCCTGGCGCCGGCTGATTCTTTTCTTGTATTCATTGATAAATTCCCTGGACGACAGATATTTATCGGCAAAAGAAACAATATAGGATTCCTTATATTTTGGCGGCACAATGGTCAAAGGCCACATGTGCTTTTTGATGATATCCTCTTCGATATCATTGATCGAAAAATGTTTTTTGGCGTTGGCCACGGCTATCGCCGGATGCGCCAGTCCGTGAAATTTTTCCCGGGGCAGATCCGGAACATCATGATTACGCCAGTCATACAGAAAGAAATCATGCAGCAGCGCACCGCGCGCCGTGGAACGGTAATCCAGTTTCAAGTATTTGCTGATCCGGTAAGACAAATAGGCCACGTCATGAACATGATGATATATGGAAGAGTTGTGATGGAAATAATCTTTGAGCTTTAGAAACTCCTCATGCTGGAGAATATCCTGCACGGTTTCATAATATTCTTTTTCAAACGGCCTGCGGCCCTCCAGTTCGAGAACGATTTTTTCATGAACGGGCTTCAGGAATGAATCAATCTTTATTTTAATGCGCCTGTTGATGTTCTGATTCACATACTTGTTCAAGTCCGGAAAGGCTTCACGCAAACGTTGAAATGATTGTAAAATATCCTCAATTTCGATGCTGCTCAGATTGAAGTACTGGTCATAGAGATAGGCAACGCCTTTGCGGAAGGCAGCCAGGGACATAACGGAAAACGTGTAGTCTATCCAGAAATAGATCATGAAAACAATCGCCGCAATTTTGGCAACCCCCTCCTCCAGCAGCACGACCCGCCGAAATATTTCCGGATGAACAAATATTAAAAAGATCAGCGCCAGCAGTGTCCAGATGATTGAAAAGTGCAGGCACACATGACCATGAAGATTGAACCTGTTTTCCGAATAGTCCCACAGCGTCATTTTAAAGATCTTTTCAGACAGGAATCCGACCAGATATTCCATCAGCGTGATCGCCAGACCGAAGACAATAAACCGCGCTGCAAGGTGCCAGCCTTGAAAAAAATGCTGCATGACAATGATTACGAAAGCGCCCAGACCGTAAATGGGAATAAAAGGACCAAACAGAAAGCCCGCATTAACAAACTTCCGCTGCGCAATGGACCGGTAAATAACCTCCAGTATCCATCCCATGAAGCAGTAAATCGCAAAAAGCACAATGTAATAAAAGAAGTCCAGGGTATTATCCATATGATGTCTTACGTTTTGCTCCTATTGCATTAAAAGTGATTCCGGAAAAACGGCGTCTTTGACACGACGCGATTCCAATCATTGTTTTACCTTCCGGAATGTTAATGTTCCTTCGTTTTTTACCACAACCATCAACCTTTGCAAGATATATGTAAAAAGGGTTATTCTGCAAAATCCGCAAAGCATTGACTTAAAATTCATCCGCTGCTACATTCCCGGAACGGGGAGAAACTTTCATGGAAAAAATAAAAATCGGCATCAGTTCATGTCTCCTGGGCAATCCTGTCCGTTATGACGGCGGACACAAACTTGACCGTTTTCTTCGCGACACCCTGGGACAGTATGTGGAGTATTTACCGGTCTGCCCGGAAGCTGAATGCGGCATGGGAATTCCCCGCGAAGCTATGCGGCTGGAAGGGAAGACGGATACTCCGCGTCTGGTCACGCGTAACACCCGGGAGGATAAAACCGAAATGATGCTTCGCTGGGCGAAAAAACGGATGGCCGAGCTTGCCGAAGAAGATCTTTGCGGTTTTATTTTCAAAAGTGATTCGCCATCCAGCGGGATGGAAAGGGTCAAAGTCTATGACGATCATGGCATACCCGCCAAAACCGGTGTAGGAATATTTGCGCGGATTTTCATGGAAACCTTTCCTCTGTTGCCGGCGGAGGAAGAAGGACGGCTCCACGACACGGACCTTCGTGAAAATTTCATCGAAAGAATTTTTACGCTCAAACGGTGGCGGGACATCCGGAACGAAAAACCCGGCCGGGGTGCCCTGGTGGACTTTCACACCCGCCACAAATTGTTGCTTTTATCACACAGCACAAAGCTCTATCAGACAATGGGAAAACTGGTCGCCTCACAAAAAAGCATCGGATTGCGGGATCTCTTCAGCCAATATGAAACTCTGCTGATGGAAACATTGAAGCTGAAAGCCACACCGAAAAAGAACGTAAATGTATTAGCGCACATGATGGGATATTTTAAAGAACAACTCTCCGCCGACGAAAAAAAGGAATTGCTGGAGGTCATTCACAACTATCAGCAGGGGCACGTACCGCTGATCGTTCCCGTCACGCTCATCAGCCACTACGTAAGAAAATATGATCAGTCTTATCTCCGGGGGCAAATCTATCTGAATCCGCATCCGCTGGAACTGCAACTGCGTAATCATGTGTGAAAAAATATTAAATTCACGGAAATTTCTCTGAGATTGTTTCTATCAATTCAATAGCCCCGCACCGGCCGGTGTTTCACTTAAGCGCCGGTCTCTTGGGCAGCAGATGTATATATTTAATCTCCGCCTTGGTCTCTTCATACTGGAAGCCCAGCAAATCCCTCATGGAAATAATACCCACGACTCTTTTGCCGTCCACGATCGGAAGATGCCTGATTTTCTCTTTTTTCATGGTGTTGATGGCATAATCCAAATCGTCATCCGGTGTTGCTATGGCGACTTGTTTGGTCATGATATCCGCGATCTTTTTGTTTACAAAATCGCCACCGCTCACAAAGCACTTTCGCACAATGTCTCTTTCGGTAATAATGCCAACCAGCTCGTTCTTCTCATTGCAGACGGGAAGCGCACCTTTATTGTGTTCAGCAAGCTTTTGAATCGCTGCTGAGACGAATTCATCCGGCGCAACAGTGATTAATGACTGGCTTTTGAATCCCGTGACTTTCATCATATCCCGAATATTCATTGTATCGCCTCCCTTGTCAGATGAAAAAAGATACCTGCTCTTCTACAGGTTGAGATTTGTTTTCTCCCGATAAAATAATTCACTTCCGGAGAAAATAAAGAAAATCCAGCACGCTTGTTCTTTAACTGTAAATACGTGGGATCTAATATAATTTATATCTTATTGAAATCAAGTGTTTTCTTGAAGTCTGCTTTCTTGAAGTCAATGCCTGCCGCCTCAGAACTTCATTGCTTTTATTTCTTTAACACGTCCTGCCCGGATAACGTCAACCACCTTCACATAAAAAAACCGGGAACGCGCGCGTTCCCGGTTTACTCCTGCAGCTGATGTTTCACTCTTTATCCTGTTTAATTCATCTGCCCCGCGGAACGCTTCAGCGCCGCGATGCGGTCTGCAAGCGGCGGATGGGTCATGAACAGGAGTTTAAAGCCGTTTGTTGACGGCTTGCCGGCGATGCCGAATGATTTCATCTGATCCGGCAGGGGTTCATATTCCTGAGCGCTGCGCTGCAGGCTTTCCAACGCGGCAATCATTTTGCCGGCGCCCGCCAGTTGCGCGCCGCCCGCGTCCGCTGCAAATTCCCTCTTCCGGCTGAACCACATCACAATGACGCTGGCCAGGATTCCGAAAACGATTTCGGCGACAATGGTCGTGATAAAAAAACCAAGCCCATGGCCTTCTTCATTTTTCAAAATGACGCGATCCACAAAATACCCGACAACGCGTGCAATAAAGATGACAAACGTGTTGACGACGCCCTGAATCAGGCTGAGCGTAATCATATCGCCATTGGCGACATGGCTGATTTCGTGGCCCAGCACCGCTTCGACTTCATCGCGCTTCATGGTCTGCAGAAGACCGGTGCTGACCGCCACCAGGGCGTTGTTTTTACTCATGCCGGTGGCAAAGGCGTTGGGCGAATCCGATTCAAAAACGGCAACATCCGGCATGCCGATGCCCGCCTGGGAGGCCTGTTTTTGCACCGTGTTCATCAACCAGATTTCCATGTCGGAGCGCGGTTGCATAATCACCTGAGCGCCGGTGCTCCATTTGGCCATCCACTTGGAAATCGCCAGTGATATGAACGACCCGCCGAAACCAAACACACCCGCAAAAATCAGCAGATTCACGTAATTGATTCCGTTGGCTTCAAGAAACCGGTCGGCCCCGAGAATGCGAATAACAATGCTTAAAACCACCATCACGGCGATGTTGGTCACGAGAAACAGAAATACTCTTTTCATATGGATCCCTCCTCCATCTTTTCAATCAACCATCTCTCAGCTCGCTGTCGCGGCCTGAAATGAACACTTGTAGATCGCAGCAAGCTGCGGCTTATTAACGCTCATCCCGCGAAAGCGGAATTAACGATTAAATCAGAAGGTTTGCGGAAAATCCAAACCTTTAAAAAACATGCCTTATCTTAGTGTCAAGTCGCGGAATGTCAAGCCCTTATTGGGGCGGCAGGCGCAATATTGAAATTGTTATGATTCCGGCAAGTTACAAAAAGACTGGAATCGGTTCATCCATCAAAATACCGGTTGATCGACTCAAAAGCCACCCTGACCATTTTTTCAATATCCTCTTCTTCGACTACATAAGGAGGCATAAAATAAATGACATTGCCCAGCGGCCGCAAAAGCACGCCTTTGGTGAGCGCAATCCGATAAATACCATAGCCCACGCGCTTCTGCCAGTCAAAGGCCGCTTTTGTTTTCTGATCCGCCACCAGTTCCAGCGCGCCGATCATGCCCAGCTGCCGGTATTCGCCCACACAGGGATGACCGTCAAACCATTTTGATACTTTTTCAGAGATCATCCGGGCTTTTACCTCATTTCGGGCGAGGATGTTTTCATCTTGAAAAATATGGAGCACTTCCCGGGCTACCGCGCAGGCCAGCGCATTGCCCGTGTAACTGTGCGAGTGCAGGAATGCCTTGAGTTCGGTGTAATCCGCATAAAAGGCTGAATAGATCTCATCCGTCGTCACCACCTGCGACAGCGGCAGATAACCTCCCGTGATACCCTTGGACAAACACAGGATGTCCGGCGCAACCCCGGCATGTTCGCACGCGAACATTTTGCCCGTCCGGCCGAAGCCCACGGCAATTTCATCGGCGATGAAGTGAATGTGATGTTTTGTGCAAAGGTCTCTGAGCTTTCTCAAGTAAACCGGCGGATAGATTTTCATCCCCGCCGCGCATTGTACCAGCGGTTCGATGATGACGCCGCAGATTTCATCGGCATGATCCGTCACCATCCGTTCCATGGCTTCAAAACATTCCGCGGCGCACGTTCCGCGGGTTTTCCCGTAAGGACAGCGGTAGCAATCAGGCCCTGCGGCCCGGAAGGTATTCATCATCAGCGGTTTATAAATTTTACTATAGAGATCGAGATCGCCGACGGAAAGGGCGCCCAGCGTCTCGCCATGATAGGCGTCCGTGACGGCGGCAAATTTTGTTTTGCCCGTGCGTCCGGTCTGCTGATGATAATGGAAACTCATTTTCAGCGCCGCCTCCACCGCCGACGAGCCATTGTCGGCAAAAAAGACTTTGGATAATCCTTCCGGTGTAATGCGGACAATTTCTTCCGCCAGATCGACTGCGGGCTCATGGGAAAAATTGGCAAAGATGACATGTTCGAGCTTTTGAGCCTGAAGGCTCAGCGCTTTCCTGATTCTGTCATTTGCGTGACCGAAAAGATTCACCCACCAGGACGAGACAGCATCCAGATAACTCTTTCCATCCACATCATACAGATAAGCGCCCTTCCCGCGTTCAATGATAATCGGGGGAAAGTCTTCGTAGTCTTTCATCTGCGAACAGGGATGCCAGATATATTGCAGATCTTTTTGCTGGAGGATGTTCATGGTTTCTTATCCTTTCGACCTAACGGATCACCCCTAACGCGCGTCCGGCGTGTTCAATTTCGGCAATCGCCCGGGAAAGGTCATCTTTGGTATGCGTCGCCATCAGGTTGATGCGCAGACGGCTGGTTCCGGCGGGAACAGTCGGCGGACGGATGGCGGAAGCAAAGATCCCCGCTTCCATCAGGCGGCAGCTCATGGCCATGGCCAGACCGGGAGGCCCCAGAATCATGGAAATAATCGGCGCCGGAGAATCCATCACGGCAAAACCTCTTTTTTGGAGTTCCCGACGAAGCCAGGCGGCATTGACAAGCAGATTCTCACGACTGTGCGATTCTTTCTGCACAATTTCAAGGGCGGCAAGCGACACGGCAATCGTCGCGGGTGACAAGGCGGTGGAAAATATAAAACTGCGGGCCCTGTTGGCCAGATAATCAATGAGATCACGGCTGCCCGCGACAAACCCTCCCTCGGAAGCCAATGCCTTACTGAAGGTTCCCACGGAAACATCAATGCCGCAGGACAGGCCGAAATAGTCCGCCACGCCTCCGCCGTTTTTGCCTAAAACACCCGTGGCATGGGCTTCATCAATCATCAGCAGCATCTTGTGGCGGCGGGCAATTTTCACCAGCTGTGGCAGTGGAGCAATATCGCCGTCAACGCTGAAAAGGCTGTCGCTGATAATTAAACCCTGTCTGTTTGGAAATTTAATTATTTTATTTTCCAGATCATCCGGATCGCAGTGCCCATAAACAACGATTTCGGCGCCGCTGAGCTTGCAGCCGTCAATAATGCTGGCATGATTGAGACGGTCCGAAAAGATCACCCAGTTTTTATCGGCGATAGCCGAGATGGCGCCGACATTAGCCATGTAGCCGGTGTTGAAAATCAGCGCCGCTTCGGTTTTCTTAAAGGCGGCGATTTTCTCTTCCAGCTTTTTGTGAATTTCATAACTTCCGGTGATCAGGCGCGACCCGCCGGAACCTGTGCCATACTGTTCAATGGCATCATACGCGGCCTGTTTAAGGCGGTCATCCGTGCAAAGCCCCAGATAACTGTTGGAGGAGAGCATCAAAATGTCCCGGCCCGCAAGCAGGGCATGGGCGCTCTGCGGCGACTGCAGATACCTCATCTCTCTGTAAAGGCCGTCGGCCTTGATTTTCCGTAGTTTTTCTTCAAACATCATTCTCTACAGTCCTTTATACGGGCTCCATCAAAGCGACCATGTCGTCAATATGAATAGATTGTTCAAATGCATTCTGGAGATCTCCCGGTGCCAGTTTTTCAGTGTCCACCGCGGCAACGACGGGCAGCGTAAAGATCGCCTCCATACCGGAGAGTCTTTTAATCGTCTTAATATTATCCTCTTCGATCAGTGTTTGTCCCTCGCCGCTGATGATAATCCCTTTGATCGTCAGGCCGACGCTTTTGGCAAAGGCAAGCGTCAGCAGCGTGTGATTGATTGTTCCGAGTCCGGCGCGCGAAACGAGCAGGCAGGGAAAGCCCAATTCACGGATCAGGTCATACTGCATATAGCCTTCGTCGTTAAGCGGCACGGCCAGACCTCCCGCGCCTTCCGCCACAATGATGTCATAGTTGTCCTTCAATTCATTGAAGCGCTTTTGAATAAAAGTTGGATCAATGCGCCGCCCCGCCAGACGTGCGGCCAGATGCGGCGCAACGGCATCGGCAAAGGCAAAAGGCGTCGTCCGGCAGGATTGCCCGGCAAACCCGGAAACAGCAGCGACAAAAGCCGCGTCAGCAGATACTTTGACGCCATTACTTTCCACCTCGCCGCTCGCCACCGGCTTGAAATATGCGGCACGGTATTTGTTTTTCAGCAGAAGATACAGCAGACCGGCCGAGATGATCGTCTTGCCCACACCTGTATCCGTGCCGATGATAAAGAGTCCTCTACTCATATCACTAAACCTCATCGATCAGGCCGTTGTTCAATATTAACTGTAACATTTTAATATCATAACCGGCATAAGGAGCCGTAACGAAACAGAGAGAAATGTAACCGTCTTGCCACCCGCATGGGTGGTTATTTCTTAACGGCCCCTAAGTAACGCTGCCATATCAAAAGACGATACGCATAGCAACGAAGAAAGTAATGGCGCCGTCAGGGAGTAAGCGGCACCTGCAAAATATTTTGTCGGGGCCTGTTCTTTTTTATCCGGAATTGTGATAAAGCGACCTCACTATCCGGAACATTTGGTAAAGACAGTGCTTCCTGATTAATCTTATATCCGTCTGAACACAAAAGGCAGAAAGTGCAAACCATGGATTTGATCGATAACTTAAAAACCAAAGCTATCAAGGGAAAGGGGGCAGGCGTTTCCGAGGCCCAGGAACTTTTCATTGAAGGCTCTTCAAGCCCTTACCGCGTTTTCGCCGCGGCCTCCGAAATCCGGGAACACTTCAAAGGGAAAGAGATCAGTCTTTGCGGAATCAGCAATGCCAAGTCAGGCCGTTGTTCCGAAGACTGTAAATTCTGCGCGCAATCATCTCACTATTCAACCGATGTTCCTTCCTATCCGCTCAAACCCGCGCGAGACATTATCGCCGAGGCTGCGTTGGCCAAAAAAGACGGCGCTGCGTTCTTCGGGATTGTTACCAGCGGAAAACGCGTGAAAGCCAAAAAGGAATGGACGGAAATCTTTAAAGCCATCGCCGGTATGAACCAAATCGGCATGCACCCGTGCGCGTCTCTGGGCATTATTGATGCCGACATCGCCTGCCAACTCAAAGCCGCCGGCCTGTTTCGTTATCATCACAATCTGGAAACGGCGCGCAGCTATTTTAAAAATATCTGCACAACGCATGACTACGAAGAAAATGTGGAAACGATTCGCGTCGCGAAAGCTGCCGGATTATCCGTCTGCGCCGGCGCCCTGATCGGCATGGGAGAGGGCGTCACGCACCGCATTGAACTGGCCGCGACCCTGCGCCAGTTGAATGTTGATTCGGTTCCCGTCAACATTCTCAATCCGATCAAGGGAACGCCCCTGGAACATTTACACCCTTTGCCGCCAATGGAAATTCTCATGACCATCGCGGTCTTTCGTTTTATGCTGCCGGATAAGGACATCAAACTGTGCGGCGGCAAGGAAAAGAATCTGCGGCAGCTGCTGCCGCTGGGTATTATCGCGGGAGCCAATTCCCTGATGACGGGCAATTATCTGACGACTACGGGACGGGACAGCCGGCTGGATCACGAAATGATTACCGATCTGGGGCTTGTTCCGACACGGGAGCGCGATGCCTGCCGCTGCAGCATGGAAGGGCAAAATGCCTGCTTGGCCGACACAACCGCAAAAAGAAAACCAGCAAGGAAATAACAATTCCTCCGTTGATGATGGAGAATGAAAAGCCTTTACAGATCTTGCCACACCTCTGACTGTCTGGTGTTGGTGCGTCATCAAAGTTGATGGTTACCGGCTGAAATATTCACAATCCCGAACTTACCCGTCCTCAGGGGAGCGCAAGGGGGAAATCCATCCCCTGGAGGCTTTTCTGGGGAATCTGCTCATAGCCCCATTTTCTGTACGTCAGCTTCGGCAGGGTTTCTTCCACATAGGTGGCAAGACCGTTGACCGTCACCTTGCCCTCCCGGTCTTTGGCCGCGCCGCTCATCCCCTGGAGAATCGTATAGGTAAAAACACCGTGTCCTTCATAGCCTTCAAGGGCTGCCTTATCCTTGCTCGAAGCTACGATGGTAGAGCGTCCCGTAGCCTTGCTCAAACGGGCAACGGCTGTCTTCTCTACGATGTTGCGGGAAGCCACCGCCTCGGCAAAGGAGCCGCTGTTGCAGGTGTCCAGGAGCAGCAAAGACTTCATGGCCTGGATGTGTGCAAGATTCTTCATCAGGTCATCTTTTGAAATTCCCTGCTGCCGGATGGCATCCTCGCCCGTAAAACGGAAATCGACCGGAAGAAAATAATAGTTCCCGTCCTTCTCATAGGTAATCCCGTGACCGGCCAGGAACAGCACAAAAACATCGTCTCTTTTTGTCTTGCTTCCCACTTCCCGAAAGGCCTTTTCCACTCCCACGCGGGTTGCTGCGTCGTCGTATACGGTTTTAACCACGACCTTGCCGAAAAGACGTTTGCCGCCCGTCCGGATGCTTTTAACAAGATCGGCGGCGTCGGAAATGGGGTATTTGAGACGCAGATCACCATCCCGGTATTTGTTCACAGCAACAACCAACATGTAAAGATCGGGTCTTTCTTTATCGCCTGAATGGAAGGTGATATTGATTTCCGCCCGGTTTGACTCAATGGTATTGGCCTTGTTCTTTGCCATAAGCGCAATGAGATTTTTGCCCCTGTTCAGGGTGACTATATGCTCAAATTCCATGCAGGCGGGTTTTGCAATTTTTCCCTTCACCTTAAGGCTGCGGCCACTGGTGTCCAATACTATCGGCATACCGGTCAGGTATAACGTCACATCGCCAATGCCGCCCCCCTGGCTGCAGATTTCGCCTTTGACCGCCACATCCCGGCTGGACGTGCTGCCCGGGGCGCTGATCATGCGGACAACCGGCGGCAGCGTATTGGTGCGAAGCAGGCGATTTACGTCCACGGCTCCGGCGTATTCGGAAATGTCCTTCCCCTGGAATTTTGCCATCACGAGGTCCGGGCGATAGAATTGGTCATAGAGCTTGTCCACACCGATAAATTGCGCCTCTTTGTCCTTCCCCTGGTTCAGATGATAGCCGATCAACTCCGCGCCGCCTTTCGAGGTATCGAAGAAGCCTTCGGGTGTCCACAGGACCCAGCGCTTTTGATCGTTGTGCGGGAAGAAGGCGAGAATTTCTTTTCCATCGGCCATTCGATACCAGCGGATCGTCCCGTTGCCAAAGGCGGCCACAGCCAATCTGCCGTTGCCGGCAATATTCACTGCCCAGGTGGTGTCGGGAACGGAAACTTTCCACTTTTCCTTTCCTTCCCGGTCAAAGAGACTGAGGCTCCAGTCCGCGCCTAAAAGAAAACTGTCTCCATCCGGGGCAATGGCCAGGCTTCGGGATTTTTCGTATGGATCCAGTTTTAAATCTTTTCCGTTCAATTCTGGTTCGTAGTTTTTCCAGCTCGTTATTCGGAGAGCCGGTGACTCCGTAACGGGCGGAAAGAGGCTTGTGTCCTGTGCAGAGGCTGATACCAGCCGTCTTGTGTTCACGTCAAACCGTGCGGGAGATTTACCCCACGCTTCATAACAAAACTGGATATAGGCGCCATCGGAGGAAATGAGAAGCTCATCGGAAGTGGCCCGGTAATCGGCAACAACGGGAGTAAGGTAAAGTTTCCGGTTGCCTGCGCGGTCATAGACGCCCCAGGCAGGGTCGGCACCACTGTAGATAAAACCTCCGTCTTTCAGCGGGCGGATATCCGTGATGGTATTGGCCGCTCCGGGGATGCTGGAACGTTTTCCGCGGCCCCCATTTTCCCAAACAAAGACGGGGCATCCTTTACCATCATGATACCGGCCGCCGCCGTAAAGCACATCGCCGTCGGCTGACCAGGAAACCTTGCTGATATTGCCAACGTTAATCCCTTCTGTATCGGGTGAGTAGAGGTATGAAAGGTTGTGGCCGGACAAAACATCCACTTTTGTGGAATCACTGAATCCCACAGCGATCTTTTGTCCGTCCGGCGAAAAGCTGACGGAGCTTGTCTGACTGCCTCCCGGCGCTTTTTCTTTGGCGATCAACCGGAAATCGCGGCTGTAGAGGCGCAGATATCCATCCCGGGAGGAGGTAACCAGCCGGCCGTCATGGGTAAAATCGGCGCTATCGCTCTGGCTGCCGTAATTTCTGTCCTCGCCTGCAAGGCCGAGGTCGTCTGTTCTGTATACACGGACACCGTTGTTTTTTTCTCCCAGACAAGCGGCAAGATAGCGGCCGTCACGTGAGTAGGCCAGGTGGAATATCACATTGGGCAGTCCGGAAATCCGCTTCAAAAGCCTGCCCGTGGCGCGGTCGAAAAGGTAAATCGTATCACCGGAATCACTGCCCAGTTCCGTCCATCCTCCGCAGGCAATCTGACGCCCGTCTGGCGAAATGGCCACGGCATAGAGCTTCCCTTCGTTCTCTTTGCCGATGGGCGGCCGGAGGACACGAACCAGACGGCCTGACGGCAGTTCCCAAAGGCGCACCGTCTTGTCTTCAGATGCGGTCACCAGCCAGCGGTTGGCGGCATCCACGTCGATTCTTTTTATGTTTCCCGCATGCATCCCCGTTTCCAGACGCAGGATGGGTTCTTGATGAGGCTCACCGGCCGTTGCCAGGCGATTACCGCCCCATAGAAGGAGCAGGCAGGAAAGTGCGGCCAGCATGGATGCAAGAAATGTTCTTCTCATCGCCTTTTCCCTCCCTTAAGCATCTGTTAACAGATATCCTCCGCAAAGACCTTGTCCAGCCAGAAAAGGATCTCCGACGGCAGGGCGAGATAGGGTCGGACTTCACAGCCACTGCGCAAGATGACATCGTCCCTTGTTATCATGTCCCAGGGCGCAGCCATGGCCAGCGAGAGAATCCTCTCTTCCGGATCCGGATAAACAGGGAGGACCAGCCTTTCTTTTGCATAGGCAAGGTCCATGAAGCGTCTGGCCGAAGCCTTGTCCAGGTTTTCCGGCCCCGGCTCCACCACCGGAACATCCCAGGACCCGGCAAGGATGCGAAGCACGGTATTGCGGTCCATGAGTCCCTGCCCGATCGCGATTTCATGGACGAAGCCGCACCGCTCATCCGCCGCCTGTTTCAGCCTCCGGCAGGCCGCCTGAAGAACCGCAGACCGGATATCCCCGTCGACCAGGATGAGGTCATTAAGCTGCCCGCGTATGTCCTTCGCCGCTTCAATTTCCGCCGCGCGGACGCGCTCGGCGGCCCGGGCTTTCATCCAGTCATAGAGTGATTCCTTCAGCGCCAGCAGCTTTCCGATCCCCGCGTCTTCGGGCTCCTGCAGAAGACGCTCTACCGGCCAGCGCATATCCGCATCGTTTAAATCACGTCCGAAAAGCACCGTCTCGATAAGATACCAGGGATAGAGGACCTGAGCAACGTCATCTGCAAACATCTGCCCTTCGGTCCGGATCTTGAGCGTAAGGACCTGCCGCAGGACGAAGCCGTCCGAAAGTGGTGCGAAGCGGGCCTTCCAGAAGAACCTCACGGAATCGATGTGGTCCCTGAAGATCAGCAAGTCCAACCCTTCGGATTGCATAAACCATCTGGAGTCCATGCCTTCGGGCCGATGTCCGGCGCAGATCTTCTCAAATTCGGCGGCCGTGAACGGAACACAGGCTGAGATATCCCGAAGCTCTTCCGGCTTGGGAAGAAGCGAAGTGAGCTCTTGCAGGATTATTTTCGAGTCGGACAAACTGTCATTCATCGTATTTCCTCGGAAAGCGATAGCTGATCGTCCTGTCTCATTCATCGGGACCCCATATTGTTTGGCAACCCCCTTTTTAAGAAAAAAACCCCGCCTCTCTTCAGAAACAGGGTTTCAATAATTTCACCATGGCATCACCTCTAAAAATGGTTAAATTATTTATTAATTATTGACAATGCCTTAATCACTGCATTTTCATGTGCTCCCAAGCCATATAAAAGTCAAGAGGATGTTTCCATCAATCATCATTTAGAAAAAAGTGGATGTTCGTCCCAATTGCCGATTAGCATGATGACAAGAAGAAAGACATATTTCTCAAGTATGCAAAACCAGGATGAGCCGGGATAAAATATTGCCTTGTTAATCGGCTTCCGTGTCCGCAATGGATATTTCGAGCGGCGTGTCCGGCATGGCTTCCACCGCTTTTAACTTGCCGGCCAGCGTCCGCGTCTTTTTCTGGGCATCATCCACCGAGCTTGCGGCCTGGTCCAGTCTTTTGCGCACGGCATCGAGCGAATCGCCGAACCGGCCGAACGCCGCTTTCACCTCGCCCAGCACTTTCCAGACTTCACCCGAACGCTTCTGAATCGCCAGCGTGCGGAAACCCATTTGCAGACTGTTGAGAAATGCGGCAAACGTCGAGGGGCCGGAAATCACGATGCGGTATTCGCGCTGCAGCTGGGCAACCAGCGCCGTGCGGCGGATCACTTCGGCGTAAAGCCCTTCCGACGGCAGAAACATAATGCCAAAATCCGTTGTTTTGGGAGGGGCAAGATATTTTTGCGAGATATCTTTGGCCGCCTTTTTGATGCTCGCCTCCAGTTGCCGGACGGCATCTTCCGCTGCGGCTGCATCGGCTCTTTCCTGCGCTTCGATCAGCCGGGAGTAGTCTTCCACCGGAAATTTCGCGTCCACCGGTATCAGCACAAAATCCGAAAGTGATTCGCCCTGGCCGGGAAGCTTGATGGCGAATTCGACAAAATCGTTGCTGCGCTCGTTTATTTTGACATTCTTCAAGTATTGCTCCGGAGATAATAGCTCTTCCAGAAGCGCGCCCAGTTGGACTTCCCCCCAGGTACCGCGCGACTTGACATTGGTGAGCACTTTCTTCAAATCGCCCACGCCCGCGGCCAGCGTGCGCATGTCGCCCAGCCCCTGATGAACCTGTTCGAGCCGTTCAGAAACCTGCTTGAATGATTCTCCCAGGCGTTTTTCCAGCGTGTTCTGCAGTTTCTCATCGACGGTTTCCCGCATCCGGTCAAGCTGGCGGGTATTATCTTCCTGGATCTGCTTCAGCTTTTCATCGATAACCAGACGGATATCTTCCATCTTTTTTTCATTGGTCGCGGTGAGAAGGGACAGCTGCCTGGCAAAACTTTCCATCTGATCGTTTTGAATTTTTGCGATATCAGCCATCCGGGTCTGGACGGAATCGCCGAAGGATTTCAGCGTGCCCGCCAGTTCTACTCTCTCCTGCTGCGACTGCGTTTGCGTCTCCTGCCTCGACCGGGAAATCTCATCGCGCAGCGAGCGGTCGGTTCTTTCCTGCGCGTCCCGCAGAGCATCCAGTTTCGTGGCCAGCGGCGTCAGATCAACGGAACTTCGCCTGAGCAGCCAGAACTGCATCACCACAACGACCAGCAAAAAAAGTAAAATTATATATAAATAAATTTCCATTCAATCCTTTCAATCCTTTATTGCAGAGAACCGATTGACCGTTCCCTCCATTTTAACCTGACGACCTTCAGCCTTTAGTCTATCAGCCTTTTACTTAAAACACTTTCTGAAAATCCCGGTCATTCAAAATAGTCGTAAAGGCCAGTTCCACCAGTTGATAACCGCGTTTTTCAAGCTCGGCGACATCATCGGTTGTCGCCGCTGCCATGCTTACTGTGTAATCCTTATCAAAATTGGATTCACCCCCTCTGAGGATAATCACTTTAAACTTGAGTTCCTGGTCCGTCATCGCAAGCAATGTCAATTGAAATTCAGGAATACTATGGGAAGCCTGGGAGCCTGCGCGATTGGGAGCCTTCCCCCACCAGTCGTGAGAGGTGGGCTGGCTTCTGTCGTACCTGTAGTCAACCAGATTAACGCCTATATGACGAAAGGACTTCTGGAAGCAACGCCAGTACAAATTTTCCAGGGTGGCATTGCCTTCATAAGCCAGTTTCTTGTCGGGGCTGAAATAATTGTAAGTTTTTGTATTTTTCGCCTGGTTAACAAAATCGGATAAAAAGAGTTTCTTCCCTTTATAGCGGCTGTAGTCACCCGAGCTAAAAGACGGAGAATACTTTTCCTGGTTGATCATGATCACCGTGCTGGAAGCACAACCCGTTAAAAGCAGGCTTATGGTCCAAAGAACGATGATCCTCCACTGTATGTGCTTTTGCATATTTTATGATGGCGGCCCCTTATTTTAATTCTTAAAACCAAGATCATTTGCGTTTCGCGAATATAGCGGTCAACCGTTTAAAGTGTCAAGCAAAATAAGGAATTGTAAAATGCAATAAAGCAGGGCTTATTTATGGCAGAAAAATATTATAACAGGCAGCATATTTTTTATTTCCTGGCCGGGAGAGTCCATCCATTTCCCGCGCATGCTCTGTTTCAAACAGTATTATCTCATTTCGGTTTTCTTTACACCGAACAAATATCCCATAAAAAAACCATTTGGCTTTTGGTCTTTATTATAGTGAAATGCCCAACGCCGTTTTTTCAACAAGGCTGTATTTAAAGGATTATCTTCTTTTCTTTCAGCCGCAAATCGATTAGGATTGCAAAAACAAAATCGGAAAAGCCAACCAAGACATCGCCATTGTTGGACGTAATAAAAAATGACTAAAGGAGATTTTTCATGGGAGACCAGTTCGAGCAAGTGACGGTCACTTTAACGAATAATAAACTTCAATTTACCGGGATCTCACCCTCTAATCCAGACCGCCTAATAACCTTTGATTACAAACCTCCAATCGGCGATGGAGACGGTTACAACGGGCTTGAATTACTGTTGATGAGCCTTGCCGGATGCAGCAGCACGGCGATTGTATTTTTATTGAGAAAGATGGAAAAGACATATCTGGATTGAAAGTTAATGCGAGGGGCATAAAGCGTGATCAGCCGCCTATCAAATTCGAGAAAATAATTCTGGAATTCATTCTTAGTTCAAAAGACGCAAAGGATACAGACATGCGAAAGGCCATCCAACTCTCGGAACAATCGGTCTGCCCTGTTTGGCAGATGATTAAAAACAATGTTGAAGTTGTTCCCGAATATAAAATCATTGTTTAGTGGACAAGGGCAAATGAAGAATAGCCCAAGCGGGCATTACACCTGATCGCTGCACTCCGGATGCTTTCGTCGTTGTAGCAAGGTCAGGTATTTTCCAAAGAAATAGTACACAATGAAAACAGGTTATAAAGGATACAGGGATCATGCAGACGTAAACCAACGTCCCTGCGGTTATCAAATTAGCAGGAATGCCAAAAAGCAGGAGCATCGGAGTTCATGAAAACTTTAACCATTAATCAGCGGACAAAAGACTTGTTTGATGCTGATCCGAAGCATTTTATAGAAAAAGCGATCAAGAAGTTTGTTCGCACAAGTCCGGCAAACCGTCTGGATGCCTTCGGGGGAGACCCCATATTTGAAGAGCCGCTGGTGGGATTTGCCGATGGCGATGATCCATTATTTAATGAATATAAGAAAGTTGTCCACGAAAGCCACTTTCTGCCGCGGGAAATCCTCAAACGGCATCTTGATGAAAATCCGAATCCGAACGCACCGGATCTGGAAAGCGTCAGTGTTATTTCTTTTGTCCTTCCACTGAATAAAAAGACCATTGCGTCTAACGCCATGGAAAAGGAAGGACCGTCTCTGCGCTGGAATCACACGCGCTGGCAGGGTCAGGATTTTATCACAGCGTTTTCCCATGATCTGGTGTCGCTTCTCGAAGCCATGGGCGTTGCCGCTGTGGCGCCGGATTTATCGCCGTCCTTTAAAATGCTGATGTCGTCCGGCGGCATTGCCTCCAACTGGTCGCAAAGGCATGTGGCTTACGCGGCGGGTTTGGGAACCTTCAGCCTCAACGATGGTTTTATCACGGCCAAAGGCATGGCCATGCGCTGCGGGAGTTTGGTGGCCAACCTGAAACTGGAACCATCAGTAAGACCCTATCCGCACCACCTGGCGAACTGCCTTTTCTACGCCACAGGAAAGTGCGGGGTATGCATCCGCCGTTGTCCCGGCGGTGCGATCAGTGAAAAAGGACATGATAAACTCAAGTGTTTAAATGTATTATTTGAAAAGCAGAAACCATGGCTCGAAGGCGCCCATGGACCGGGGTTTATCGGGAAATACGCGGGGTGTGGATTATGTCAGACCGGCGTCCCCTGCGTCGGACGCATTCCGAAAAAAAATAGATCATCAGTTGTCAATCCACAAAAGAAAGAAGAAATGAGCTATGCAAACAAACTGGTTTGACGAAATTCCCGTCGGCATCACGACCTGCGATACAAAAGGCGTCATCATTTCCATGAATGACCGCGCCGCTCTCATCTTTAAAAAATCCGGCGGACGGGAGTTGATCGGCAAAAATATGCTGGCGTGCCACCCCGAAGCGGCTCAAAAGAAAATCGTGGAGCTTTTGGAAACCAAACAGCCTAACGCCTATACCGTTGAAAAAAACGGCGTGAAATCGCTTTTATATCAGTCGCCCTGGTATGAAGACGGGGTGTTTATGGGATACGTCGAATTCATTTTCACCCTGCCTGAGCAAATGGCCCAACTGACCGAAATTAACTGGGTTAAGTAATATCTCAAAAACAACTTGACAAATAAGGAATAAAAGCTACTATACCCCTAGGGGGTATATCAATGGATAATGAGAAGAAAAAAATCGTCGCCCGTTTAAAACGGATTGAAGGACAGGTTCGGGGGCTTCAGCGTTTAATTGAAAACGGGGCGCCATGTATTGACGTTTTAACCCAGGTTTCAGCCGTCACATCCGCCATGAAAAAAACGGGCGCGGCAATTATCAACGCCCATATGGAAACGTGCATGAAGGAATCAACCGGAAATCGTGCGAAGGAACGTTCTGATTTTCAGACCGCCCTGTCCCGTTTTATCGATTTGTCGTAACCGGTATGAGGGAGATGTCTTATGAAGATAAATAAAAAGTTCAATATCAGCCGCCGGTCATTTTTGAAGATCAGTGCAGGGGCTGCGGCCTTGGCCGGTATAAATTTGCCCAAATCGGCAGCGGCCTCAACGGATCAGCAACTGGCAACCCTCATTGATTTGAGCCTGTGCGACGGCTGCCAAAACCGGCAAGTACCCGCGTGTGTCAGCACCTGCAAAGCCATTAACAG
This sequence comes from Deltaproteobacteria bacterium HGW-Deltaproteobacteria-6, assembly GCA_002840435.1. Lineage (NCBI taxonomy): Bacteria > Deltaproteobacteria > Deltaproteobacteria bacterium HGW-Deltaproteobacteria-6. The sequence goes on from PHAT01000003.1 coordinate 317,015, forward strand.
AGAAAAAATCCCGCCGGTTGTGGAAAACATTCCCGAACCCTGGCCACGCAAAACCATCGAAGACTGGTCAAAGAAGCAAGAAGTATCGAACCGTCTGACGCCGTATAATTTTATCTATGTTCACAAAGCGATAATCGACGGGAAAACAATCTTTGTCCCGCGCCGCTGCATGCACTGTGACAATCCGGCCTGCGCAACCATTTGTCCGTTTTCGGCCAATCATAAAGAAAAAAACGGCGCGGTGGTCATCGAACAAAATCAATGTTTCGGTGGCGCGAAATGCAAGGATGTCTGTCCGTGGGAAATCCCGCAGCGCCAGTCCGGCGTCGGCATCTATCTGCATATTCTCCCCGGCTTCATGGGCAACGGCGTCATGTATAAATGCGATCTTTGCAATGAACGGCTGAAGGAAGGGAAATTACCGGGCTGCATCGAGGCCTGTCCCAGAGAGGCGATGATGATCGGTCCGCGCCGCGAAGTTGAAAAGATCGCCTCTGAACGCGCCCGCGCCATGAATGGTTATATTTACGGAAAAACGGAAAACGGCGGAACCTCAACCTTTTATGTTTCACCTGTATCCTTCGAAAAGATTCAGCAGACGATGGAAAAAAAGCCGGGGCAGCCGGATATGAAACCGAATGTTGTAAGGCGCATGGCCGCCACTGATCCTCTGGGGAAAGCGGTTCTGGCCGCGCCCTTTTTGGGGATTGCCGCCGCCGGTGCTTTGGGCCTGATCTCCCGCCGCCAAGAACATGTAAAGAAGGAGGGAAACGGCAATGACTGAAAAGATTCTGACTGATAAAAATCTGGTCGTCCGTCACAGCAGGCTTGAATTGCTCGAGCACTGGGCGATTGCCTTATCCGGCCTCATTTTGCTTCTTACCGGAATTTTTGAGTTGCCCGTCGCCAAACGCTACTACATTATCGCCATGCCGGGACTGGGCTGGTCGGCGGATTTCATTACGTCACTGTACCTGCATTATGCGGCCGCTTTCGTCTTTACGATGGCGGGCCTGTTTCATCTGGTCTATCATGGTCTCAGCGGAGAAAAAGGCCTGATCCCGCAAAAAGGGGATATGATGCAATCGGTGGCCGTCATTAAAAGCCTCATTGGCCTGGGTAAGGAACCGCCCATGCATAAATATCTGCCGGAGCAGCGCCTGGCCTACATAGGCATGGCATTGATTATTCTGATGCTGATCCTTTCCGGTCTGGTCAAAACCTACAAAAATATTTACATGCCGGATATGCCGCATACGATGCTCCTCTGGGCCACCTGGATTCACAATATTTTTTTCGTCCTGTTTTTCCTGACTTTTCTGGCGCACATGGCAGCGATTGCTCTTCGCCCCAACTGGCCGATGGTGCGCGGCATTTTGACCGGTAAGGTCCGCCTGGATTACGCGCGGCACCGCCACTCTCTGTGGATGGCTGAGATAGAGCCGGCAGCGATTGCCATCCCGGAAACATCAGAGACGGTGACAGAGATTATCCCCGAAACCCCATCTGCGTCCCCGCAAGAGAGTCCATCGGAAGATCAAAAAACGCTTGAATCGATTGAAGATTTACCGGCACAAAAAACAGCTTCTTCCGATGGCCCGGAAAAAAAATATTGACATCCATTTTCCATATTGCTATAAGTTTATCCAACTTAACGCAGCGAGAAGCACTAAATGAAAAATATTGCAGTGAAATTAAATCTTAATAACTGGTGGTGGTGGAATCTCACAGGGAGGATATTCCGCCGCTGATCTTTTATCATAAAAGCTAAAGCCGTGGAGACCTCTCAGGACTCCACGGCTTTTTTGTTTGTATCAACCGAAAGGCCGTGACGAAACTCACGGCCTTTTGCCGTTAATGACGCTCGCCGAAAACGAGCGCAGCGAAATTTGAAGCGTAAGCGGAATTATCCCAGGAGCGAAGCAACGTGGGATTTGACACGCGGCAAGAACAAGATAAGCACATTGAGGAGAAAAATATGTATCAACCGAAATTTGCAGAATTTGAAGCATTCGCCCAGAGGGGAAATCTGATTCCCGTTTATCGGGAAATTCTGGCGGACATCGAAACACCGGTTTCCGTTTTAAGAAAATTGCAGCACAAGGACCATGTCTATCTCCTGGAAAGTGTCGAAGGCGGCGAGAAGTGGGGGCGTTATTCTTTTATCGGCACGGACGCGGGCGTTGTCTTCAAAGTCCGCGGGGCATCGGTGATCATTGAAGAAAAAGGAAGAGTATCCACACGGGAGCATAAAGGTGATCCGCTGGCCGCCATGCGCGAACTGCTGGGCCGCTATAAGCCTGTCGCCACCCCCGGTCTGCCGCGTTTTTTCGGAGGGGCCGTAGGCTACCTGGGCTATGACATGGTGCGCTATTTTGAAAAACTCCCCGATGCCCCGCCGGATGATCTGAATCTGGATGAATCCGTTTTTGTGATTAGTGATTCTCTGGTCATCTTTGACAATACCCGCCACACCATTAAAGTGGTGGCCTGCGCTTACACGGAAGATGCGGATACGCCGGAAGACGCTTACCGGATGGCCTGCGCCAAGATCGACGAAATGATCGCCCTTCTTTCCGCGCAGGCCCCCTCACCTGCCCCCGTACCCCAAATAAACGGCGTGTCCTTTGAATCCAATATGACGCCTGACCAATACAAAGCCATCGTGGAGAAGGCAAAAGATTATATTGCCGCGGGAGACGCCATTCAGGTGGTGCTGTCCCAGCGGTTTTCCACGCCATGCCGGACCAATCCGGTCGATCTTTACCGGGCGCTTCGTTATGTCAATCCGTCACCGTATTTATTCTTTCTCAAGCTTGACGATTTGACCATGATCGGCTCCTCCCCCGAGGTTATGGTGCGTCTCGAACAAAGCGATGTGGAGCTTCGGCCGATAGCAGGCACTCGCAAACGCGGCAAAACCGAGCAGGAAGACCGGGCTCTGGCTGACGAGCTGCTCTCCGATGAAAAGGAGCGGGCCGAACACGTCATGCTGGTCGATCTGGGCAGAAACGATCTGGGACGCATCGCCGAAACGGGTTCGGTACAGGTTAATCAATACATGGTAGTGGAAAAATATTCCCACGTTATGCATCTGGTCTCCAACGTGCGCGCTCAACTGGCGAAAGGCAAGGATGCCTTTGATGTCCTGGCGGCAACATTTCCGGCGGGAACGCTCACCGGCGCGCCCAAAGTCCGCGCCATGCAAATCATTGACGAGCTAGAAACCGTTCGTCGCGGTGCATACGGCGGAGCGGTAGGTTATTTCAGCTTCAGCGGCAATATGGATCTGTGCATCACCATTCGCACGATGGTCATCAAAGACGGCAAAATATTTGTTCAGGCCGGCGCGGGCATTGTTTATGATTCCCAGCCCGAATCGGAGTATCAGGAAACGCAAAACAAAGCGCGCGGCATGCAGATGGCCGTCAAACTCGCGGCCGGCGGATTTGTTCTCGAAAATGGAAACCAGGAATAGTGTCTGTCATATCGACCAACGGGAGATATCTTTATGATATTTCGGATTTCTTAAGATTTCTCACTACATTCGAAATGACAGAAGGATGACTTATGCAAATGGAAACCAGGAGTAACTTATGATATTAATGATCGATAACTACGACTCATTTACATTTAATATTGTCCAATACCTGGGACAAATGGGGGAAGACGTCCAGGTCTATCGCAACGATAAGATAACGCCGGACGGTATTCGCAAGCTCAACCCGCAGGCGATATTTTTATCACCCGGGCCCGGTTCGCCCAAAGAGGCGGGCATCACAGTCGATGTGATTCGGGAATTTTATACCGATGTGCCGCTCATGGGCATCTGCCTGGGGCATCAGTCCATTGGCTTTGCATTCGGCGGCGAAGTTGTCCGGGCCTCGCGGATCATGCACGGAAAAGTTTCGCCTGTGGAGCATGACGGCAAAACAATTTTTTCGGGACTGCCCAATCCCTTTACCGCCGGGCGTTATCATTCGCTCGTCGTGCGTCCGGAAAGCCTGCCTGCCTGTCTGGAAGTAAGCGCGCGGACGGCGGAGGGAGAAATCATGGGATTGCGGCATAAAGACTATCCGGTGGAGGGCATCCAGTTTCATCCCGAATCGGTGCTCACCCCGCAGGGCAAAAGAATTTTACGAAACTTTTTAAAGAATATCGGTCGAAAGGAACGTTCATCATGATCAAAGAAGCCATTGACAAGGTTGTGAGAAGAATCGATCTGCCGGAAGCGGAAATGATGGCGGCGATGGAAGAAATCATGGGCGGCGAGGCGACTCCCGCGCAAATCGGGGCATTAATCACGGCGCTGCGCATGAAGGGCGAAACCGTGGAGGAAGTCACCGGCGCGGCGCGCATCATGCGTCAGAAAGCCACGCGCGTGAACGCCTGCGCGACGACCATCGTCGATACCTGCGGCACGGGCGGCGACAAACTCAATACCTTCAATATTTCTACGACCACGGCGTTTGTTGTGGCGGCGGCGGGCATCATCGTCGCCAAGCATGGCAACCGGGCCGTCTCCAGCGGCTGTGGCAGCGCCGACGTCCTGGAAGCATTGGGCGTCAATATCAGCGTCGATCAGGAGATCGTTGAAGAATGCATTCAGCAAATCGGCATCGGTTTTCTGTTCGCCCCGAAACTGCACGGCGCAATGAAATACGCCATCGGTCCGCGCCGGGAAATCGGCATCCGCACCATTTTCAACATGCTGGGACCGCTCACCAATCCGGCGGGCGCCACCGCGCAGCTGCTCGGAGTTTATGATCCGAAACTCACGGAAATGTTTGCCGACGTATTGAAAAACATGGGCACCAAACGTGCGTTCATCGTGCATGGTCTGGATGGCCTCGATGAAGTGACGATTACCGGCGAAACCCGTGTCGCCGAGTTAAAAGACGGTATCGTCCGCACCTACAACATTCATCCGAAGGATTACGTCGGGAGGACCTATCCGCTGGAAGCGATTCGCGGGGGTGATCCGGCTCAAAACGCCCAGATCACGCGCGACGTGCTTTCCGGCAAGCCGGGAGCTCCCCGGGATGTTGTCTTGATGAACTCGGCCCTGGCCATTGTGGCGGGGGAAAAAGCGGAGAACATCAAAGAAGGCATCAAGGTAGCCGCCGACTGCATTGACAGCGGCCAGGCGGTTAGGAAATTACAGGCTTTGATTGAGATGAGTAACAGTTAATAGATAGAACTCCTATGATAAAACAGATGTTGTCATACCGGCGCAGGCCGGTATCCAGAATCTGCTGAAAAGACTGGATTCCGTGTCGCGCTGCACTTGCACGGAATGACTGCGAGGAAAAAATGATTTTAGATAAGATTATTGAAACAAAAAAGCAGGAAGTTGAACTGCTGAAAAATACTACAACGGAATCTGCATTAAAAAACGCTATTGTCGATCTTCCGCCCTGCCGTGATTTCCGGGCGGCCATCAGCGGCAAAGCCTGTTCCATTATTGCGGAAGTCAAATGCGCTTCGCCTTCCCGCGGCCGGCTGGTCGAGCACTTCGACCCTTCTCAAATCGCGAAGATATACGAGAAAAACGGTGCGGCGGCCATTTCGGTCCTGACTGATGAACAATATTTTTGCGGTCATAAAGATTATCTGACGCAAATCAAGCAAGAGGTTCAGATTCCGGTTCTGCGCAAGGATTTTATCATCGACCCGCTTCAGGTTTATGAAACCCGGGCTATCGGCGCGGACGCCATTCTGCTGATTGTGCGCGTGCTGGGAACGCGCCTGGCCGAATTCATTGCCCTGTCCAAAGAGCTGGATTTAAGCCCGCTGGTTGAAGTCCACACGCAGGAGGAACTGGATATGGCGCTCGCCGCCGGTGCGGAGATCATCGGTGTTAACAACCGCAATCTCGATACGTTTGTCACGGACATCAATACCAGCCGCGACCTGAAAAAACTGATTCCGGCGGGTAAAACCATTGTGGCGGAAAGCGCGATTAAAGACCGCGCCGACATTGAATATCTGACAGCCGCCGGCATTAATGCCTTCCTCATCGGTGAGGGGTTGGTCATTGCGCCCGACATCGGCAAAAAACTGCGTTCGTTTCTGGGAGAGAACGTTCAATGATTCAGGTAAAAATTTGCGGCATCACGAATCTTGAAGACGCGACATGCGCAGCCGAAAACGGCGCAGCGGCCGTGGGGTTCATTTTCTATCCGCGGTCTCCACGTTATATTGAACCGCAAATGGCCGGAGAAATTATTGACCGGTTGCCGGGCCATCTGGTAAAGGTCGGTGTCTTCGTCAATGAAAAACCAGAAGTTGTGAAGAAAATCTTTGAGGATTGTTGTCTGGATATGATTCAACTCCATGGAGATGAATCACCTGAGTATTGTCGACAATTTCCGGAAGGCCTGGTCATCAAGGCGCTGGAATTAAAAACCGAAGAGGATTTGGAAAAAGCCACAGACTTTGCTGTCGCCGCCATCTTAGCGGACAGCCGCCATGCCGGTCTTTATGGCGGCACGGGCAAAACAGCCGACTGGACATTGGCGTCACAGATTTCAAAACCGCTGATACTTTCCGGTGGTTTGAATGAAGGAAATATCGCGGATGCGCTGCAAAAGGTCCATCCGGCCGCACTGGACATCAACAGCGGGGTGGAATCAGCAACCGGGAAAAAGGATTCCGCAAAAATCGCACGGATCATGCAGATCATCAAAGACGCAACAACCGGCGACAAGATACGGAAAATATTTATTCGAAGGGAAAGAGCATGAAAACACTACCGGATAAAAACGGACACTTTGAGATTTTCGGAGGCCGCTATGCCGCCGAAACGCTGATGCCGGCGCTTCTGGAACTGGAAGCAGCTTATGACAAAGCCAGAAAAGATAAATCATTTGCCGGAGAGTTTGACTGGTATCGGCGCGAATATGCAGGCCGTCCCACGCCGCTTTATTTCGCACAGCGAATGACCAAAGCCTTAGGCGGCGCAAAAATTTATCTCAAGCGCGAGGATTTGAATCACACCGGTTCGCATAAGATCAACAACACCCTGGGGCAGGCGCTCCTGGCCCGCCGGATGGGCAAAAAGAAGGTCATTGCCGAAACCGGCGCGGGACAACACGGCGTGGCCACCGCCACCGTCGCGGCGCTTTTCGGCATGGAATGCAAAATATTCATGGGTGAGGAAGACATCCGCCGCCAGGCCCCCAATGTTTTTCGCATGAAGATTCTGGGCGCGGAAGTGGTGCCGGTTAAAAGCGGCACGGCGACACTCAAAGACGCGATGAACGAAGCCATGCGCTACTGGGTGGGCAGTGTCCGGGACACGTTTTACATCATCGGCACCACCGCCGGGCCTCACCCCTATCCCATGATGGTAAGAAATTTTCAGTCGGTTATCGGGCAGGAAATTAAAAAACAGATCCACAAAATGGAGGGCGGCAATCCCGACGCATTGATCGCCTGCGTGGGCGGCGGCTCCAACGCGATGGGCACTTTTTACGCGTTTCGCAACGAAAAGAAAGTGGCCATGTTCGGTGTGGAGGCGGCCGGTCACGGCATGAACACCACCAAGCATTCCGCCAGCATCAACGGCGGGAAAGTCGGTGTTCTGCACGGCAATAAAACCTATCTGTTGCAGGATGACCACGGCCAGGTGCGTGACGCTTATTCCATTGCGGCGGGACTGGATTATCCCGGCGTGGGACCGGAGCACGCTTATTTCGCGGCGACCAAACGGGCAACCTACGTGACCGTGACGGATGATGAAGCGGTCGAGGCGTTTTCATTCCTATCCCGTCAGGAAGGGATTATTCCGGCATTAGAGAGTGCACACGCAATTGCTTATGCCATGAAAATCGCACCGGCGATGAAGAAAAATAAAGTAATCGTGATTTGTTTGTCAGGAAGAGGCGACAAAGATGCCCAGACGATTATTGAGACGATGTAGGGAGCGGTCTTGCCACCCGCAGGGTGGCCGCGATTGTTCCCTACGGATGACTCCCCCTTTTCTAAAGGGGGATTAAGGGGGATTTTAAAATCCTCCCTAACCCTCCTTTATGAAAGGAGGGAATAAATGAAACGAGGATGTTATGGGACGAATTGGAGACAAGTTTGTAGCTTTACGCGCTAAAAACGAAAAGGCGCTGGTTGTTTATTTAACGGCGGGTGACCCGTCGCTTGATGTAACCAAAGAACTCATCTTCGCGCTCGAAGCCGCGGGCGTGGATATTGTGGAAATCGGCGTTCCTTTTTCCGATCCGACAGCCGACGGCCCGGTCATTCAGGCTGCCTCACAGCGGGCATTGAAAACCGGGACAACGCTTGCCGGTGTGCTCCAAATGGTTGCCGACATCCGCCTGTCATCACAAATTCCCATTGTTCTTTTCGGTTACTTCAATCCGATCTTTGCCTATGGCGTGGAAAATTTTACCAGGGCGGCAAGTGACGCAGGCGTGGACGCCGTTTTGGTGGTTGACCTGCCGCCGGAAGAAGCCCCCGAATTGAGAGTTTATTCTGATGCCGCAGGGCTCGATTTCATCTCGCTTGTCGCGCCGACATCTGGTAAAGACAGAATGAAGACCATTCTTAAAACCGCCACAGGATTTCTCTACTACATTTCCATCACCGGCGTCACCGGCACCGCCGCGCCGAAAATCGAAGACATCGCCCGCGAGGTCGGCAAAATCCGCAAACTGACCAAAATGCCGATTGCCGTGGGCTTCGGCATTTCCAACGCAAAGCAAGCCCGGGAAATCGGAACCGTCGCCGACGGCATCGTCATCGGCAGCGCGGTGGTCAAACTGATTGACGAAAATCGAAGCAACAGCAAACTGGTGAAGATTATTTCTGATTATATGAAGGGTATTAAAAAAGCTTTGCGCCGCAGCATTTGACGCTATATTAAAATTAAAATAAATACTTTTTATCATCTCTATTCCTGACAATTTTCATAAAGCCGGAACGATTTGAGGCATACGTACGGGGAAAGCACAGACAACATCCGAATGACATCTATTGTGTTACTCGTTGAAATTACGAATCTTTTTATCCCAACATTATTTACTTGACAAGAAGCCGGCATCCGCACTATAACATTAAAGCTCAACTTTAATGTTTGGACGGCTGATGAAACTGAAAATTGGTGAAATAGCAAAACGAAGTCATGTACCGGCCTCGACAATCCGTTATTATGTCGGGGAAGGGCTTCTGCCCAGGCCGGAAAAGGCCAATGAAAAAATGGCCTACTACGATGAGGCTTGCATCGACCGTCTCCGCGCCATTCAGGAACTTAAGGAAAAACGCTACTTCCCTCTTTATCTCATTAAGAACATTTTGCGCCGCATGGACGAGGGGCTGAGCCTCCAGGAAGCGGAAACGGTGGAAAACGCCGTTTTCGGGTCGAGCGACCGCACCGGGCACGGCCTGATTGACCGGCAGGCCTTTCTTCAGGTTACCGGTTTAACGGATAAAGAGTTAAGTCAGGCGGAAAAGCTGGGCATTCTGATTCCTTTCACGACCAACGGGGACAAACCGCTTTACAATGATGACGATGTGCGCGTGGGGCGCGACGCGATCAAAAAAATGCCTGACGTGGGAATGATCCTTCAGGATCTGTCTTTTCTGGTGGAGCTGGGCAGAAAAATTGTGGAAAGGGAAATGATCCTCCGGCGCAAAATTGTCGCCGGAAAATCAACCCGGGAAAATATCCGCATTACCGCCGAACTGACGCGGATCAGCGATTTCTACCGCGACTACCTTCTGCGACGTCTGTTTCAGAAGCAGGTTGAGCAGAACATTCAAAAGAGTTTGAAAAAATCAAATAACAAGACCGCAAAAACGAAGCGGCAAAAACGAACCTGAGGAGGCACTATGTTTAAAACAGCAATTACGGAAATGTTTGGCGTGAAGTACCCGATTATCTGCGGAGCCATGATGTGGCTTTGCAAACCGAAAATGTGCGCGGCGGTTTCCAACGCGGGCGGCATCGGCAATCTGACCGCCGGCAATTATGAAACGGCGGAAGAATTCCGCGCGGCCATCCGGGAAACACGCCAGCTCACCGATAAGCCTTTCTTTGTAGCGATCACGCTTTTGCCGTCGGTCAGAATCACCCCGGAACACCATAAAATGTATGTTAAAGTCTGCGCCGAGGAAAAGGTGGCCGGCATTGAATTTTCGGGCACACCACTGGATAAGGTCGCGGGCATGGAAGCAGTTGAACTGCTTAAAAATGCCGGCGTGAAAATGTTTCACAAAGTCGGTGCGCTGCGTCACGCCCTGCATGCGGAAAAAATAGGCTTTGACGGCATTTACGCGGCAGGTATTGAAGAAGGCGGTCATCCTCTGAATGATGATGTCACCTCCATGGTGCTCACACCGCGCATTGCCACGTCGGTTAAAATTCCCGTGGTGACGGTCGGCGGCATCGCGGACGGACGGACAATGGCCGGGGCTCTTGCGCTGGGTGCTGAGGGTGTGATGATGGCCAGCCGCTTTATCGCCACAAAGGAATGCGAAGTGCATGATAACATCAAACAGGAACTCATCCGTCGGCAGGAAATGGACACGGTGATTTACGGCAAATCCATCGGTCTGCAGGGACGCGGTTTAAAATCCAAGGTCATTGAAGAAGTGCTGGCCATTGAAGCCAGACACGGCGGCTTCGATGAACTGATCCCGCTTTTGTCCGGCCAGAAAGTAAAGGAAGCATGGGAAAAAGGCGACGTCAATTACGCGCCGCTCATGGTCGGTCAGTCCATCGGTCTGATTAATGATATTCCCACCTGTGCCGAACTGCTGGAAAGAATGGCGGCCGAAGCGAAAGAACTGTCGGCGAGGGCTGCAAAACTTTGTGGAAACTGAAACAGAAAGACTTAAAAGAACTTAACTATATAAGGAGCAACTATGAAAACAAGATTAACGGAAATGGTCGGCATCAAGTATCCGATTGTCCTGTCCGGCATGAGCTGGATCAGCACGCCGAAAATGGTCGCGGCGGTATCTAATGCCGGAGGGCTGGGCATTCTGGCAACAGGGCCTTTGTCCAGTGCACAAACCAGAGAATCCATTCGCGAAATCCGCAAGCTGACGGATAAGCCGTTTGGCGCCAATGCGTCGCTGATGTTTCCGGGCGCGGCGGAAAACGCGAAAGTCCTCCTGCAGGAAAAAGTTCCCGTCATCAACTTTGCGCTGGGCAAAGGCGACTGGATTGTGAAGGAAGCGCACAAATACGGCGGAAAGGTTTTTGCCACGGTAGTCAACTTGAAACATGCCAGGCGCGCGCAGGATTTCGGCACGGACGCGGTAATCGCCACCGGCCAGGAAGCAGCGGCGCATGGTGAAGATGTCACATCGCTGGTTTTGATTCCGCATCTGGCCGAAAATCTGAAAATTCCGGTAATTGCCGCCGGCGGTTTTGCAGACGGCCGGGGAATCGCCGCGGCACTTGCTCTGGGCGCGGAAGGCGTGGCCATGGGAACAAGGCTGATGACGACCAAGGAAAGTCCCCTGCATGAAAACTACAAAAAAATGACGCAGGAAAAAGAAGTTTATGACACGTTGTTTTCCAAGCGCTTTGACGGCATTTTATGCCGGGTCATGAAAACGGATGCGGCCAAACAGGCAATTAAAAAAGGTTTGAGCTGGCCGGGAGCTTTCTTTAACTCACAGGAAATCGCCCGTCAGGTGGGCGTTCCCTACTTTAAACTTTTCATCGGTGTTCTGCTTTCCGGTTATTCCAATGCCAAACAGCTCGCCTACATGGCCAACGCTTTCAAAGCGATTAAAGTTGCCACCGAAGAAGGCGATTCGAAAACGGGCGTGCTGCCGGTGGGGCAGGTACAAGGATTGATTCACGATCAGCCGACCGTCGCGGAACTCTTTGAAAGAATCGTGAAAGAAGCGAAGGCGGCACAGGCCAGGGTGAACGCGGCCCTTGAATAATCCGCCATTGCCGAAATACCGTAAAAAGGTTATGGAACAGTAATCATAAGCTGAAGGGGGTAATTGTATATGTCTATCGCATCAGTATTGCAGGATATGGGAAAATATATCGGGAAAGAAGTATTTGTTTCTGATTGGACTCAGGTGACCCAGGAGCAGATTAATCAATTTGCCGACAGCACAAAAGATCATCAGTGGATTCATGTGGACCCGGAAAAAGCCGCCAAGGGACCTTTCGGTAAAACCATCGCGCATGGTTTTCTGACGCTGTCCCATCTGCCGTTTTTCAGCTATCAGGTGCCGCTGAAATTTGAAGGTTCACAAATGTCGATCAACTACGGTCTGGACAAGGTGCGCTTTCTCAATCCCGTGATTTCCGGATCGAAAATTCGTGACCGGATCGTTCTTTCCGCACTGGAAGAAAAGCCGGGCAACCGATTGCTGGTGACGCAAACGCACACCATCGAGATTGAAGGACAGGAGAAGCCGGCCTGTATTGCAGAAGCGCTGGCCATGATATTTTTCTAAGGCCCGGTTCTGAACCAACCGGATCGATCAGCGGGGTGCAATGAACAACTTCGGGCCGTTCATTGCACCTCTTTTTTTATGTTGTAAAGGTCCTGGAGACCGGCCGGAAAAATCAGCAATGGTGTTAGCTGCGGATGGCCTGGAAGGTGACAATCTTCTGACTGGCGTTTCTGGTGATCCTGCCTTCGCCTTCCAGGTAGCGTAAATGGGCGATGGCTTCACCGGTGGCAAACCATTTCTGGGCGATGGGAAAGTCCTCCCATCGTTCGCAATCAATATCCCAGGTCATGCCTGCGGCAATTTCATAAGCGTTCAGCGATGCGTTTCCCAGGACTTCCAGGACTTCATCGGCGCGCTCACGATGATGAAGTTTCAATGCATCAATTCTGCCTTTCAGATCATTAAAGAAATTTCTGTGTCCGGGTAAAACAAGGACGACCGGCAAATCAGACACTTTGTCCAGACTGGCCATATAATCGGCAAGAGAATTCGTGGTGTAGGCCCATGATTCAATATGCGGTGTGATATCAAAAAGGACATGATCGCCGGAAAAGAAGAGCTTCTTATCTTTTTCGTACAGACAGATATGCCCCTGCGTATGTCCCGGCGTGGCCACGCATTGCAGACGGTAATCGCCGCATTCGATCACTGTGCCGTCGTCAATTAATGTAAAAACAGGTTTTTTTTCAGGACTGTATTTGAAGCCGGGATGGCTGGCGAGCGCTTTCTGTAATTCGTCAGCCGGAAACCCGTTGATTTCGGCAAAATCGATCAGGGGCTGCCAGCTCTTATCGTCGTCAAAAACCAGCGAATCAATCCGGCTGAAAAATATTTTGCTTGTTTCCGATGCCAGGCGCAGCACAAGCCCCGTATGATCGGCGTGCATGTGGGTCAGCATAAAATCCGTCTTGTTCAAATCAAGTCCGAGTTCGGCCACGCCCTTCTGCATCGCTTCATAGCAAACACTGCGATTGAATCCGGTATCGATGATCAGATTGCGTTCTGCGCCTTTGATAACATAGGAATTCAGTTCCTTGAGCGGGCTTTTCGGCAGAGGCACGACTATCCGATAAAGTCCTTTCATAATCTCATCAATCATGGATACACATCCTTTTACGCCGTGGCAACAGAACATCGCTTGAACGATGCCGGCATTTAACGATCTCCGTTATCTTCTCCCGGTTCATCCTGCTCCGGTTCCGGAGCAAATATATCGCCGCTCAGCTCCACGGGATAAAACTCATCCGGCAGGGCGGTGACAATCTTCAACGGCTTTACGGGAAACCGGGGAGACTGCGCGCGAGGCACCGGCGGCGGCAAAGCAGGAGGCGGAGGATCATCAACGGCCTCATCCGGAACGGCGCCTTCCGTTGTAACCGCCGCGCTTTTCTTTTTCCTGTGCCGCGGACGGCGGCGGCTTTTCTTTTTAGGCGTATCTTCTGCAGAAGCCGTTCCCGCATCCGCAGGCACGGCGCAAGGCGCAACGGCAACCAGATCAAGATCCGCGTCCGCATCCGTATCTGTATCCGTATCTTCCGCCAGTTTCAGCAGAGAAACATCCTGCGTGGCATTTGCTTCCAGCGTTTGTTCTTTTATGGATTGCTGAATTTCGAGTTTGTCCCACGCCATATCCGGTTTTCCTTCAATGTAGAGACAGACGCCGAAATTCGCTTCCAGCTTCATCAGTTCGCTTCTCTTATTGTTCAGAATGTATAAAGCGATTTCATGCGGCAGGCTGATCTTCAACTCTGAGTAAATGCCCTTGACTGCTTCCGATTCGATTTTACGAAAAGCCCCCAGAGACGCGTATTCCAGAGAAGGCCGAAGTCCGCTGCCCTTGCAATACGGACAGGTGATGTAACTGATCTCCTGAATGGTGGATTGCTTCTTTTGACGGGACAATTCCAACAGACCGAACTTGGAAATGCGGGAAAGCTGAATTCTGGCGCGATCCATGCTGAGCGCTTTTTTAAATGCTTTTTCCACTTCCGCAATGTGCTTTTTATCAATCATGTCGATAAAATCGATCACAATTAAACCGCCCAGGTCGCGCAGGCGCAACTGACGCGCGATTTCATCACAGGCGTCGACATTGGTTTTGAAGGCCGTTTCTTCGATATTTCGTTTATTGGATCCGCGGCCGGAATTGACGTCGATGGTAATCATGGCTTCCGTGGGATTGATGATGATGTACCCGCCGGATTTCAGTTCCACGCGCTCCTGGTAGATCACACGGATTTGTTCTTCCAGTTCATAGCGTTCAAAAATGGGGACTTTATCCTTGTAATTTTTCAAGATGCGCAAATGGCGGGGAGCGACCGCTTTCAAATAGGCGCGCATTTTCCGGAAGGTCTCGACCTCATCGACCAGAATTTCGTCAATCTCCAACGTCAGGTAGTCTCTGAGCGAACGTACGCCGAAGTCCGTTTCCTGGTAAAGAAAATAAGGCGCCGCGACGCTTTCGGCTTTTTTGTAAATTTCCTTCCACAAGCGCATGAGAAACTGATAGTCGCGCTGTATTTCCGGCTTGGTGCGGTTAATGCCGGCCGTCCGGACGATAAAGCCCATATCTTCGGGAACTTTGATTTGTTCCATTAACGATTTGATTTTCTGCCGGTCTTCTTCGCTCTCTATTTTGCGCGATATACCGCCACAGAGTTTATTGGGGAGTAAAACAAGATATCTTCCGGGTAAGGAAATATAGGATGTCAGCAGCGCGCCTTTGTTGCCGATGACTTCCCGGACAACCTGTACGATAATTTCCTGACCGGATTTGAGAACCGGTTTGCCGCCTTGCTGACCATTTTCGATTTCGGTCAAATATTCAGGACTGACGTCCCGCAGCGGCAAGAAGCCGTCCTTGACGCCGCCATAATCGACAAAGGCCGCCTGCAAACCCCGTTCGACTTTCAGCACCTTGCCTTTGTAAATGTTTCCGTTGATCGGTTCGCGCACAGCCATTTGAATATTGAATTCAATCAGCTTGCCTTTTTCGTCAACCGTGGCCATGCGCATCTGTTCCTTGTGCACGGCGTTAACGAGCATAATATGTTTCATATCTGTCCTTTTCGGCTGCATCCATCATCACGGGCTCACGGGGAGGGACCATCTGTCCGGCCAGCACTGAAACCCGCGCGGTACAACCTTGTATATTTATTTAAAGGCGCTTACGTCGCCTTTACCAATTCTAATCAGTTCGATGGCGTCATCAACCAGGCTGATGACACTGGACGGCTCGGGAACAATCGTCCCGCCGTCAATAATTAAATCGACAATCCGTCCGAAGTATTCGTTAATGATCGCCGGATTGCCGAGATCTTCTCCGTCCTCAGTCTGCACGCTGGTACTGATAATCGGCTGACCGAGCTCACGTATTAAAGCCAGACAAATTTCATTGTCCGGCACGCGGATGCCGGTGGTCGGCCTTTTCGGTAAAATCATCTTCGGGACAAGACGCGATGCTTCCAGGATGAACGTGTAAGGCCCGGGCAAAAACCGTTTCATGGTTTTATAGGCATAATCCGTAACCATGGCGTACTGGCTAATATGCTTCAGATCGGAGCAGACAAAACTTAAAGGGCGTTTCTTGTTTCTTCTTTTAATTTCATAAATTCTTTCGATGCCTCTTTTATTGGATAAATCACAGCCCAATCCATAAACCGTATCTGTGGGATAGATGATTACGCCGCCATCCCTCAATACATCCGCTGCCTTCTTAATAAGGCGCATTTGCGGATTCTGGCCGTTAATCGACAGCACCGTCTGGCTCCAGTCTTCCAGTTGCTCTTTTCATCTCTTTATTTATATCAGTATTTCGGAGATTTAGCAATGGCCGTAAACGGCTTTCGCGAAAGAAAAAATTATCTCTTTTTCTTGTCCTTGCTGAGCTTGTATTCGATACTATCGATCAGGGCCTGCCAGCTGGCTTCAATAATATTTTCAGAAACGCCCGTCGTGCTCCAGAGTTCGGACCCGTCTGTCGAATCCAGCAGGACGCGGACGCCGGCCGCGGTGCCCTCCGAACCTTCCAGCGTGCGAACTTTAAAATCAACCAGGTGCATTTCCTTGATCTGCGGATAAAATTTAGTCAGCGCCTTGCGCAAAGCGTGATCCAGGGCATTGACCGGACCGTTGCCTTCAGCTGCCGTCAATTCCTCCTCGCCGTTAACGGATATTTTTATCGTGGCCTGGGAAAGACAGGGATTATCCAGTGTACGCTGCGTGACCACACTGAAGCACTCCAGATTAAAAGGTTCAACAAATTCACCAATGGCTTTCTTCATCAGGACGGACAAAGAACCGTCGGCCGCATCGAACTGATAGCCTTTGTCTTCCATCAGCTTAACCTGATGCACAACTTTGCCCAGAGCGTTTTTCCTGTCCAGATCGATCCCCAATGCCTTGGCTTTATAGGCAATATTGCTTTTGCCGGCCATATCGGAAACCAGTACGCGCCGACTGTTGCCGACCTGCTCGGGCTGCATGTGCTCATAAGCCAGCGAGTTTTTGGCCACCGCACTGACATGCACGCCGCCTTTATGCGCGAATGCGCTGCGTCCCACAAAAGGCCGCGACATCAAGGGCGGAATATTGGCCACGTCGCTGATAAACAGGGACAGATTCGTCAGCTGACGAATCGATTCAGCCGGCAGACAATTCATTTTCATTTTAATTTGCAGATTGCCGATCACCGAAATCAAATCAGCATTTCCGCACCGTTCACCATAGCCATTGACGGTTCCCTGGACCATTTTCACGCCTCCCAGGACAGCCGCAACGGAGTTGGCAACGGCCAGTCCGCAGTCATTGTGCACATGAATACCGGCCTGACCCGAAGGAACAACCGAAGAAATCTTTTTCAAAATATCACTGATTTCATAAGGCATGGTGCCGCCGTTTGTATCGCAGAAAACAATCTTGTCCGCGCCCGCATCCAACGCGGTTTTCACAACCCGGGTGGCATACCGGGGATTATTTTTATAACCGTCAAAAAAATGTTCCGCATCAAAAAGCACTTCCTTGTCTTTGGATTTCAGGTAGGCAATGGAATCACGGATCATGGATAAATTTTCTTCCAGATTGATTTTCAGAATATCGGTGACGTGCAGGTCCCAGGATTTGCCGAAGATGGCCACGGCCGGCGTCTGGGCCTTGATTAACGCTTTGAGGTTCGGACAGGCTTCCGGACGAATATGGGCCTTGCGCGTACTGCCAAACGCGGTCAATTTAGCGTTTTTAAACTTCACGGCCTTCGCCATTTCGAAAAATCGCACGTCTTTGGGATTGGAACCGGGCCAGCCGCCTTCAATATAGTGGAAGTGAACTTCGTCCAACCGCCTTGCGATGCGCAGTTTTTCTTCAGCGGAGAAGGTAACCTGTTCACCCTGAGTGCCGTCACGCAACGTTGTATCGTAAATCAAAATCTGGTTCTTTGTCATTTAATCCTCTCTTTCAAACACGGGTTGCCGTTTCACAATAAAAAAAACCGCTGCCGGGTTTTCCTGGCAGCGGTTGGGAATTTTGCTAACGGAAAAATGCAGCTATTCCACGGCCAGGCCTCCTATGGGGAAGCTAATTATCATGTTAATAATTATCGTTTGCTTTTTGATGATCATTCGCCTGATGCCATTAAATAACTAATTTTTCTGCATAATAATTCGTTTGATGTTTTTTGTCAATAGAAATTAAAACCCCGGCATGATGTTTCTTGGAAAAAATGGTTATCAATGGTAAACATGTAAAAGAATATCCTAAATTCATGGGGATGGGGGCATCGCCTGCGCGATCCTCCGGATCAACTTTTAACGATCAGGAAAACCAATGGACGGATTGAAATTTTTCCATCAATTGATCATTATTCTGGGCTTTTCGATCCCGGTGATCTACATCTTCAACAAAATCAAACTGCCTTCCATCATCGGCTTCCTGATCACCGGCATTATCATCGGGCCATTCGGCCTCAAACTGATCGACGACACTGCGGGTATTCAGTTTCTGGCGGAAATCGGCGTCGCTTTTCTGCTTTTCACTATCGGCATTGAAATTCAGCTTTCCCGCTTTTTAAAAAATTTGTCCGAAATTCTGCTGACGGGCGGCATGCAAATCCTTTGCACCTTTACCGTCGGCATGGCGATCGGGCTTGCAATGCAGTTGAGCGTCAGTCAATCAGTCTTCATTGGCTTTGTTCTGGCGCACAGCTCTTCGGCATTGATCTTAAAAATCCTGAAAGACCGGAGCGATGAGAATGCTCCACAGGGAAGAATTTCCATCGGCATCATTTTGTTTCAGGACGTGATGGTGGTGCCGATGATGCTGCTTATCCCCTTCCTGGCCGGCAACAGCGGAGCCGATGTCTGGATGATTGTCTGGAAACTGGTCAAATCCATCCTGATCATCGTCGTCATTCTGGCGGCGGCACGCTATGTCATCCCCCGCTTACTGGAGCGCCTGGTCAGCATGAATATGCGCGACGTCCTGGTCATTGCCTCCGTGGTCATCGCGATGGGCATTGCCGGCGTAACGGAATCCCTGGGATTATCGCTGGCTATCGGCGCTTTCCTGGCGGGTCTGGCTCTGTCCGATACGGACTTCACGCATCAGATTATCAGTGACATCACCCCGTTTCGGGATGTTTTCCTGTCCGTGTTCTTCGTTTCTTTCGGCATGATCCTCAATCTGGATTTTCTGCGGTCAAACCCCGGCTATATTATTCTGATTTCTCTGATCATTATCCTGATTAAGGCAGCCATCGTTTTCGGGTTGGTCAAACTGCTGGGTTACCCTCTGCGTATTGCGTTGCTTTCCGGTGTTCTGTTATCCCAGATCGGTGAATTTTCTTTTGTTCTCGCTTCTCAGGGGTTCAAAAACAATATTATCTCCAATGATATTTATCAGACTTTTATCGGGGCGTCCGTTTTAACTTTCATTGTCACACCGCTGCTCGTTTCCCTCGTTTACTATTTACTGGCCCGAAAAAATTTTTTTGATCCGGCGCAGGAGATCAAACCCGATGAGCGTACGCATGTGTCCAATCATGTGATCATCTGCGGCATGGGACTCAACGGCAGAAATCTCGTGCGCGTGCTCAAAGACACCGCCATCAATTATGTCATTATTGATCTGAACTTTCAGAAAATTAAAAAATCGAAAAGCAAAGGAGACAAAAACACGATCTGGGGCGATGCCGCAAGTGTAGAAATTCTACGGCGCGCCAATGTGGAGGCTGCGCGCGTCATGGTCATCGCCATCTCCGACCGTTTTCTCACAAAAAGCTGCCTGTCAAACGCCAAGGCCATCAATCCAAGACTGCACGTCATCGTCCGGACAAAGTATCTGGCTGATATTGAAGACCTGCTCGCCATGGGAGCCGACGATGTTATCCCCGAAGAATTTGAAACGTCCATCCAAATCTTCAGCCGTGTTCTCAAAATGTTTCACATTCCCAACAGCATCATTTTAGCCCAGGGAAATATCATCCGTAATAAATCATACGGCGTTTTCCGTGAAGTCCGTTACACGCAGGAAGCCTTCGACCAGATCAGTCAGATTCTGGCTCAGGGTACGATTGAAACCTATTTTATCGCCGCCGGAAATCCAATCATCGGGAGGAGCATCAGAGAAGTCAATCTCAAAGCCCAATCCGGCGCCCTGATCATCAATATCATTCGCAATAACCAGACCATCACCAACCCGCCCAGCGAATTCATCCTCGAGACGGCCGATCAACTGATTATTTTCGGCAGCCATAGTGCGATCGATCAGGCGCTGGTCATCCTCAACGGAAACGGCAATGACGACACATCAGCATAGCCATCATCAAAACATGGAAGGATCCTGGGGCAGGCGTCTGCTCGCTTCCATGGCCATGAATCTGCTCATTCCGGCGGTGCAGATTTACGGCGGCATAGTATCGGGCAGTATGGCGCTGATCAGCGATGCGCTGCATAATTTAAGCGACTTTGTTTCGCTCGTCATCAACTATGCGGCATTGATTATTGGAAAACGCGGACCGACGGAAAAGCATACCTTCGGCTATAAACGCGTGGAAATATTTGCCACGTTGATCAGCGTTGCTCTTTTATACGGCGCGGCTTTCTATATTGCCATACAGGCCTGGCAGAGATTTCTTGAACCGCAGCCCATTACCGGACAAATAGTGATCTGGATTGCCCTGCTTGGTTTCGCAGGCAACATTCTTTCCGCTCTCTTGCTGCATGCCGGATCGAAAATCAATTTAAATATGAAAAGCGCTTTCCTGCATATGCTGGCTGATGCGGCGACGTCACTGGGCGTCGCCGCACTCGGCATTCTGTGGATCTTTAAACCCTGGTACTGGCTCGATCCCTTGTTTTCCTGGTTGATTGTCGCCATGATTTTATACAGCGGATGGGGTCTATTGAAGGACAGTTTTCTGATTTTGATGAATGCGACGCCGCCGGGAATCGATTTGGGAGAAATTCAAAAGTCACTGGAATCCCTTGACGGCGTCACGGATATTCATGACCTGCATGTCTGGAACCCGTCTGCCGACAGCATTGCCCTGGCCGTGCACATTACCGTCCCGGATCAGATGCTGGGAAGCGTTGATGAACTGGCCGTGAAGGTCCGCACCATGCTTGCCGCAGAATTTAAAATTAATCATCCGACCCTGCAGTTTGAAAGCAACAGCTGCAATGGCGGAAAACTTTTATGCCAGACAGCCGGAGACAAACACCATCCGCACACCCATTAGAATTAACCTATGAAGGAGAAAATATGGACATCAAAACAAGCAAAAACAGCGGAATCCTCACTATTGAATTCAACCGTCCGGACAAGAAAAACTCGATCACGTCAGACATGTATCAAATGATGGCCGATGCCATTGCGGACGGCGAAAAAGATCCGGCCGTGCGTGTCATCCTGTTTTGTGGCCAGCCCGAGATGTTTTCCGCAGGGAACGACCTGGAGGATTTCATGAACGCCAAAGAACACGTCGGAGAACGGCCGGTGGCGCAGTTTCTACGCAATCTCAGCGGGGCTGCCAAGCCGGTGATTGCCGCCGTCTCCGGAATGGCCATCGGCATCGGCGTGACCATGCTGCTGCATTGTGATCAGATTTACGCGGCCGAACACACGAAGTTTTCGATGCCGTTTGCCAAGCTGGGGTTGTGCCCGGAATTCGGCTCCAGCAAATTGCTGCCGGAAATGATCGGTCATACCCGCGCGGCCGAATTGCTGTTTTTCGGAGAATCTTTTTCCGCCGAACAGGCCTTTGATATGGGGCTGGTTAATAAAGTGCTGCCATCGGCGGATCTGATGAGTTATGCTTACGCGCAGGCGGCAAAGCTGGTCATTCTTCCGGCATCATCCCTGCGCACAACCAAACGTTTAATGAAGGCCCGTCATGCCGATGCAGTCATCGCTCAGATGATCGAAGAAAACAATGACTTCAGCGCCATGCTCCAGTCGCCGGAAGCCAAAGAAGCATTTGCTGCATTCTTTGAGCGGCGCAAACCTGATTTTTCGAAATTTTCTTAAAAGAAATTTCATTTATCGGAATTGCGACATAATTTTTACTTTACTCCCAACCGGATCGGCCACGCAGCTTATGGCAACCGGCAATGGTTACAAGATCTTAAGGCATCGGCAAAGGTGAAATCGGCTTATGAGTCAGGACGAAAAAGTATCCCGGTATGAAGTCAACCGCAACGTGAGGATGGTCATCACCCGTCACGATGTGGATATGACAAGAATAGACTATTCCTTTATGGGCAGTACCGTCTATCTCAACGGAGACCTCGTCAGACTGGGCGGGGACTTTTCTCCCAAGGAAATTGAAATCATTGTGAGGGAAATTGTGGCACTGCCCCACGTGCGGGATGTTCAATTTGACCTCAACAACTGGATGGTGGCCTCATCGGGTGATTCCTGGGAAATCAAACTGCGCAAAAAAGAATCCACCACCGGGAAGACGGGTCGGACAGGCCTTTCGGACGACTCCACCGTCGTCATTGAAAAGGCGGAAGACCTGGAGGTTGTCCTGGATGAAATCGAGGCCGCTGAAAGAAGAAAAGGTTAGTCAATTCCTGTTAACATGTCAGCAAATCTTGAAGGTTTCTTAAAAATTGGTGCCTTATGAAATTAAAACATTTGACGATCATGGGAGTTGCCATATTTTCGTTCGTTTTCTTTTCAAACATGGCCTCTGCGCAAGACAAGATGCACGAAGCAACGATGTCCATGTTAAAAGAATTTTTTGCCGATCCGGGGGCACGGGCTGATTATGCATCAAAAAATCCCGCCGCATTACAGGCGGAAAAGAACCTTTCTCAATTTCCGCTTTATGCCCGAAAGAGACTCGAAAAAATAGTTCTGATGATCATGCAGGAAAGCGGTTCAAATGCTTCCAAACATGTTGAAGCGGGCAATATATCCGGATCGGAAGGCGCCTTTAAAACCTTTTCGCCGGCCGTGCAAAAAGAGATTCAGGAACTTGCCAAAGAGCTGGAAAACGATCCTGAATTTATGAAAAAGGCAGGTTCGCTCAAATATTAACGTCATCCTCCAAAGTGGTCATCATAAACAAAACCGTTTTTCAGATGACCTCTCTTGAAAATTCCGGCAAAGCATTGATCTGCAGCAAGACCTTTATGGCATCGGGTCGGGTTGCGCGATCAAAGGCCGCAAGGGCTCCTGCAATAGGGTATCGATCCGTGATGAGCCGCGTAAGCGGCATATCCGGATAGCCTTGCAGCATTTTTATCCCGTCCCGGAACTGTCCGCATCTTGATCCGATAATATTGATTTCGTTTACGACCACCGGCGCAAGGTTAATATCGCACTGGTTGGCAATGGTTGTTTTCAGGACAATGGTGCCGCGGGGACGGCAGAGCCTGATTGCATCATTCAATCCGGTCGCCGAGCCGGTGGCATCCACAACAATATCTGCCCCTTCACTGACACCTGCCGGGTCGGTAGCGGTTTGAATATGCCGCCACTTCGCTATTTGCAGCTTTTCCGGGTGATGCCCAACCAGGGTAACATCGGATAAAACGGTAGACAACGCCCACGCGCAGAGAATGCCCAACCGTCCGTCGCCCAGGACAACGGCGCGTTCCGTTCCGGTAAGCGGCAGCTGTTCAATGATTTCGCACGCCGCGGACAGCGGTTCTGTAAACACCGCCCGGTCGTCGGAAACATCCGGGGGGATTTCAATTAAATTGCTGACAGGCAAGATGCAATAATCGGCCATGCACCCGTCGTGATTCATGATGCCCAGCGTTGTCCTCGCCGGACAATGATGCCCCAATCCCTTACGACACCACTCACAATGTCCGCAGGCGGCATTGATTTCACCAACCACTTTTTTTCCGATCCAGCCTTTCTGGCCGCAGGCTTCCACCACGCCGATAAATTCGTGGCCGAGCACTCCTTTAAATCCCCGGTAGCCTTTTATTAACTCCAAATCCGTTTTGCAGATCCCCGCCGTTTGAATATGGATTCTTGCCCAACCTGGACGAAGCTCAGGCACCGGATAATCGTCAACAACGCGGAGAGAGGCGTCAAAAACAACCGCCCGCATTCTATTTTGATCCGGCATATCTATCCTCGCTTTGTACGATTCGTTGCCTTTATCGGATGATGATCAGAATTTTCGATAAAGTAATGGATATAAGCACACTTCTTTAAATGGTTGAAAAGGCCTGGCACGCATCATCCTCAGCCATCCATGATGCTTCAATACTCCGGCATATCCGGCTTTGTTGGATAGGAACCAGCTAATTTTAATTGCTGATGATTATAGTAAAAATGGCGGCGAAGGGTCAAGAAGATTAAAATTAAACAGCCGCTGCCGCGGTCCATCTAAAGGATTTCACGACATGACGGAAATAAAAAAAGATGTGATTGGCATAAAATATTTGCAAAGCAACAGAAAGCGGGTTAGTTGAGCCGCTGATGTGTTTTTTGCGGCGCCGAATGGTTTTCATTAACTCAAAGATGAATGTTTGATATTTTAACAACCGATAAAGATCCGTTATGAATTTGAATAAAAACATTGTCATCCTGGAAACACTCCGCAAGGATAAGGAGAATTCGCAAAACTTCCTGTTTGCGGACCCGGTAAAAATTATTACCTGCAAAAAGCCGGCGGACCTGCCAAGGTGTTTCCGGCAAATGGAAATCTACCGGCAGAAAGGTTATTACCTGGCCGGTTTCTTTTCCTACGAACTGGGATACTTTATCGAAGAAATCTTAAATTCACACTGCCCGAAATACGACTATCCGCTGATCTGGTTCGGTGTTTATAAGGAACCGGTCCGGCGACTGCCTTTTTCTTCTGAAAATGAAAACATGGATTACTATTTATCAGAACCCCGACTGGCCATCAACTATCCGCAATACGAACAAGCGATTAAAATAATCAAAA
Organism: Deltaproteobacteria bacterium HGW-Deltaproteobacteria-6; assembly: GCA_002840435.1. Classification (NCBI taxonomy): domain Bacteria; class Deltaproteobacteria; species Deltaproteobacteria bacterium HGW-Deltaproteobacteria-6. The sequence continues at coordinate 341,871 of PHAT01000003.1, forward strand.
ACCGTATTGCCTGCGGTGAAACGTATCAGATCAACTACACGTCCCGCTATGATTTTAATTTTATCGGCAGCATCTTTGATTTTTATGACCGGCTGAAAAAAAATCAACGGGTTTCTTATTCGGCCCTCATCAATTATGACGGCAACGCCATCATTTCCCTGTCACCCGAACTTTTTTTCCGCATCGATGCGAAGCAGAACATCATGGTCAAACCAATGAAAGGCACCGCGCCGCTTTCGGCTTCCGCACACTGGCTGCGATACGACATGAAAAACACCAGTGAAAATGTCATGATTGTTGATTTGCTCAGAAATGATCTGGGCCGGATTTGTTTGCCCGGGCAGGTTAAAGTAAAAAAACTTTTCGAAGTGGAAAAATATGAAACGTTATTGCAGATGACCTCCACCGTCACCGGAAAATTGCAGCCGGGGCTTGGAATATTCGACTTGGTCAAAAGCCTGTTCCCCTGCGGTTCCGTCACCGGCGCGCCCAAGATTCAAAGCATGAAAATTATCCGGATACTGGAAAAAGAGCCGCGGGATATTTATACAGGCGCCATTGGTTATTTTGCCCCGGACGGGCAGGCTGTTTTTAACGTGGCCATCCGGACCATCGATCTTCAATATCAGCAGGACAATCAATATCGGGCCCGCATGGGAATCGGCGGGGGTATTGTTGATGATTCCCGACCGGAAGAAGAATTCGCGGAATGCCGGCTCAAGGCAAAATTCCTGATCAACAATATGCCGGAATTTGCGCTGATTGAAACCATGCTTTTCACGAATGGAAAAATTCAATATTTGAACCGGCATTTGCAGCGTTTAAAATCTTCGGCTGAATTTTTCTCCATCCCTTGCTCCGTTAAAGGAATCAGGGCTGCCTTGAACAGCTATGTGGAAAAGCTGACCGGCAGCATCCGCCTGCGTCTGTTATTGGAAACCGGGGGGAACATCATGATTCAACATCAACCGGTTCCTCCACGCCCCGCCCACCAGCTTATCGCCGTTTCCAGGCATAAAACAAACTCAGGCGATCCTTTTTTATATCACAAAACAACAAGGCGGACGCTGTACGATGAAGAGTTTAAAAAATATTCGGCGCAGGGTTATTTCGATGTTCTTTTCCGCAATAAAAAAGATGAAATCACCGAAGGCGCGATATCCAATATCTTTGTCTCGGTCAAAGGCCACTGGTACACGCCGCCGCTTTCCTGCGGCTTATTAAACGGTATTATGAGGCAGCGGACGATCAAGAAGCTCAACGCCCGGGAAAAAGTTCTACAGGCAAGCGATGTGGAAAAAGCAGACAAGATCATTCTGACCAATTCCATCCGGGGCATGACCGAGGTCATTTATCAGTCAAAATATTAAATTCATTGCTTAAATACTCTTGTAACAATAAATAGCCCCTCATATATTTTAACTTTGCCACAAGGATAATTATGTGCTATAGGGCTCGCTCGTCATTTGAAAAAATGCGCCCATGGCTCAGCTGGATAGAGCGCCAGACTACGAATCTGGATGTCGGAAGTTCGAATCTTCCTGGGCGCACCAGATAAATCAAGGAGTTAGCCTGTTTTGGGCTGGCTCCTTTTTCTTTAATGTCTCCCCGATTTAGTTCTTTAAGAAATAATTGAATTTTCAGATCAGATGGACTATCATGCCGCCCATTGGAAAAACGAATGAACCTGCTTGCCCATCCGGCGAAGAAAGGAATCTGGTTTTCCGGCGCAAGCTTTAGCTCAGCCAAGTATTTTTGGAACTGAGGTAAAATTTGATTCATTTGCGAACCTCCATCAAAAACAAATATTTTTGACTGCATTTCACAAAAAAACCATAAATAACCGCTGCGGTATTTGCAGATAATAAGGACCTTTTGCCGCTACGGTAATTTATAATTAGCTGATTTTCAAGAAGTATTTTTAAACGTCAAAAACGAGTTCAAAGTTATTTTTTGCCC